>SVPO01000156.1 GCA_015065795.1 Oscillospiraceae bacterium | reverse complement strand
TGTTGTCAACGTCGGCGATCAGGTCATGGTCAAGGTTCTGCCCATCGACGAGAAGGGCCGCCTGAACCTCTCCCGCCGCGATGCTCTCATCGAGGTCGAGGGTCTGGTTCCCGAAAACACCGTTGCCCCCAGAACCTCCCGTCCTCCCCGTCGTGAAGGCGGCTACAACAACGGCGGCAACCGCAGACGATTCGATAACAACAACTGATTGGAATCGAGCGAAAAGCGAAAACCTATGAAATAACCAGAAGGGACTGCTGTGGCATCATGGCAGTCCCTTGCTTGAAGTGTCGGGGACTGCCGGTTTCGGCAGTCCTTGTGCTAATTTACAGCTTTCATGCGTTTTCTCATATACCTGCATCTAAACGCATATAATTGCATAAGATTTCCGCGAAAGGATACTGACTTTTGAAACACGAAAACATACAGAAGCTCACTCTCGATAACGGCGTGCGTCTGCTGATGCTGCCCTCCGACCACGGACGCAGCGCCAGCGTCAGCCTGTGGATAGGCTCCGGCTCGCGTTTTGAGCTGCCCGAGCGACAGGGCGTGTCACACTATATCGAGCATATGCTGTTCAAGGGCACCCACCGCCGTTCCGCCCGTGAGCTTGCCGAGGAATCGGATGCCATCGGCGGACAGCTCAACGCATACACCACCAAGGAGTACACCTGCGTCTACACCCGTGCGCTGGACAGCCATCTGCCCCGTGCGCTGGATCTCATCACCGACATGACCACCAATCCCCGCCTTGCCGAAAGTGATTTCGAGGTGGAGAAGGGCGTCATCCTTGAGGAGATCGGAATGTACGAGGACAGCCCCGAGGATCTGATGATCGATGGGCTTTATTCCACCATGTGGCAGGACAGTATGCTGGGCGCCAACATTCTCGGCACCCGTCAGACCATCGCCGACATGACCACCGACAAGCTCCGTGCCCATATGGCGGAGCAGTACACCGGATCCCGTATCGTCTGCGCCGTCAGCGGCGCCTTCAATCCCGATGCGGTCACCGCGCAGGTCAGGGACGCTCTGGGCGGACTGCCCCGGGGCGACGTGCCTATGGTGGCTCAGCCAGCTGCATATCACAAGGGCATCAGGCTCATCGAGAAGGATTTCGAGCAGACCCACATCAGCATCGGCTTCCCCGGCGTTGCCTACAACGATCCGCGCCGTCACGCGCTGGGCGTCCTCAACTCCATCTGCGGCGGCAGCAGCTCGTCACGCCTGTTCCAGCGCATCCGCGAGGAGCTGGGTCTGGCGTATTCCGTGGGATGCTCCTCCGCGCCGTATATGGCGGAGGGTATGTTCGAGGTGGATGCCGCCGTTTCCCCGAAGAACGAGGAAGCCGCCGTCAGTGAGCTGGTAAAGCAGCTGTGTCTGCTCCGCCGCGACGGTGTCACCGAACAGGAATTCACCCGTGCCAAGGAACAGCTCAAGGCGTCCATCGTCATGGGTCTGGAGGGTAATTCCGCCATCTCCGCCCACATGGGCAGAGGTGAGCTTCTCCACGGCAGGATAAAGAGCGAGGACGACATTCTCGCCGCCATCGATGCCGTAACGGTGGAGCAGGTCAACCTTGCAGCCCGTGAATTCATCGATTTTGATAATTATTCGTTCTGCGCGACAGGAAAAATCAGAAATGACGGCGTATATGATTCTCTTGTACAGAACGCAGTCTTCTGATATAATATAGTTTAATCATTGTTCGGAAAAACATGGTAGAAACGGTATAGCCGCTGCTGCCGGAAGGAAATGTATAAACATGAAGGTAGAAAACGCAAAACGCATCGTGATCAAGGTGGGCACCTCCACCATCACCCACGAGAGCGGACGTGCCAATATCCGATGCATTGAGCTGCTGTGCCGCGTGCTTGCCGACCTGAACAACGCCGGCAGAGAGATCGTTCTGGTCACCTCCGGCGCGGTAGGCATGGGACTTGGTCGTCTGGGTCTCACCGAGCGTCCCACCGACACCGCCGGCCGTCAGGCGATGGCTGCTGTGGGTCAGTGCGAGCTTATGTTCCTCTACGACAAGTTCTTCACCGAGTACGGCAAGAACTGCGCCCAGGTGCTGCTCACCGGCGACATCATCGACGACGAAAAGCGCAAGGCGTGCGTTGTCAACTGCATCAACGCCCTGCTGAGCATGGGCATCATCCCCATTATCAACGAAAACGACGCCGTTTCCGTCGACGAGCTGGAGGGACACAACATCGGCGACAACGATAACCTGTCCTCCATCGTCGCCCGTCTGATCGGTGCCGAGGCACTGGTCATGCTCACCGACATCGAAGGTCTCTACGACCGCGATCCCCACGTCAGCGACGAAGCGGTGCTCATCCCCGTGGTGCTGGAGATCACCGATAACATCCGCGCCATCGCAGGCGGCAAGGGCTCCAAGCGCGGCACCGGCGGCATGGCTACCAAGCTCACCGCTGCCGAGAACGCCATCGCCGAGGGCATCGATGCCTACATCATGGCAGGCGGACATCCCGAAGCGCTGTACGATCTCATCGACGGCAAGCCCGTGGGCACCCATTTCGTGCCCTCCCGCAAAGACTGAACAAACATACCCACATCTCCCGAAGGAGTGAAACAATAATGCTCGATCTGAACACTATGGGCGCACGGGCAAAAGCCGCATCCCGCGTGCTTGCCACCGCATCCACGTCTCTCAAGAACAGTGCCCTTGAGGCAATGGCTGCCGCCCTCATCGCAAACAGCGAAGATATCCTGCGCGCCAACGCAGTGGATATGGAGAACGGCATCGCAAACGGCATGACCGTGTCCCTGCAGGATCGCCTGCGCCTGACCCCGGAACGCATCAGGGGCATGGCTGACGGCGTGCTGGAGACCGCCGCCCTCACCGATCCCTGCGGAGAGATCATCAGCGGAGCGGTGGGCACCAAAGGCCTTGCCATCCGCAAGATAAGAGTGCCCATGGGCGTCATCGGCATCATCTGCGAAGCCCGTCCCAACGTCACCTCCGACGCTGCCGCCCTGTGCCTCAAGTCGGGCAACGCCTGCATACTGCGCAGCGGCAAGGAGGCCATCAATTCCAACATCGCCATCATGTCCGCCCTGCGCGGCGCGGTGGAGAGCGTCGGACTGCCTGCCGACTGCGTGCAG
>SVPO01000033.1 GCA_015065795.1 Oscillospiraceae bacterium | reverse complement strand
TCCGAAGAATTCCGCAGCTCTGCTCCGACATTCATACAGCCGTCGGTCGGCAGCTTCCGCCAGCGGATAGCCTCCCCGTCCGGGGTTTGCCCCGTACAGCGTCACCGCATCGGTCAGCGCACGCACAACTCCCTGCGGCTTGGGATAGGTCGTGGCGGCGTTGTCGAGGTATATCATCGTCCGCCCTCTGCTGTGCCCCTGACCGTGATCCCGTTATCGGCAAGTATCCTGACAGCCCGGGCAGCCTGCCCGTCCTCCACCAGCAGTCCGCGAACACACCCGTCGCCGCTGTCAAGACGCTTTATACGCGCGGAGATGCCGTGACGGTGCAGAATCTCCTGCGCTCTGATCGTCCGCGTGGACGATCCTGTGATAAGTGTTTTCACCGTTATCAATCCTTTCTCGGGCGCATCCGGCTTATACATAATATGCCGCGTGCCGCGCCGTGCGAATAATCAGAGCCGCGAGCGCATATCAATTGCTCGAAAGCAATCCACGGGAAAGGATGAAAATCATGTTTATCTGGTCGTTTCGTATGTCCAAAAGGGAATTGATAATTATCGCCGCAGGTCTGGCGGTATTCATCATCGCCGCCGTACTGCTGATATGCTCCGCAGGCACGGAATCCGCCTCTGCCCGTCTTGGACAAGGGTATACCGTTGCCGCGGCGGACGAATCGGAGCGCAGAGAGTTTCTCCGTCAGTTCGGCTGGCAGACGGAGTCCGAGCCGGTGAGCGTGCGCGAGGTCACGCTGCCCGTGCAGATGGACGAGCGGCTGAGCGAATACAACGCCATCCAGATTCGTCAGGGCTTTGACCTGTCATCGCTGTGCGGCAAGCGCGTCAAGCTGTGGACATACAACGTCACCAACTATCCTGCAGGGGGCAAGGTGGTCGCCAATCTGATTGTAAAGGACGGAGTCGTGGTTGGCGGCGACATCAGCTCGGTGCGGACAGGCGGCTTCAGCCACGGCTTTGATCCCAATATGTTCGCTGCGGAAACAGCGGCCGCACAGTCCGAAGCGCTGACAGTCGACCGTTCCGTGCCCGACCGCATCCCAACCGACGAGCACGTTCCGCCCGAACCGGACGGGGATGAGGAATAGGGCAATTCAATCAGTCTCACTGGGGGGTGGAGGACGGCATAGACGCCGCCGGTGTTTTCTGATGTTTTCGCACAATCAAAAGCCGGCAGAGCTGCCCCTTACGGACAGCCCTGCCGGTTATGAATTATTCTCTGCCAAAAAGGAAATCGAGCGAAACATTGAGCACCTTTGATATTGCGTCCAGTTCAATATCCGTCACGGCGCGCCGTCCGTTTTCAATGCGGGAAACGGAACCCCGACAGGTGTACACCGCCAAAAGCTCCAGTTGGTCGGATAACTGCTGCTGGCTTAATCCTGCACGGACGCGAGCCTGCTTTATTCTCGCGCCGGTAATGTTCAATTGTTCCGTATCGATTATTCTTTTCATAAGTACACCTTAACGGACAGCCCTGCCGGTTATCGTTTTTGCTTTTCTGAGATTCCCGTCTACCTCGACCACACCGTCTTCCTTGATGGTGATGGTCATGCCGTCCTTGACGTACTCGAGGAACTCATCTCCCAGGGAATCGATAACGGGCATATTGACGCCCTCCAGCCACACATCGGCGAGGATAACGCCGGCACCGGCAAGGGAATCGATGGGCAGGGAGAACAGCATACACGCAGGCTGACGCTTCATGGAGCAGGCGCAGTACAGCACCAGTCCGCCTGTGGTGGAACCGATGGTCTGAGGCAGACACAGAGCCTTTCCGGCCATCTGCTTGCCGTACAGGTCGGGGTTGTTCTGGTCGCCGCAGGTGGCTTTCTTGTCGCCGAACTGCAGTGCCTTCTGGAAGGATGCAAGTGTATTCAGTCCGCCGTGAGAGACGACCGCCTTTGCGGTTACCTCACCGGGCGCGACAACTCTGCCTTTGAAGGTTTTCATTATGTAAATTTCATTCCTTTCTTGAAGAATGTCGCGATGATTGCGTATGAGGTCACATTGACCTCAAAGGCAAAACTCGCCGACTGAAAGCTTGTATTTAGTCTTTCCTTCCGGAAATCTGAGCAAGGATCTCGTCATCGGTATAATATCTTGCAGTGGTATATGTGCGCAGCTTGTTGGACGAGGTGATGACCGGCATCTTGCCGCACAGAGGGTTGTTCATGTACATCAGCGGACAGATATACGATACCACAACGCCCATTTTCTTCAGACGCTTGGCATAATCGGTCTGCTCAAATGCCTTGAGCACAGCCGGAGCGGTGGTGAACACGGTGGGAACAGCCACCTTTTTGTGCTTGTTTGCCTTGAGAGCGGCCTCCAGTCTGTCGGTCCAGCTCTTGAGCTGCTCCATGGTCATGTGGGGGCAGCCGAGGAAGCACAGCTTGGGCTTTGCGTCTGCGTCCTTCCAGATGACGGGATAGCTGTCGTAGATGCGCTGCAGCTCGGCGTCGTCGATGACGTAGACCTGCGCGCCTTCCTTGATAAGGCTCTCGCCCAGCTCCTTTGCCTCGGGAGTGAGGTTGTCAACGTGATAGAGTCCCACCGCGCCGTTGGAAGCGCAGGCGGCACCGAAGTCCTTGAGATAGGTGCAGGCAGCGTCGTCCAGCTCAGAGCCGATCCACTGATCCAGTCCCTTGATGTAGGGAACGTCCTCAACCACCTTCATGCCGATGGCAGAACCCAGCAGCTGAGCCTCGGGCTTCCTGGTGGTCTTAATCTCGATGATCCATGTCGCCTTGCGTCCCTCGTCGGTCACAAGACCGAAGTGAGGAACGTAGCCGATGATGGAGCCCATGATGTCGATGATGCCCGAGTTGCGGTTGCAGCGCGCGCCCAGCACGGAGTTTGCGTATACCACCGCCGAGGATTCCGACCAGCTAAGAATGTCGCCCTTCTCAGGCTTGTTGCCCACCTCGTCGAGATAGCAGGCGCAGGTAAAGGCGTCCTTTTCCATCAGACCCAGCTTCTGCAGCTGACCCTCATAGAAATCCTGACGGGAATACATGAACTTGTTGAAGATGAAGTTCTGCAGGAAATTCTTGGGCACCTTCTTGTCCAGAGGACGGGGGTCGGCGGAGAACTTCTGTCCGGAGACAGCGCCTGCCTCGATGAGCTGATTCATCAGCTCATAAACGGGTCCCAGAGCCTTCAGACCGAAGGAGGTTACCAGATGGTTGTATTTACTGGTCACCGGGATGAGCTTGTCCGCACCGAACAGCTCACCGTAGCGGATGACCGACTGCATCACTTTTGATAATGTTTCGCCTTTCTCGCCGTCGAGTATGGCTTTCTGTTCATCAGTTAAAAACATAGTGTCCTCCTTACAGCTTCATGCAGGCATCCCATGCGCCCCAGATGACGGTGCGGAGGTTGCCCACGGATTGTGCGTCGCCGATAACGATGACCTTGCCGCCCTTCTTTGCCACGGGAGCAGGTACATAGCCCACGGACATGATGACGGAATCGGCAGGGATGGTGCTGGTTGTGCCGTCCTTTGCCTTGATGACAACGTTGCCGTCGCCGATCTCGCTCACACTGGTCTCAAGGTGTACGGGAACATTGTTGGCGGCAAAGAAATCGCGCAGGTAGCTGGAGTTGGCAAGACATACACCCTTGGAAACGATCAGGTCGTTCTGCATCTCAACGATGACCGGCTTCCTGCCCTGCTGATAAAGATCGTAAGCGATCTCGCAGCCGGTCAGACCGCCGCCCACGACGACCACGTTCTCACCCACCGTCTTGTTGCCAAGGAGGTAATCAACAGCCTCGATGCCCTTGTCGGCGCCCTTGACGGGAATGGAGCGTGCCTTTGCGCCGGTGGCAACGATGATCTTGTCGTTTTCCTTCTTCAGAGCCTTGAGATCGGAGATCTCGGTGTTCATCTTCACGGTGATGGAGGGATATTTCCGGATCTCGCGCTCATACCACGCGATGAGAGCCTTGTCCTTTTCCTTGAAGGAGGGAGCGGCAGCGGCAATGAACACGCCGCCCAGACGGTCGCTCTTTTCGTAGAGGGTGACGGTGTGTCCGCGCTTGGCGCACACGATGGCAGCTTCCATGCCGCCGATGCCGCCGCCGATAACGGCGATCTTCTTTGCCTTCTTTGCAGGCTCGATGCCGTACTTGTCCGACTGCATTACCTCGGGGTTCAGAGCGCATCGGGCGATGTGGCTGGCGTCATAGATGGACTGCGCGTTGGCAACGCCCTTGTAGTGGGACATATTGAAGCAGGCGTTGTGGCAGCAGATGCAGGGCTTGATATCCTCAAGACGGTTCTCGATGAGCTTGGTGACCCATTCGGAGTCGGCAAGGAACTGACGGGCAACGCCCACAGCGTCGATCATGCCGTCCTCCACAGCCTTTGCGCCCACGTCCGGCTCCATGCGTCCGGCGCACACCACGGGAATGTCAACGTACTTCTTGATGTGGGAGACGTCGTCGAGGTTGCAGTTCTGGGGCATATACATGGGCGGATGAGCCCAGTACCAGGAGTCGTAGGTGCCGTTGTCGGCGTTGAGCATGTCGTAGCCTGCGTCCTGCAGATACTTTGCCGCCTTTTCACTTTCTTCCATGCCGCGTCCGATCTCGGTGAATTCCTCACCGGGCACAGCACCCACGCAGAAGTCCTTGACATAGGATCTGACCGAGTAGCGCAGGGAAACGGGGTAATCGTCGCCGCACTTTGCCTTGATGGCTTTGACGATCTCCACCGGGAAGCGGTAGCGGTTTTCAAAGGAGCCGCCCCACTCGTCGGTGCGCTTGTTGGTGTATTCAAGAGTGAACTGATCCAGCAGATAGCCCTCGTGAACGGCATGGACCTCAACGCCGTCGACGCCGGCTTCCTTGCACATGGCGGCGGTCTTTGCAAAGGCTTCGATGATCTTTTTGATCTCCCTGACCTTCATGGCACGGGTGGTCACCTTGTCCGACCAGCGAGAGGGCAGGGGACTGGGGCTTGCGCTCTGATAGGGGATATTGATGATGGGCTTGATGAGACTGCGCACAACAGGCATGTTGTGCAGCATGACCAGCGGAGTGGGGATAGCCCAGGAGCGGCCCATACCTGCAGTGATCTGCACGAACAGCTTTGCGCCGGTCTTGTGGATCTCCTCCATGAACTCCTTGAGCTCGGCGAACATCTTCTTGTTCTTGTAGAGCCACTGGTTCATGAATGTGCTCTTGATGGGAGCGATGCCGGGGATGATCAGACCGACATTGTTCTGAGCCTTTTCGAGGAAAAACTTCGCGGCTTCCTTGTCAAAATGGTTGCCGGTTTTCTCCATCCAGCCGAACAGAGAGGTTCCGCCCATTGGACAGAGCACGATGCGGTTCTTGATCTCCACGTTGCCGATCTTCCACGGCGTGAACAGAGCCTGATACTTGGGGTCTGTGTTGTTCATTGTACAGAACTTCCTTTTGTATGTATTTTTCACGGATAACACCGTGAAATTGAGATACTGATTCGTCATCGGAACAGCCCGATCATATCTATTATATACCAAAGCATGTGATGGTTCAATGCAATTATATAAAAAATGACAATAAATTAACGATCGATCCTTGCGCGAGCTATCAAAAAGCGGCGGACAGAACCGTTTCCGGACTGTCCGCCGCTGTCGCGCTGCGGTCAATTCAGTTGTCGTCATCGGTGTCCACAAGGTAGTTCTTCGGAAGAACCTCGGGGCGCTCCTTTTTTGCCACTGTTTCGGCGGCACGGCTGCGTCGGTAATGGTCAAAATCCCTGCCGTGACGATCCTCGTAATCCTCGATGGCGTTCAGCTCGGCAAGCTCCTCGTCGCTCATCCCGTCGCCGTACGGGTCGTAGAACGCGTAAGGGTAGGGGGGAGGAGGCGGCGGAGCGTAAACCGGCACCACGGGATAGTACGCGTAGACCGGCTCGCTGCGGTACTGCGGAGCGGCAGGAGCAGCGGATGCATCTGTACTGGCAGGTTCCTGCGCCGGCTTGCTGACGGCAGTGCGATGGTCAGAGCTGTGTGCCCGGAAGCGCTTTTCCTTTTTCTTTGCGCCGCGCGGAGAATCGGAGTGGGGACGAAAACGCTTGCCTGCGGTGGAAGCGGAACGGTCAGCAGCCGAACAGGATGCGCTGTCGGTTTCATGACGGCGGAAACGGCTGCGCGGTTCGGGCTGCGCTCTGTGAGACGACTCGGGCTGCGTCCCCCATGAAGAATCGGGACGTGATCTGCGAGCGGCTTCTGACCGCGCTCTGCGGGAGGGATAGTATATCTTCCGCTCACTGCCGCCGCCTTCCATGCCTCGCACAAACCTTGAAGGTCTGCGTCCGTACATTCTCTCACCTCCCGAATCGTTCTTTATCCGTTACAATTCTAACACGCCTGCGCCCCATCGTCAACCGCCGCGAAAACAAGCGGTTGAAACCCGGCGGTGCTTTGTGCTATAATACAATCTCGGATAATATGTCTTACTATGTCTGGAGGGACAGTTTTGCTTTCGGAAAAGGAAATATTTGGCATCGGCAGTCAGGTGGAGGAGCTTGCCCGTCAGGCTCGCATCGACATTGCCGGTGAGTTTGCGTCAATAGATGAGATCACAGCAGCCAACGAGCGCAAGGTGCTTGCCGCCTTTATCAGGCACGGCGTCAGCGAGAGCCATTTCGCCGCCAGTACCGGCTACGGTTACGACGACCGCGGCAGAGAGATTCTGGAAAAAGTGGCGGCTGATGTGTTCGGAGCCGAAGATGCCATCATGCGCCACAACTTCGTCAGCGGCACCCACACCCTGACCGTCGCATTGTTCGGTATGCTTCGCCCGGGGGATGTCATGCTGTCGGTCACCGGCGCACCCTACGATACCCTCAGAGGCGTCATCGGCGCGGACACTCCCTGTGACGGCTCCCTTGCCGATTTCGGTATCGGCTACCGCCAGCTGGAGCTGAAGGAGGACGGCACCGTTGATTTCGATGCCATTGCGCCTGCCATCACCTCCGAGGTGAAGATGGTGTACATACAGCGTTCCCGAGGCTACAGCCTGCGTCCCACCCTGCGCAACGAGGATATCACCCACATCGCAAAGATCGCAAAGTCTGTGCGCGAGGATGTTATCGTCATGGTGGATAACTGCTACGGCGAGTTTGTGGAGCTTTGCGAGCCCTGCTCCTGCGGAGCGGATATCATGGCAGGTTCCCTCATCAAGAATCCCGGCGGCGGTATTGCTCCCACCGGAGGATACATTGCCGGACGAGCCGATCTCGTGGAAAAGTGCTCCTATCGTCTGACCACTCCCGGCACAGGCAAAGAGCTGGGCTGCACCCTGGGACAGACCAGAAATATGTTCATGGGCTTCTTTGCCGCGCCCCGTGTGGTGGGCGAAGCCAAAAAGACAGCTGTGTTCTGCGCCCGCCTTTTCGAGCTGATGGGCTACAAGACGCTTCCTGCGTGGAACGCTCCCCGCGGAGACATCATCCAGTCGGTGCTGCTGGAAAACAGCCCCCGACTCATCGCTTTCTGCCGCGGAATCCAGAGCGGCTCGGCGGTGGATGCCTACGTCAGCCCCGAACCATGGGCAATGCCCGGCTACGACTGCGACATCATCATGGCGTCCGGCTCATTTACGCTGGGCTCATCCATCGAGCTTTCGGCGGATGCTCCCCTGCGCGAGCCGTATGCGGTGTATATGCAGGGCGGTCTTTCCTTCAACACCGCCATGGTCGGAGTGATGATGGCGGCACAGCGAGTGCTGGACTGCGGCGATCAGCAGTAATTATCAGGAGCATAAATCAGATTAACATACGGAGGACGTTCAGATGTTCTGTACAAAATGCGGAGCCAAGGCGATAGACGGAGATATGTTCTGCCCCGAGTGCGGAGCCAGACTCAAGCACGCTTCGCCTGCCGGAGCGGCAGGTCAGACCGGCAGACCGACAGGTCCGAACGGTGCTCCCACAGGCGCTGCGGGCGGATTTAACAATAATGAAGGCTTCCGGAATGATTTCGTTCCTCCTCAGCCGCAGACCGGCTGGGAACCCTCAGGAAAAGTCTATCAGAGCTATTCAAATCCTGCGGATATTCCGGTAATAAAAGTTAAAAAGGCCAAAGGTAAAGGAAGAAAAGGCGTAGCGGTCATCTCGCTGCTGCTTCTTCTTGTCGTAGCAGCGATGCTGGTGTTTGCCGGCATGCGCGGCTATCTTGGCGAAACGGTCAGCGGTTGGATGACCTCCTGCAAAGAGACCATCGGTATGGGTGATGGTGATGATGCCGTATCCGATACCGATGTGGGCATCACGACCTCCTCAGGCACCACGACCACAGCCACGACCACCACTGCGACCACGACAACAACCACCACCAGACCCACCACGACAACCACCACAGTGGACGCAAAGAAGCTGGAGGCGGAGGAGATCCGCAATCTGCTGGTTTCCTGCGCGTGGGAAACCGAGCTGGAGGGTTATGACGCGACGGTCAAGTTCAAGAAGGACGGTACCGCGACCATCACCGTAAAGGTGTTCCTGTTCTCCAAAACCATCGATGCCAAATACAGCGTCAACGACAAGTGCCACGCTGTCATTCAGGCGGAATATGACGGTCAGCTGCTGGGCATCAGCGGCATGATCAGCAAGGTCAGCGACACCAAGCTTGTGGTGGAGCGCGACAAGAACATGGGCAAGGTGACGCTCACCGCTGCCTGAGTCAGTTAATCGGAAAAATAAGGAGACTCCCGAATGCGATGTAAGTATTGCGGCGGAGAGATCAATCTGTCGGTGTACAGATGCATCGGATGCGGCCGCGCCGTGGATGACACGGCGGATGTGCGCATCCTGCACGATCTGAATACTCTCGTCGAAAAATACGGACTTGATCCCGGCTCGGACAAGTACGATGTGGTGATGGAGCGCGGAGATGATTTTTTCCTCGACCAGCGTACCTCCGCGGGTCCGCCGCCCCTCGATCTGAAATCCGCGGTGGTTCCGGGTATAAAGCTGGAAACCTACTACGAGCTCATGGGCGAAGGCATGAATTACGAAAGTGATCCCGGGCAGGCGGAAATACTGGTCCGTGATCCCGAAAAAGGAGAAGCGGCTGAAGTGGTCATATCGGAACAGTCCGACGGTGATGCCGATGCGCAGGATGTCTCCGATGCCGAAAAAAGCGAAGAACCGGCTGGCCTGCGTGAGCGTATCGAAAACCTGCTGGACAGAGTTGATGAGCTGACGTCGCCTGTCACCGAGAAGGTGCGCCTCTGGTACAACTCCAAGATGCCCCAGCTCAACAGAGCAAAGAGCAGCTCAAAATGGGAGCGCCTCGCAGTCGTGGGGATCATCGCCGCGGCAGCCGTGCTGGTGATTGTGATAATCTCTGCTATCATTGCGTCCATTCCGGACAGTATCGACGGTGAGTGGCGTATCGGCGAGGAAAACGCTCAGAGCCTGTTCACCGTGGAGTTTTCTGACGGCGAGGTAGTCGCCCGTGTCTACGACGAAAACGGCGAGGAACACATCTATAAGACCGGCACCTACGATACCAGCCGCAAAAACGGACGCGACCTGCTGACCATCGAGTATGATGACGGCGGTCTGAGCCATCTGTATTATGAAATAGACGGTGGTACAGGCGAGTTTGTCAACGTGGATACCGGCAAGACCGATCGCTACGAGCGAATTGATTGATGCGCAAAGGCGCGGAACGACTGCTTGGCAGTGCGCTCCGCGCCTTGTTGATTGCTGTCTGAAAAAACGTCCCATCCGCATGGTGTTCAGCGGATGGGACGGAATTGATCTACTCGTCTTTGCACTCTTTGCTGCTGCCCAGCAGCGGACGGGAAATAACCTTGTTGAACAGCTCGATGAGCGGTCCCATAAAGAACGCGGTCACGATGGTTCCGATGCCGATGATGGCTGGGATCTCCGACCAGCTGCCTCCTCCCAGAAGGAAAAGAGCCGCGCCGCTGATGACGCACACAAGATCGGTGCAGATGCGGATGTACTTGAACTTCCACAGCTGCCAGGTGTTGGCAAGGATGAGGGCAACAGCGTCGTAGGTGGAAACACCCAGATCGGCGGTCATGTAAAGGGAAGCGCCGATGCAGATGACAACGATACCCACCGCCAGACATATCAGCCGAACAGGAACGCTGGGCTCAACAATGACCTTCTGCAGCATCTCGTATGTAAAGTCTGTGATATAGCCCAGCAGAAACAGGTTTATGAATGTGGCGATTCCGATGTAGTGGCGATCGAAAATCAGGCTGAACAGAAGCAGTACCGCGTTGACGATGACGTACAGCGTGCCGAAGGAAATGGGGATGCACCTGTGCAGTCCGTTCATGAAGGACTGGAACGGATCCACACCGTAGGCGGCGATCATGAAAACAGCGACGCTTATGGCACCGATGACCACGCCTGCTGCGGACATGATGATCCTCCTGACCATGGTATTCATCAGAGATCACTCCTTATAGCATTTTTGCGATCGTAATATAGGGATGTACAAATGGCGATTCGATCACAATCGTTCCCGACAATGCGGATATTTTTCGTGGAAAGAAAAAAGCTGCCGTGGCGACAGGTGCGTCGGGCAGCTTTCGGTGATTCTGATTACATATTGCAGCTGTAAAATGCGGAATAGGCGGCGCTGATGAGAATAAGCGCTGCAAGAATGATGCACATCGCGCGGACAAACAAGGTTCTCTGCTTTCCGGTCATGGCTGTCTGCCACCTTTCGTTAGATTTATCAATTCATTTTATCACGTCCGGCCATCGCAAATATGAATAATTTATTAATTATCCCGTGCGAACATAACTTGTTCATAAAAAATCGGTATAATCTGAGCTGCAAATCTCATTTATTTGGAGTGTGCCATGACAAAACGAATTCTTGCCGCAGTGCTTATTATGCTTGTCACAATCACCTGCTGCCTGCCGGTGCATGCCTCCGGTTCGGATGCCGTGCCGACCAGCGGTTCGGATGCTGCCGGTCAGCAGTATTTCGGCAGCGCCGACCAGACGGTTACGCAGGTGCTCGACGGCAATTATGTTTCCCGTGTGCTGGAGATAATCTCGGACGAGACCACGGAGCTGGGTGCGGAGTACGGCTATTCCAGCCGCCTGCAGAAGCTCAAGGTCGAGGTGCTGCAGGGACCGAAGGAAGGCTGCACCGCCTACGTCATCTATGACCTCACCGACACATGGGGCGGCGACAGCGGTTCAAAGCCTGCCGAGGTGGGGGATAAGGTCATCGTTCAGCTGGAGGAGGGGGCAGATGGTCTGCTCATCGGCTATGTGACCATGTTCGTGCGCCACAACGCCATAATTATTCTGGGCGTGCTGTTTGTGCTGCTGCTGGTTTTCCTCGGCGGTACGCGCGGACTGCGCTCGCTGGTGGCGCTGCTGGTGACCTGTCTGGGGCTCATCTGCGTGATGATTCCCATGATACTCAACGGCGTCAGCCCTGTGCTCGCCTCGGTACTGGCGTGCATATTCTCCATTGCCGCCACACTTATAATAGTATACGGCTTATCCGTCAAATCGCTGGCTGCCGGAATCGGCTCAATTGGCGGTGTGGCTGTGGCAGGCGTGATCGTGCTCATCATGAACTCCGTGATGAACATGACCGGACTCATCGACGACACCTCCATGTATCTTGCACAGTCGGTCAGTGAGATGGGCAGCCTTGACCTCACCGGTATACTTTTCGCCGCAATCATCATCAGCGTCCTCGGCGGCACTATCGACGTCAGCGTGTCCATCGCTTCCTCGCTGGAGGAGCTCAAGCTCAATGCCCCCGATATGGACGGTGCCCAGCTCATGCGCTCGGGAATCAAGATCGGTGTGGATATCATGGGCGCTTCGCTCAACACGCTGATCCTCTCCTATCTCGGCTGCGCGATCCATATAGTGCTGATCTTCTATACCTATCAGAGTCCGCTGATCATGGTGTTCAATGATGAAATGATCGTCTGCGAACTGCTTCGCGCTCTGGCAGGCAGCAGTGCCCTGCTGTTTACGGTACCCATCACCGCCTATGTCTCTGCAATGATGATGAATCGCGGCAGATTCGGCAAATTCTCGTGGGACTGCTTTGCTTCGGTGGTCATAGCCCGACGCATCCGCGACGCCGTCAGAGAGGGATGGCAGAAGAAAAAGTCGGATAGAACGGCAGAATCTTCCGTGCCATCCGAACCGGAGGAAACCGTCGAGCCGGAAAATCTGTATCAGCTGGCTCAGCAGCGCAGCAGAACCATGAATTTCGACAAAAATGATGAACTGTAATCCGTTATATCCTGCAATACGCTAAAAAATAGTTAAAATTTATAGAAAAAATAGCAAAAAAGGGCTTTTCTTATTGATAATATTCTGATATAATACATTTACTTAGTTGGTACAGTGTTGCCAATGTGATGGGAAAATGATGACGATATATGTTGAAGTGAGGTGAAAGCATTGAGGTTCAGGCTCAAATATGAGACTCGTGGCTTTGATGAGTACATCAATATATATGACGAAAAAAACAAGCTGTCCTATTACAGCGTACAGGTGGACTATTCCCGTCCTAAGCGTCTGCTGTACAATAAGAATCAGGAAAGACTGACCGTTATCGATTTCGGAACCGATGATATCGAGGATCTGCTGGAGGGTTATCCCATCTATGTGGATGGTAAAAAGATCGGTCACTTTGACGATTCCTGCAAGATGGAAAGTACCAGGGACGTTGAGTTCGCTCATGTGGTAGGTCCGGAGTGGTGCTTTATCGATAAGGGCGAGCGACTTACCTTCCGCGATTACGTCATCGAGGACGAAAAGGGCGGCACGATCATGAAAATGAAGCGTTCCGGCCGCGATTTTGTCTGTGACATCGCAGCTCAGGAAAACGTTGTGCTGGCACTTTCGCTGGCTTCCGTGGAATTCTGGAGATTCATAACCACAACAAGAGAATACTGATCAATTCAGACGCCGTACCGCGGTCAGAACGACTGCTGTGCGGCGTTTTTTTCTGTTTTTATCCGGTAGCCAGAAAAGAAAATTGGTAACACATTGCCTAAAAAATATTGAAAATCCTTGAAATTAACAATCGTATATGCTATATTGAGCGTGGATATTACCCGAAAATTAAGGAGGTAAATTACTATGTCAGAGAATGTTGAAAAGATCGTCGAAACCACCGAAGTCGTAGCCGAAGCTGCGGAAGAAGCTGTCGCTGAAGCTGCGGAAGAAGCTGCGGAAGAAGCTGTCGCCGAGGTCACCGAGGCTGCGGAAGAAGCCGTCGCTGAGGTCACGGAAGATGCTGCGGAGGTTGTTGAGGATGCCGCAGAAGATGCCGCAGCGGCGGAAGAAGCTGCTCTTGAGGCGGCTTGCATGGCCGCTATGCTGGACGACCTGGACAAGGAAGACGAGGAAGAAGCTGCTGAGGAACCTGCTCCTGTCGAGGAACCTGCTCCTGTCGAGGAGGCCGCTCCCTGCTGCTGCGAGGAATGTGCCGCTGAGGAAGTCGTCGAAGCTCCTGCCGAAGAAGCTGCTCCTGCTGAGGAGGCTGCTCCCTGCTGCTGCGAGGAATGTGCCGCTGAGGCTCCTGCCGAAGAATCTGCTGAGGAACCTGCCCCTGCCGAGGAGGCAGCTGCAGAGCCTGCAAAGAAAAAGAGCAGGAAGTGGATCGGCTGGCTGGTCGTTCTCGGTCTGATCGCTGCAGCTGTCGGTTCTTACTTTGTGTTTGATCCGGTGAAGGAAGCTGCCGAAGCCGTCGTTAAGTACCTCAAGGGCTGAGTCTGCGCTTTGAGATAATACGATTAATCATACGATCCCTATGAAGAACCGCAGATATACTCTGCGGTTCTTTTGCGTACTTGCATATCCGCCGGCTTTGGAATATACTTATCTACATATACGGACACCGGCGCTTTGCAGGATTACTCCGACTGAACAGAATGAGATTAGGATTCAGCTTACGGGAGGTTTACCATGAACAACAGAGATATGAAAATCAAGAAAGGGCTGCTGGCAGCGGTGCTCATCTGCATTGCCGGCTGTCTCCTGCTGGGTGCCTGCGGATCATGCGATTCCTGCATCAGCAGCTGTGCCCTGCTCAGGTCAATATGGACCCCGAAGCTGACCCTTACCGGAGAGCCGTCAACACCACTGCCTGTAATCTCCCATTCCAGAGGCTCCGACGAGCTCACTGAACGTCTCGAGGAGTATTACACCCCCATCATCGAATCGGTACAATCTGCGAACAGTGCAGATGATTCCTTCACCCTTGAGCATGAACTGGTGAAGGTGGATAACAGTCACTATCTCCATTCCACGATTTGCTGCGATGTGGGCGGAGAGATAGCTCTGCCGAGAATATACATACCCTACTGCGGAGAGACCGAGATTCCCGGATGGAGTGTTCCGGAGGAGCTGGACGGTCCGGTTCAGACCGCCGCATGGCTGGAACTGACCGCCAACGGAGTGGAGTTTGACCTTTCCCTGCTGGATGACGAGCTCACCATGGCGGAGATAACGGAGATCTTTGTGAATTATTACCGCGACGTCAGCGGACGGGAGATCGACGTTTCCCGTTTTGCCGACACGGTGGACTATGATCTGCTGTGCCGCGAGGCAATGGTGCTGGAGATCATCGGCAGTCAATACGAATATGAGGATGAGAATCAGACCACGATATCCCTGATCGGCACCGCGGCAGCTGCCCTGTCCGATATGTACAACTATGCCTGCGGAATGGGCTCCACCGGATATACCGATGCGGAACTGCGCGACACCATCGAGACCTTCGTCCGCTATCTGACGGTTGATGACGAACAGTGGAGCCATGATTCCGAGCTTTTCCTTGAGACGCTGGAAAAACTGAGCCGTACGAGCGGTCAGCCGGTTTCCAATGCGGAAATGACCCGAATGGCAACCGCTGCCACGCTGGTAAACATATACGAAATGGTGTACGGCACCATCGAGCTTGAGGAAAGCGACTACTGGTGGGTGCACGGCACCGACGACGAGGATTGCGTCAAGGCGGTTAAAATGGGATTTCTGTCCGATTTCCCCGGCTATGACCAGACCTCGCCTGATTACGTCCACGGTCGCTATTATATGCCGGGAATTGTCGACGATTTCCTTTGGAGATGTATTGTGGATAACGCCGGCGAAGACATATGGGAATGCTACGCCACCGGCAGCGATGTCATGCAGATGCTGGCGGCTGTGGATATCTGCGCGCGCAGAGCGGGCATATCCGAGGATGAACCCATCGTGGTCAACAACAGTCGTGACTACGACTGGTACTATACCCAGCACGGCACCGGCTGGTATTCCAGCGTCAACTGTATGCCCACCATCACCATGATGGCAACCAAATGGTACGACCAGTCCACCACCGTCACCATCGAGGAGATGCGTGATCGCTATATCCCCGAAAATACCGGGGGCTGGTATACATGGCAGGTGGCTGAATGTCTCACCGAAAACGGCGTACCCAACGAGCTTGTGGATGTTTCGGAGGACTTCCTGCACTACCTCGACGAAGGCAAGATAATCCTCAGCCAGATGACCGAGGCTGCCGACGGCGATTCGGGACACTGCTTTGTCATCTACGGCTACTGGAAGCTGGGGGACACCATCAGGTATTTCGTCCACGATCCCGATGTATACGACGGTATAGACGAATTCGGCCAGCGTCCCGGCAAGGCAATGATGCTGGACGGACGTTACTGCGACTGGATCATCGACCGCATAGCCTTCAGCTATATCGTGGTCGGATGAGTGATCGAAATACAACCTGCAAATACAGCCGCCCGGAAGCTGTGATGACGCTTCCGGGCGGCGTGTTTCTGTGAGTGATCTGCCGTATCCGAGTATGAAAACAGCCGAAAACCGCATTGTTTGTCTAATTTGCTCATAGCGCAAAAAGTCATCCGTTGACAAAAAGGCAAACAGTACAATAATTTCCTGAAAACTCAGATATTTTTCAATAAGAATCAGAGAACGAAATGCATAAATGTGAATAAACTGTAAACAATACGAACGGGCTGTGAAAAAATTGACGAATCGGTTTGTTACCGCTTGTTTATGCGGATTTTTTGATTATAATAATGTGGGACTATTTGGATAATCTATAACTTTTTTTGTAAGCGAAATGGAGGTGTATTTATGCTCAATCTTCTCAACGCAGTGTCCCGTTTCTTCCTCACCGCATCCGACAGTGTTGTCTCCGGCGATATCGTTACCGGTACCGACGCGATCGAGAACGTCGTTTCCGATTCCGTTGTATCCGCTTCTCAGCTGGTGGAGAACGCCGGTGATAAGGCGAACAACCTGTTCGTTGTGCTTCTCGGTGTTGGTACCGTGTTTGCAGGCCTGATCGCTCTGATCATCATCTGCAAGCTGATGGGTCTGTTCTTCGCCGGTGGCAAGAACACCGCAAACGAGCCCGTAAAGGCTGCTCCCGTTGCTGCCGAGGTCGTCGAGGACATTCCTGACCGTCAGGAAATGGTCGCCGCTATCTCTGCGGTTCTGGCAGAGGAACTCGGAACCGACGTGTCCGCAATCCGCATCCATTCCATCAATCGCGTCTGATTGAACCACCCCAAGGCTTTCATAATCCGAAGCAGACACATTATTACGGCGCGCTGTCGCCGAGACGGAGGTAAATCACAATGAAAAAGTACAATGTTATCGTTAACGGTACCGCTTACGAAATCGAAATCGAAGTAGCCGATGCCAACAGCGTTTCCGCTGCTCCCAAGGCTGCTCCCGCTCCCAAGGCTGCTCCCGCTGCTCCTGCCAAGACCGGCACCGGCGCAGGTCAGGCCATCGAGTGCCCCATGCCCGGCACCATCCTGTCTGTCAACGTCCAGACCGGCAGCACTGTCAAGAAGGGTCAGCTGCTGATGGTCCTCGAGGCCATGAAGATGGAAAACGAGATCCTCGCTCCCTGCGACGGTCGCGTCACCGGTGTCAACGTCTCCAAGGGTTCCACCGTCGAGTCCGGCATCACCCTCTGCACCATTCAGTAATCGGGCGGAGGTAGTGCCGCATGGAAGCTATACTTGAATTTCTGAAAAGCACAGGCTTCTACATGATCGCTCAGAACTGGCAGGTTCTGCTCATGATCGGTATTTCCTGTGTCCTCATCTATCTTGCCATCGGCAAGAAGTTCGAGCCGCTGCTGCTCCTGCCCATCGCAATCGGCATGCTGCTCACCAACCTCCCCGGCGCCGAGATGTTCCACGAGGATCTCTTTGCCGGCGGTCACGTCAACTGGTCTCTGTTTGCCGGCGGCGAGTATTACTGGAATACTCTCGCTGACGGAACAAGAGAAATGGTCATCCTCAAGGATGGTATGGTCGCTCCTGCCGGTGCTGAGGTTCTCTCCATCGCATCTGTCGGCCTCATCGACGTCCTCTATCTGGGCGTCAAGCTGGGCATCTATCCCTGCCTTATCTTCATTGCTGTTGGTGCCATGACCGACTTCGGTCCCCTGATCGCCAACCCCAAGAGCCTGCTGCTGGGTGCTGCCGCTCAGCTGGGTATCTTCATCACCTACATCGGCGTTCTCGGCATTTCCGGCCTTGGCTTTGAGGGACTTCAGTTCACTCAGGAGAATGCCGCGTCCATAGGCATCATCGGCGGCGCAGACGGCCCCACCGCCATCTTCGTCACCTCCAAGCTGTCTCCCGAGCTGCTCGGCCCCATCGCCGTTGCCGCTTACTCCTACATGGCTCTGGTTCCCGTCATCCAGCCTCCCATCATGAAGGCTCTGACCTCCAAGAAGGAGCGCCAGATCAAGATGCGCGAGCTGCGTCCCGTTTCCAAGCTGGAGAAGATCCTGTTCCCCATCGTTGTCATGATCTTCGTTTCCCTGCTGGTTCCCTCCGCAGCTCCTCTGGTAGGCTGCCTCATGCTGGGTAACCTGTTCCGTGAGTGCGGTGTTACCGATCGTCTGAGCAAGACCGCCCAGAACGAGCTGTGCAACATTTGCACCATCTTCCTGGGTCTGTCCGTCGGTGCAACCGCTACCGCTGCCACCTTCCTCAGCCCCAAGACTCTGGCAATCATCCTCATGGGCATCGTTGCTTTCGGTGTCGGTACCGCCGGCGGTGTCCTGCTTGCCAAGTTCATGAATCTCTTCCTCAAGGAAAAGATCAATCCCCTCATCGGCTCTGCCGGTGTTTCCGCTGTTCCCATGGCCGCCCGCGTTTCCCAGACTGTCGGTCAGAAGGAGAATCCCTCGAACTTCCTGCTCATGCACGCCATGGGTCCCAACGTTGCCGGCGTTATCGGTTCGGCTATCGCTGCCGGTGTGCTTATCTCCATCTTCGGTTGATAGGCTGCCATTAAGGAGGACAATATGAGCAAAAACAAACTTTTTATCACTGATACCATTCTCCGTGACGCGCATCAGTCCCAGGCCGCTACCCGTATGCGCCTTGAGGATATGCTGCCCGCCTGTGAGATCCTCGATTCCATCGGATACTGGTCCCTGGAGTGCTGGGGCGGAGCTACTTTTGACTCCTGCATGCGCTTCCTGGGCGAAGATCCGTGGGAGCGTCTGCGCCAGCTGAAGAAGGCTCTGCCCAACACCAGGCTGCAGATGCTTTTCCGCGGCCAGAACATCCTCGGCTATCGTCACTATGCTGACGACGTCGTCGACGCTTTCTGCAAGTATTCCATCAAGAACGGCATCAGCGTCGTGCGTATCTTCGACGCTCTCAACGACCCCAGAAATATGCAGACCGCCATCAAGTCGGTCAAGAAGTACGGCGGACACGTTGAGGCTGCCATCAGCTACACCACCAGCCCCGTCCACAATCTCGATTACTTCGTAGATCTGGCCGGTCGTCTGGAGGAAATGGGCGCCAACTCCATCTGCATCAAGGACATGGCAAACCTGCTGCTGCCCTATGACGCATACGAGCTGGTCAAGAGCCTCAAGGAGAAGCTCACTGTTCCCATTCACCTGCACACCCACAACACCTCCGGTACCGGCGACATGACCAACCTCATGGCTGCCATGGCCGGTGTTGACATCGTGGACTGCGCTCTGTCCCCGATGGCAAACGGTACCTCTCAGCCTGCCACCGAGGCCATGGTCGCTACCCTGCAGGGCACCGATCGTGACACCGGTCTGGATCTGAATAAGATGAGCAAGGCTGCCGCTCACTTCCGCAGCGTTGCCGCCAAGCTCAAGTCCGAAGGCACTCTCGATCCCAAGGTTCTCAACGTCGACACCAACACCCTGCTCTATCAGGTGCCCGGTGGAATGCTGTCCAACCTTCTCAGCCAGCTCAAGCAGGCAGGCAAGGAGGACAAGCTCTACGACGTTCTCGCTGAGGTTCCCCGTGTCCGTGAGGACTTCGGTTATCCTCCCCTCGTAACTCCCACCAGCCAGATCGTCGGTACTCAGGCTGTCATGAACATCCTTGCCGGCGAGCGCTACAAGATGGTTCCCAAGGAGTCCAAGGGTCTGCTCCGCGGCGAGTACGGTCAGCTTCCTGCCAAGGTCAATGAGGACGTTCGCAAGAAGTGCATCGGCGACGACGAGGTCATCACCTGCCGTCCTGCCGACCTGCTCAAGGACGAGCTGGATGTCCAGCGCAAGGAGGCCGGTGCTCTGGCCAAGTGCGACGAGGACGTTCTCAGCTTCGCTCTGCTGCCTCAGGTTGCCACCAAGTTCCTCGATGAGCGCAACAATCCCAAGAAGGCTGCCCCCGTTGATGACAACGGCGTGCGCACCCTCATCGTTGAGGATCTCAGCTGCTAAGCTGATGACAACAATTTAACCGAAACGCCGTATCCCGGTAATTGCCGAGGGTACGGCGTTTTTGTGTGTATGAAGAAAAGTGAACTGCAGTTGCGGTGTTTCTGCGCTCCACTGCATACGATATTTGCTCAAATATACCTGTGATTAACTGCTGTGACACTGAAACGTCGGTGTACTTTCAATGATCCGGCGGAGATTTAGTCAGATCATTCCATATGTATGAATCCGTACCGCGCGTATTTGCCAATCAGCAGGGGGAGTGGTATAATCATCATAAAATCTGAAATCAGGGGAAACTGTCATGCTTGTAAACAAATATTTCTTCGTTGACTTCCGTTCGGTGGACACCGCGCTTAACATCAGAAACAGCGGCATCCTCAATATGTTCGAGGACATCGCCTGCCTCCACGCCCAGCGGCTGGGGGAGGATATCAGCAAGTCCGACCTGCGCTGGCTGCTTACCGGCTACCGTGTGCGCATCATCCGTCGTCCACGTTACGGCGAGGAGGTGCAGGTCACCACATGGTCCAAGGATTACAAAAACGTCACTGCCACCCGTGAATTCGAGCTGCGTGATTCCGATGGAAATCTGATCGTCACCGGCTGGTCACAGTGGGCACGGGTAAATATCAGCACGAAGGATCTTGTACGCCTCACCGACGAAGCCATGGCGCCCTACCGATCCGAACCGGAACGCACCAACTTCGGCAAAGCGCCGCGCATCACCGAACCTGCGGAGCAGGAGCTGATCGCACGGATGACCGTTGACTGGAGATGGATGGACAACAACCGCCATATGCACAACAGCTATTATCTTGACGCGGTGGAGCACATCCTTCCGAATAAATATGCTGCAGCGCTGACCGACTGTGATTTCGACGTAGTCTACAAGCAGGAGATTCCGCTGGATGCCAACGTATGCTTCATGCTGACCGAAACCGACGATGGCTGGACCGTATCCGTAAAGAGCGAGGATCGGTCGGTTCTCCACGCGATTATCGTGTATCACAGGCACTGAATCGGGCAGAAATGCGCAAAAAGGGAATATTGTGAGACAAAAGCGCATCGGATAAATGTTGACACTGGCGAGCATATAATGTAAAATAATGCTGAGAAGAAGTGCGCATATGTGCACTTTAGCAGTAATCAAACCAACACCTGCAGGAAGGTTTGCGTAAATGACCATGAAAAAATCATTGATAGCGGTCATCGCCGGTACGATCCTGTCCAGCGTTTTTGCTTGCTGTCATCTGCTCGATACCCTTTACGACACCGCCAACTCACGTTTGGCTGAGGGCGTCGAGCCGATAGCCAAGCCGGCGATTGTATCCGCACTGTCCTCACCGGTGCTGCTTCCGGTGTCGCTTATTCTATTTACAATCATAATGATCGTCATGGGGGCGATGGATCGGGAGTATCCCGAGTATCCACGAAACCGCCGGTCGATCGTCAGCGGAATCTTCGGTCTGCTTGCCGCCGGAGCGGTGGGCTATTCCTCCGTTACCGGTCTGCTCAGCATCGACCCGTCTCCCGAACAGCAGCTTGAGGTAGGGAGCGAGGCTCTTGATAACGCGGGAGCCAACATCTCGCCGTTGTTCTGGCAGATATGCATGGGTCTCGGCATCGCCACCGCCCTTGCACTTGCCATAGTATCCATCGGATTCATTGCCGGCAGCAATATGCTGGAGCGATCGCCGCTGCTGATGCTCATGCCGGTGCTGTGGATGTGTATGCGTCTCGTGCTTACCTTCCTTGAGATGACATCCAGTGCGAGCATTTCCGAGCGCTCCACAGAAATTGTCATGATCATCTTTATGACGCTGTTCGTGCTGTCTTTCGGCAAATTCCTTGCCAATATGGGAGACAACACGGCAAAGTGGGCGTACGTCTACGGCGGAATCACAGCCATGTTTGCTCTGTCTGCTGCCGTGTCCCGTGTGACCATGATGATAGTCGGCAGCGCAGCTCAGGACGGTAAGCTTTCTCAGACCTGTGAAGATATTTTCGAAAGCTACGGAATTGCCCCGAACTATGGCGATCTTGCCATGGGAATTTTCGCGGCAGTTACTCTTTTCTTTATTACTGCGGAACTGCGGGAGGAGGATGAAGAAATGGCGTTTGGACGCAGAGACCGCAACAACGGTCAGAACATGTATCAGCAGCAGATGCAGCCTCAGGGTATGTATCAGCAGCGCCCCGTGCAGCAGGGTATGTACCAGCAGCGTCCCATGCAGCAGGGCGGTTATCAGCAGCGTCCCATGCAGCAGGGCATGAATCAGCAGCGTCCCGTGCAGCAGGGTATGTACCAGCAGCGCCCAATGCAGCAGCGTCCTGTTCAGCAGGGTATGTACCAGCAGCGTCCTATGCAGCAGGGTATGTATCAGCAGCGCCCCATGCAGCAGGGCATGGGCATGAATCAGCCGCGCACCATGCAGGTGCAGGGAATGGCTGCCCAGGGAATGTACCAGCAGGGAATGCAGAACCAGAACATGCTGCAGAACAGTCCCTTCGGCGCAGGCGGTGCCGTGCATACGGAAGAAACCGTGTCCCTGTCCCAGGCTGCGCATCACCAGCCCCGCCCCCGTCAGGAAAGACGCGGAATGCACAGAAGCACCGGCATGAGAATGGCGGATTCCTTCGAGGTTCGCACCTACGGCGGTCCCTCCATCAGCAGCCGTAAAAAGTTTGGCGGACTGGATTCCTTCCGTGACCAGATGCTTTCCGGCGAAAGCGCCCTCAACATGCAGAGCGAAGAACTGCCGCCGCCTCCGCCTCCCATGGCAAATCTGACTGACGAGGAGGCTGCAATGCAGGCAGTTCGTGCCGCCGCCCTGCAGGCAGAGGATGTCAGCGGAGAAATCGACGAGCTTGCCGACCAGATCCGTCAGTCGGTGGAACGCATTCCTGAGGAACCCTCAGGGGAAGCACCCAAAAACGTCGAACTGGAAATTCCCGACGACGAGGCGGTCATCAGTGTCCTTGACGATTCCGCGGATGATCACTTCGACGAGCGCGAATATCCTGCCGCCCCGGCAACCCGTACGGTCACCCTCGGCTCGGGCAACCATCATGGAACCCTGACCGATCACCTTGCTGAGCTTGAGGAATACAGACGCAAGGAGAACAGCAAGCCGGCTCGTGAGGAGCGCTATGATGACCGTTATGACGCCCGTTACGACGATCGTTATTACGATGATCGCTACGAGGAAGAATACGACGACAGATATGCCGAGTATGCCGACGAGTACGAGGATGATTACGATTACGACGAGTATGAGTATGATGACGAGTACGATGACGAATACGAGGATGAGTACGACGAGTATGACGACGAATACGATGATGAGTATGACGACGAATACGACGAGTACGATGACGAGTATGATGATGAATACGACGATGACGACTATTACGACGACGAGGATGACGGCTACTACGAGGAATGATCTCCTTTGAACAGCCCGATTTCCGTTGCGTGAGGCGCACTGGGGTGAAAAGCGAGGTCTGTTGCCCGATTCCGACCGGATGATACTGCGCAGTGTGCCCAAAACAACGGATTTGTTTTAGTCTAAATTGGTCACAACAAAGATTTTTATTCGATGCTGGTTAAATCGTTGTCAAACTATTGTAAATCGGCATCAAAAAGGATAAAATAACATCAAACCTAAATTAACAGGAGGAATTTTTCACTATGGCTACCAGAGTTGCAATTAACGGTTTCGGAAGAATCGGCCGTCTGGCTTTCCGTCAGATGTTCGGCGCAGAGGGCTACGAGGTTGTCGCTATCAACGACCTGACCAGCCCCAAGATGCTGGCTCACCTGCTCAAGTACGACTCCGCTCAGGGCCGCTACAACCACGAGGTCGAGGCTGACGACACCTCCATCACTGTTGACGGCACCAAGATCGAGATCCTCGCTGAGAAGGATCCCGCTAACCTGCCTTGGGCAAAGATCGGCGTTGACGTCGTTCTCGAGTGCACCGGTTTCTTCGCTTCCAAGGAGAAGAGCCAGGCTCACATCAATGCTGGCGCCAAGAAGGTCGTTATCTCCGCTCCCGCTGGCAACGATCTGCCCACCGTCGTTTTCGGCGTCAACCAGGGCATCCTGAAGGCTGACGACACCATCATCTCCGCTGCTTCCTGCACCACCAACTGCCTCGCTCCCATGGCTAAGGCTCTCAACGACTACGCTGCCATCCAGAGCGGTATCATGACCACTGTTCATGCTTACACCGGCGATCAGATGATCCTCGACGGTCCTCACCGCAAGGGCGACCTCCGTCGTGCCCGTGCAGGCGCTGCCAACATCGTTCCCAACAGCACCGGCGCTGCCAAGGCTATCGGCCTGGTTATCCCCGAGCTGAACGG
>SVPO01000032.1 GCA_015065795.1 Oscillospiraceae bacterium | reverse complement strand
ACACCCTCGAAAACATAAGCTCGCTGTATAAAATCAAGCTGGATGAAAAGAAAAGCAGGCTGGATATTGACTGCATAGCGAAAAAGGGCATCAGCCGCTACGAGGCAGAGTCTTCAGTCGATGTGATAATCACTTTGCCTGCCGATTATACAAGTCACTGCGAGATAGATGCTTCTGCAAAGGAGCTGCGCATCGAAAATCTCCGTCTTGACCGCCTTGAATATGACGGCGATGCGGGGTATGTATATATCAGAGATGTTTTCGGAAGTGTCGAGTTTACCGGCAAAACCGACTACGATATAACCGTAGACGGCACCTGCGCAAGACTTGACATCAACCAGTTCTGCGCAAATTCCATAGTTCACATATCCGACCCGAACGCATACAAGGTCGTGAACAGCGGCAGAAAATGTGTTGTTGTTTACCGCAGAAACGGCACCGTGTGCGATGAACCTCTCTGTACAGACGGCGAGTGCATTATCTGCGTTTCCGGTATCCGCTCCGAGATGGTGATTGACTGCGAGAAATAAACACATAAAAAAACGAAAAACAATACCGCCTGCACTTGCATCTCATGATGTCTGTGCAGGCGGCATCTTTATATGTTACGGAATCAGGATTCAATCAATCTTTTCCGGCGCAATAACTGTCATGCTTTTCATTATCTTCATAACCCGGCATATTCTCTCATGGTTATTCTTCTTTGTTCAGCACGCTTCACCCTATCCGCCGACTGCCTTGCCGGTAAATCTTTTTCCTGTTTAACATTTCATAAACAAAACATAATCAAAACAAAAACAAGACAACGATAGAATACACCCGTAACTTGAGTCCGGAGAAAAAAAGACAGCCAAAACATTTTTGTGAAGGAGAAAAAACTATGGGTATCAAGGCATTTTTCAAGAAAGCATTCGGCGACATGAAGAAAAGCGCGCAGGCTCAGCACGAGGTAGACAAGGCAAACTTTGCCGCAGCAAAGGCGGAAGCCAGAGCTGATTTTGAATCTCACAGAGGTTCCGTCACCTTCCGGAAGGCAAAGGCAGACGCCAGGGCAACATGGGAGGACGCCAGGCTTTCTCCCGCAGAGCGTCAGGCAAAGATGCAGGAGGAGCGTGAAGCTCAGATCGCTGCCGCAAACGAGCGCAAGGCAGCTGCCGAAGCACGCATCGAGGAACTGAAGAAGTAATCCCGCTCATCAATCACACAGAAGCAGAGCCGTGACAGCGCGGCTCTGCTTTTCTCTTTGCCGCAGCAAAATTCCGCTTTTAACAAAATATAAACAATTTGCAAATCATTCCAAAACACGTGCGTTATATACTTCGCAGCGTAAAACTCGGAATAAAGGAGATGTGCGAAGTGAACGCAATAGAAATAAAAGGTCTGTCCAAGAGCTTTCGCGGAATGTACGCGGTGGATCATCTGAATATGACCGTTCCGGCAGGCTCCATATACGGCTTTATCGGTGAAAACGGCTCGGGCAAGTCCACTACCATGAAGCTGCTGTGCGGACATCTTGTGCCGGACGAGGGTAAAATGAAGCTGTTCGGCAGGGATTACACCGACCCCGGCGTGCGAGTGCGCGTTGGCGCTCTGATCGAAAACGCAGGCTGTTTTCCCGGCTCCAGTGTGTATCAGAACCTGATGATGCAGTGCATCAATCTCGGAATCGAGAATCCCGACGAGGAAATCCGCCGTGTGCTTGAGATTGTGCGCATGGAGGATAATGCAAGCCTCAAGTTCAAACGCTGTTCTCTGGGTATGAAGCAGCGCATCGGTATCGCGATGGCTCTGCTGGGCGACCCTGCGCTGCTCATTCTCGACGAGCCTATCAACGGTCTTGATACCGACGGTATGAGAATAATGCGAGAGATACTCGTTGACATCACGGAGAAATACGGCTGTACCGTGCTTATCTCCTCCCACATTCTCGGCGAGCTTGAGAAGATCGCCACACACTACGGCATTATCCGTCAGGGCAGAATGGTGATGGAAATGTCGGCAAAAGACCTTGAGGGCAGAGCCAGAGTCTTTACGTCGCTCAGAACAAAGGATATGAACGGCGCAAAGGACATACTCAAAAAGAAGTTTTCCGATGTGCGCACCGAGGGCGAATATATCCGTGTCTATGATGTGGACGATACCGGATCCATCGTTGAGCATCTGATGAAAAGCGGTCACATCGTCAGCGAGATAAGAAAGAATAAAATCGGCCTTGAGGAATACTACATCGAACTGATGAGCGGCAAGGAGGAGAAGTAAGATGAGCAAGAAGCTTAAGTTTGAATCACCCACATTCACGCAAAGAATAAAGGGCATGCTGGGCGTTGATTTTTACCGTCTGTTCCATACGCCTCTGTTCTATATCTTCCTTGCCATTGCGGCAATAATCCCTGCAATGGTTTCGGCAATGACCATGATGCCCGATCAGAACGGCAACAAAATGGAGCCGCTGTACTCCAACGTCTGGCAGATAATCGCCGCCACCGAGCCGCTGTATGTAATCAGAAGCATTGCCGACTACGCCAACATGAATATGGTGTTCATCTTCGGCGGAATTATGGTCTCCATTTTCATTGGTCATGATTACAAGAGCGGCTATGTAAAGCAGCTTTTCACCACCCACGCAAAGAAGCAGGACTATATGATCTCCAAAAGCCTTGTATGTGCATTTGCAATGGCTTGCATGTGCGTCACATACTTCATCGGCGGCACTGTCGGTGGTCTGATGGTAGGATATGAAACAACCGTAAATGTTGGTTCTCTTATCATCGCTATCCTCGGCAAAATGGTAATGAGCCTTGGCTGGGCAAGCCTTTACACCTTCCTCAACATCATTTTCAGAAGATACTTCGGCATCTCCATTGCATCAAGCTTTTTCTTCGGTACAGGCATACTCATTATCGGTGCTGCGGCAATCGTTGAAAATCTTTCTCTCCCCACAGGATTTCTCAATATCTTTCTGTACGGCTCGTCGGTAAATGCCTGTCTGACCAGCAGCTTCGGAACGCTGGTGTTATGTGTTCTGGTGTCCGCGGCGTGGACAGTAGTCTACAATCTTGCAGGAACATATATACTCAACAACAGTGATGTTTATTAAAAGGAGGCCGAAACAATGAATGCAGTTGAAATAAAGAATCTATCCAAGAATTTCGGTCCCAAGCAGGCCGTGTGCGGACTTGAAATGACCGTGCCTATGGGCGCGATCTACGGCTTCATAGGCGAAAACGGTTCGGGCAAATCCACCACCGAAAAAATGATATGCGGTCTTCTGCCCACAAATGGCGGCTCGATAAAGCTTTACGGCAAGGATCACACCGATGCTGCGGTGCGTGCGAAAATGGGCGTGCTCATCGAATCTCCGGGCTGTTTTCCCGGGCTTTCCGTGTGGGATAACATGATGCTTCAGGCGGCGAATCTGCGAATTGCCGATGCCGAAAAAGAGGTCATCAGAGTTCTCAAAACCGTTCGCATGGAAGGCGCGGCAGGCAATAAATACAAGAACTGCTCTCTCGGCATGAAGCAGCGAGTGGGCATCGCCATGGCGCTGCTGGGCGACCCTGAGCTTCTTGTACTCGACGAACCGCTCAACGGGCTTGACGCTGACGGTATGCGCATCATGCGCGAGGTTTTCCTCGATGTTATCAAGGATGGCAAGCGCAGCATTATTGTGTCGTCCCATCTGCTGGGCGAACTTCAGAAGGTGGCTACTCACTACGGCATTATCCGCCACGGAAAAATGCTCTGCGAAATGACAGCGGATGAGCTGGACGCAAGCTGCCGCACATATGTTGCGCTGCAGGCAGGAGACATGAACCGAACCGGGATGATTCTCGGCGGCAGATACTCCCGTGTTGAGGAGGACGAAGCCGGGTATATCCGCGTGTACGACCCGACCACTCCCGAGGAGATTGTCTCTTATCTTTACGAAAACGGCATTTGCGTAACAGAAATCATGACCGATAAGATAGGTCTGGAAGAATATTACATCGACCTTATGAAGGGAGGCAAATAACAATGAACAACACCGTAAAGTTTGGAAAAATCAGCTTCAGTGATCAGCTTAAAAGCATGCTGAAGGTTGATTTCAGAAGGATGAGCAAATCCCGCCTTCTTTATATCCTTCTTGCCTGCGCTCTTATAGTGCCGATTCTCATGACCGTCATGATGGCGATGATGGACGGCTCCGTTTCGGTCAATCCCCAGACGGGCGAGGAAACCATCATGAAAGGTCCCGAGAACACATGGCAGAACATCGGCACTCTTCCCGGCAGCGAAGCTATGGGCGGCATGGATGTGTTTGCCATGTGCAACATAAATATGATGTTTATGGCAGCCGCGGTGTTTATCTGCCTGTTTGTTTCCGATGATTTCAGAAGCGGCTACGCAAAGAATCTCTTTACCGTACGCTCAGAAAAAGGCGACTATGTTATCTCCAAAACACTTGCAGGCTTTGCGTGCGGTGCGCTGATGCTGATCTTCTATTTCATAGGCTCGGTGCTGGGCGGTGCAATCTCCGGTCTTTCTTTTGACCTGCAGGGACTGACTGCCGGTAATCTAGTGATGTGTATGCTGGCAAAGATATTCCTCATGCTTGTGTTTGTATCCATTTTTGTGCTAATCAGCGTTGCGGCAAAGCAGAAAGCGTGGCTGGCGCTCTGCGGAAGCCTCGGCGGAGGGATGCTGCTGTTTATGATGGTCTCCATGATAACCCCTCTTGGCTCGACATTTATCAACGTAATCCTTTGCCTCGCAGGCGGTGTTCTGTTTGCGGCAGGTCTGGGCGCAATCAGCAATCTGGTGCTCAGGAAGACCGCTCTGGTATAAAGAAAGCACGGCAGGGCGCGTCCTTGCCGTGTTTTTGCGTGAAGTCTGCTGCGTAAACAAAACTTTAACATTTGTGTGTTATGATATAATCATAGTAATCTGTCCTCGGAGGTACGATATGTTCAAGATACTGGTGGTCGAAGACGACCGTGAGCTCAACAGGACCGTCTGCTCGTTCCTGAACGGCAGCGGCTATGAGGCAGTGGGATGCCTTAACGCAAACGACGCCTACGATGCCTTGTACGAAAATATGTTTGATCTGATCGTGTCGGACATAATGATGCCCGGGATCGACGGCTTTGAGTTTGCGAAGAACGTTCGGGAGCTCAACGAGGATATCCCCATTCTCTTTATGACCGCCCGTGACGATATAGCCTCCAAGCAGCGTGGTTTCCGCATCGGCGTGGACGACTACATGGTCAAGCCCATCGACCTTGATGAGCTGTTTCTGCGCATCGGAGCTTTGCTTCGCAGAGCAAAGATAGCTTCCAGCAAAAAGATCGAGATCGGGAGCTTTACAATGGACGCCGACGAGCACACCGCTTATCTTGAAGGCGAGGAAATATCCATGACCAACCGCGAATTCAGCATACTCTACAAGCTGCTGTCCTACCCGAAAAAGACCTTCACACGCACTCAGCTCATGGACGAATTCTGGGGAGCGGACACCGAAACAGCACCGAGGGCGGTGGACGTGTACATGACCAAGCTGCGCTCCAAGCTTGCCGATTGCGATGATTTTGAGATCGTTACGGTACACGGGCTTGGCTACAAGGCGGTGATAAAGTGAAGAACGATAACAAATACAGCAAGGTGCTTCTGGCGCTGAACAACTACCTTGTTTTCTTCCTGCTTGCAGCATTTCTCATCACCTGCTGTACTATGCTGTTTGTGACTGTGCTGACAAAGACGCTTGGAATCACTCTGACCGAGGATAATCTTGCTGTAGCCGCCAAGCTGACCTTTGCCAATGTTGTATTCCTCAGCGCAGTGTTCACGCTGATTGACGGTATTCGCAGAAAACTGACGGTTGACCGCCCCGTCGAGCAGATACGGCAGGCGGCGCAGAAGATAACCGAGGGCGACTTTTCCGTTCGCGTTCCTCATGCAAAGCCTATCGCTGACCTCAACTACAAGTTCAACGATATCGCCGACAGCTTCAACAAAATGGCAGAGGAGCTGGGAAGCGTGGAAACGCTGAGGACGGATTTCATCGCCAATGTGTCCCACGAGATGAAAACGCCCCTTGCGGTTATGCAGAATTACGGCACGCTTCTTCAGGCGCCCGACCTCTCCGACGAAAAACGCATCGAGTACGCGAAGGGTATCTCGGAGGGCTCACGCCGCATGGCGGATATGATGACCAATATCCTCAAGCTCAACCGTCTGGAGAATCAGCAGATATTTCCTCAGGCTGCGGAATTCGACCTTGGGGAGCAGCTTTGCGAGTGCCTTCTGCAGTACGAAAATGTATGGGAGCAGGCAGGGATCGAGTTAGAAACCGACATTGCCGAGGATGTTCGTGTAAAGGCAGATGAGGAATTGCTCGGTCTTGTGTGGAACAACCTGTTTTCCAACGCCTTCAAGTTTACCGAAGCGGGAGGCACCGTTTCCGTCTCGCTCACAGCGGACGAAAAATATGCCATAGTTATGGTCAAGGACACCGGCTGCGGAATGACACCCGAGGTGGGAGCTCATATTTTCGAGAAATTCTATCAGGGCGATACATCCCATTCCGCACAGGGCAACGGGCTTGGTCTGGCGCTGGTCAAACGGGTGGTCGACATCATGCAGGGCGATATCGGCGTGGAAAGCTCGGTGGGCGCAGGCACTGCGTTCACTGTGCGTATCAGGAGAGTGAAGGATGACGTGGCGTAAGCTGTGCAGAAAGCTGATCTTTCCTCCTGCATGGATCATCGCCGTTCTGGTTGTGATGAGCGCAGCAGGACTGGCGTTCGTATTCGCAAAAGGTCATGAGCGATCGATAGCGGCATATATCATCTACGCATTTGCCTTTTACACCCTGACAGTGCTGTGCATATTCCTTTCGATGGTTCTGCCCGGACAATATCGCTCTGTACGACAGAAGATATATGATAATCCCCTCGGCAGCCGCTATATGACCGATGAGGCATTTCGCACGCATATCCGTCTGTACGTTTCACTGGTCATCAATCTGCTGTATGCCGGGATAAACGTGCTTATGTTTGTTCTGTATCGATCCATGTGGTTTCTCTGCCTCGCTACGTATTACAGTATCCTTGCTGTTATGCGCTTTCTGCTGGCAAATTACGCTCGAACGAACGGTTTCGGCGTGGACATGATCGGGGAACTGGAGCGCAACGTAATATGCTCCCGGATATTGCTTACGGTCAACTTCGCGCTGACGGGCTCGGTGCTTATGATGCTCTATGAGAACAAGGGCTTTGAGTACGGCGGAATAATGATCTACGTTATGGCGGCGTACACATTTTACATAACGGCAAACGCCATAGTCGGCCTTGCAAAAAGCCGTCAGCAGCACAGTCCGGCAGTGATGATGACAAGGATCATCTCCCTTTCGGCAGCCCTGGTTTCAATGCTGTCGCTTGAAACGGCTATGTTCTCGCAGTTCGGACAGAATATGGCTGCTGACAGCAGGCGGCTTATGATCGCTCTTACAGGCGCAGGCGTGAGCCTCTGCGTGATCACTGCATCTGTATACATGATAATCAGATCGAAAAATGACATAAAGAACCTCAAAGGAGAAGATGATGGAAAACAGAGATAACGAAATCTTTACTTATTCCTATTCTGCAAAACAGCAGGAGGAAATCAAAAACATCCGAAAGAAGTACCTGCCGCCGGAGGAGGACAAGATGGAGCTGCTGCGCAGGCTTGACGCAAGCGTTACCACCCCCGGAACAATCGCTTCTCTTGCGGCAGGTATTATTGGCACCCTGATACTGGGAGTGGGAATGTGCTGCTGCATGGTGTGGGGCGGTTTCTGGTTCATCCCCGGGATCGTTATCGGACTTATCGGTATTATGATTCTGGCATTTGCCTATCCGCTCTATACAAAGCTCACCGAAAAACAGCGAAAAAAGCTGGCACCTGAGATTCTCCGTCTGACCGAGGAACTGATGAAATAACGATATGCGGCACACTCTATGGGCTATCCGAAAAACGCGGACAGCCCATTTCTGTTGCAGGGATATATTCGAATCACTCGTTCTCTGATGCTGTAACCCTTATGTATCCATGTCATCGAACCCCAAGCGGTATTATATATTCCGCGGATCACACCCTGTTCGATTTGTCTGAGTCTCCAAAGCATCGCGCTCGGATCATTCTGCAGGTTCTCCTTTTCGTCAACCCCAGATAGTATTGACACATCTCATAAATTCAGGTATTATTATTTTGGATTATTGTAAAAACCCATCGAAATCCCGGACTGTTTTTCCGGAAGGATGCAGCCCGGCACAGCAATCGCTACGAAACAAATTTTCACGGAGGGTCAATGATGAACAACAATATGCCTATGCAGAACAACAATCCTGTCCCGATGCAGAACGGCTATCCGGCACCCATGCCCAACGGCTATCCGGCACCGATGCAGAACGGTTATCCCGGTCCCATGCCCAACGGCTATCCGGCACCGATGCAGAATGGTTATCCCGCACCCATGCCCAACGGCTATCCCACCCAGATGCAGAACGGCTATCCGGCTCCCGGCGGCACTCCTTACTGCATGAAGTGCGGCGCTCCCTTTGGCAATTCCAACTTCTGTCCCAACTGCGGCAATCCCAGATACGCTCCTGCTCGCGTAAAAACGCCTAACAAGGATTTTGAGTTTACTCTCAAATGCGCCACCGGCTTTTTCTCCGCACAGCCCATGAGCGCAGTGGAAAACGCCGGCAAGTCAAAGAGCAACATGGTCTGGGGACTCATCGGCATGCTGGAATGTCTTCTGATCGGCGCAAGCGTTGGCACAGTTTTCTACAAGCTGGCTTTTGACGTACTGTTTGGTGCCGGTAAGCTGGCTTTTGCAATGATCCTTGCCATGATAGTCACTATGGTAGCACAGTTCTTTGCTTCTTCCGGAATCGCCGAGCTTGTTTTCCTTACCTCAAAGACACGTCCTTCCTTTATTCAGATCATGAATGTTAACGCTGTAGCATTCATTCCTCTGGCTGCCGCTTCGGTTGCCGCACTTATTTTCGCTTTTATCTTCCCTCTCGCCTCCATCGGCCTGCTTCTGATCGGTCTGTTTGTCAGTCTTATTGCCACCTACTTCGGTTATCAGAAAGCCGCTGAATTCACTTCCAGCCCGTTCTGGCTTTTCACCGCAGTGCTGGCCGCTGACGTCATCAGCTTTGCGCTTCTTGCCTACGCAACCGTCTCTGTGATCGGAGGTATTTTCGTGGCCTCCTTCTCCAGCCTGTTTTAACTGATACTCAAATTGTATTAACGGAGGTGCAAACCCGTGACTATCGGCACAAAAAAACTGATCAATCGCGCTAAGGGCGTTTGCGGATTCCTGTATCTGGCTGTCATCGCGCTTCTGACCGGAATGTTTTACTTTGCCGGATTTGGCGGCAAGAGCTTCGGATTCCCCTCGGAGCTGAGCGGTGCAGCGCTGGGACTGGGCATTTACAGCACGCTGATCCTTATCGGAGCCGGCATTGCGCTGTTTTACCGTTCGAAGGCAGGAACCGTATATCTGAAAACCGTAACCATCATCAACATCGTACTTGCGGGCATTGCTGATGCTGCCGCCATCGCGGCTCTGGTCTATATGTCCGTGATCTCCGTTTCGGATGTCAAGTACATTTTCCATGATTTCGGTATGTATTTCAGTCCCACCGAAACATACATCGCCGTAATCTCCACCATTGTGGTATCCTCGCTGCTGATCGTTTATCTGAGCTTTGCTCTGAGCTTCCTGTCCTGCATCAAGAACGCATACAAGGGCAAAACCAGAAAGTACGTTTCCAAGGTCTTTGGCATCACCAATATCATTATCGCTGTTGCCGTTGCTGCCGCAGCTGCCCTGCTGGTATTCTTCTGGGAATACATCAAGGCTACCGACTTTATTTCCCTTTCCATACTCGGACTGTTCGCGGTTTCCGCACTGCTGGCAGGCATTATCCCCATCCGATGGGCTAACAAGGCTCACGAGCTTGCTCTCGTGCCCGAAGACGAACCCATTGCCGACGAGATCGCCGAGGATGATACCTCCGAGATCCAGCCTGCCGAGGCAGCCGCACTCCCCGACGGTGACACCTCTGATGAGCTGCCTGCCGAAGCAGAGGGTGAATCCATTATCGCCGGCGCCGATGAATCTGACGCCGATTCTGCGGACGAGCGTACAATGAGCATGCCTCTGCCTATGTTCGCTGATGACGACGAGGACGACACCTATGAGTCCACCTCTGCTGCTTCTTCTGACGACGGCACGCCTTTCGTATCTGACGTATCCGAGAACGAGCCGGAGGTCATTTCCGAACCCGCCACTGAGATCGATCTTTCGGATATACCTGAGGTCGAGCCCGACAGACTGCCCGAATTCGAACCCGAAAGCACCGTTGCCGTCCTCTCCCCTGCCACCGTGCTCGATGCAGTACCCGAATCCGCTCCGATTTTCGACTCGGACGCAACCACACCAATCACTCCCCCTTGCTATGCACAGGAAGGAACTGTAGCGGAACCTGCCGCCTTTGCCGCAGCCGCTGCAGCCGTCGCGCCCGGTCCCCGGACTGCCGCACCTGCAGCAGCTCCCGGAGAGGCAAAGTACGTCATTTTCGAGTACAGCGAAAACACTATCATCTGATCATCCGCGCCGTGTAATCTCACATGACCAGAATCAGCCCGTATCGACACTTTGGCGTTACGGGCTGATTTTTTGTGCGCGCACACAACGGACGCACCTGTTGCGCGCGGCGTGCAGGTGTTGTATAATGCAGACAGATACGGTACAGTGCATATAGTCGCTGCAGCCTGCTCATCGCAAAAAAGCACCACGGAGGTTAGGTTATGGAACGCAAACGATGGTACAAGGACATGGTTTTCTATCAGATCTGGCCCAGAAGCTTCAAGGACGGCGACGGCGATGGCATGGGCGATCTGTGGGGCGTGCTGGAAAAACTGGACTACATCAAGTCACTCGGCTGTGACGGCATCTGGTTTTCGCCCATCTACCCCTCCCCGGGCGCCGACTGCGGCTATGACATCGCCGACTACATGGATATCGCTCCGGAATTCGGCGGCATGGAAGCCTTCCGCAAGGTGCTCGACGGCGTACACGCGCGCGGCATGAAGCTGCTGATGGATCTGGTGGTCAATCACACCAGCGACGAGCATGAGTGGTTCCAGAAAAGCCGTCAGCGCATCGACCCGTACACCGATTACTACATCTGGCGTCCTGCCAAGCCCAATGGCAAGCTCCCCAACAACTGGGACAGCAATTTCGAAGGCAAGGCGTGGACATGGGACGAGGTGCGCGGCGAGTATTATCTGCATCTCTTTGCCGTCAAGCAGCCCGACCTCAACATGGATAACCCCCTCGTGCGCGAAGAAGTGAAAAAGATTCTTCGCTTCTGGCTGGACATGGGTGTGGACGGCTTCCGCGAGGATGTCATCACCTATATCTCAAAAGCGGAAGGGCTGCCCAATGATCGCATCTTTCCCATATACAAGGGTATGCGCAAATACAACCACGGACCTCACATCCACGAGTATCTCGCCGAGTTCAAGCGCGACGTGCTGGATCATTACGACTGCTTCACCCTTGCCGAGGCGCCCCTTGTGTGGCCGAAGCGCGCGCTGAAATACATTGACGAAAAAGACGGGCAGATCGACATGATGATACAGTTCCAGTGTCAGACCGCCGACTGTCTTTTCACCGACTATCTGCCTACGAAATTCCATCTGCGCAAGATGAAAAAGGCATTTTCCGACTGGCAGTACAAGCTGGATGGCAGGGCGTGGAATATGCTCTACCTTGAGAACCACGACCATCCTCGCATCATCTCCCGTTACGGCAGCGAGCAGTACCGCGAGGAGAGCGGCAAGTCGCTGGCGGTGTCCTATCTGTTCCAGCAGGGCACGCCGTTCCTTTATCAGGGGCAGGAGATCGGCATGATCAACTGGCGTCCTGAATCGGCAGATATGTACGAGGATGTTCAGACCCGCTATAACTACGAGCACAGCAATCTGAAGAAATCCCCCGAGGTGCGTCTGCGGAAGATGTGGCGTTCCTCCCGTGACTCGGCGCGCACTCCCGTTCAGTGGGACGACAGCGAAAACGCAGGCTTCACCACCGGAAAGCCGTGGTTCCATGTCAACGAAAATTACAGAGAGATAAATGTCGCTGCACAGGAAAGGGATCCCGATTCCCTGCTGAATTTCTACCGCAGTGCTATTGCTCTGCGCAAGTCGCTGGATGTTGTCCGTCACGGCTCCTATCGCGAGCATTTCCATTCGAGCAAGAAGCTGTATGTTTACAGCCGTTCCACCGACCGCCAGAAGCTGCTTGTCATCTGCTCCTTTACCGACCGCGAGACGAAGATGAAGGTTCCTTCCGGCTTTGATCTTGCGAACGCAAAGCTCATTCTGCAGAACTGCAAGGATGCAGACAGCAGCACCCTCAAGCCCTACGAAACAAGGGTTTATCTCTGGGAGTAGACACATCTAATCCAATTCAGACCTGAGCAATGCCATATACGCAAAAGAGCTGACTGACCGCGTAAGGTCAGCCAGCTCTTTGTTCGTGGACGATCACTTGCGGAAGCCTGTAGTCGATACCGAGGCGATGACTCTGCCTTCGGAATCCGTCACCGTTACGATGAAGTGGCAGGTATTTCTGCCCGAGCGTACGCAGTTTGCCTCGGCGGTAAGCTTTCCGCCCCTTGCGGCGCTGAGATAGGTTATCGACGAAGTGAGCGACACCGTGTTCATTTCCTCGGAATTTGCCGCCACGGCAAAGGTGAAATCGGCAAGCGTAAATATCGCGCCGCCCATGACTGCACTGGCTGCGTTCATATGCTGCGGACCGGTCTCAAGGCTGCATTTTGCGTAATCCCTGCCTGCGGCTTCTACGATGATGCCGGTGGTTTCCGTTGCGTAGATGTCTCCGGCAAACTTTCTGCGTGCCCGCTCAAGATAATCCATAACGATCCTCGTCCTTTCGTGGTATGCTGTGCTGCTAAGTGTTCCCTGCGCGCGTCGGATTATCCGCCGCTCACAGACGCATAACAGTATATACCACGGGAGGTTCTTTGTCAAAGCGCTTCGTTATCCATCCGCTCGTCCCGTGCTGCTTGACAGTCCTCCTGTCTTTTCATAAAATGGAATCAGACAGGAGGGATATGATGCAGAGACTGAGAATGCTCGGACACGATTCCGTCGTTGTGCGCGATCCTTTTATCGCACACAGCTTTGAACTTGAAACAGCCTATCTGCTTTCGCTCGAAGTTGACCGCCTGCTTGCAGGCTTCCGCGAAACCGCCGGTCTGCCCTCCCCTGCTTCGCGATACGGCGGCTGGGAAAGCACCGAGATCCAGGGACACACTCTCGGTCATTATCTGACTGCCATGGCGCAGGCGTGGGCAACCTCCAACGACAGCCGCATCATGGCAAGGATCGCTGAAACGGTGGACGTTCTGCAGTGCTGTCAGCGTGAGGACGGTTATCTTTTTGCCTCCCCCGACGAGCTGTTTGACCGCGTGGAACGCAAGGAGCCCGTGTGGGTGCCGTGGTATACCATGCACAAGCTGGTTTCCGGTCTGGTTGCGGTTTGCAATCTCACCGCATACGAGCCTGCTTTCGATGTGCTGCATCGCCTTGCCGATTGGATTGCCGACCGTGCGCTTGGCTGGTCGGAGGAGCTGCGGCTGACCGTGCTGTCGGTGGAATACGGCGGCATGAACGGGTGTATGTACGACGTATTCGCCATAACGGGAGACGAGCGGCATAAGCTTGCCGCCCATCAGTTTGACGAGCTCGCGCTGTTTGAGCCACTCGCCGACGGCAAGGATATCCTCAACGGGCTGCACGCCAACACCACCATCCCGAAAATCCTCGGCGGTCTCAGGCGCGGCGCGCTGGTGGGCGACGCAGAGCCGCTTTATCTGCGCTGCGCAGAATCGTTCTGGGATATGGTCATATCTCACCACACCTACATCAGCGGCGGCAACAGCGAATGGGAGCACTTTGGTCTGCCCGACGTGCTTGACGCTGAACGCACCGCCTGCAACTGCGAAACCTGCAACACCCACAATATGATCAAGCTTTCCGACCTGCTGTTTTCACTGACCGGAAAGAAGAAATACGCAGACTACAGCTCGTGGGCATTCGTCAACACCATCCTTTCCTCCCAGAACCACGAGACGGGAATGACCACATATTTCCAGCCCATGGACAGCGGTTTCTTCAAGGTATATTCCCGTCCCTACGATCAGTTCTGGTGCTGCACAGGCACGGGCATGGAGAACTTCACAAAGCCCTGGGAAGGCATCGCCTTTGCCTCAGATGATGTGCTGTATATCAACCGGTTTCTTTCCGCGGACATTGACTGCGAGGGCATCTCCCTTTCTGTGGACACAGACTGGCTCAGCGGCGACGCCATGACGCTGACCGTAGGCAGCTGCCCTGCGGAGCGAAGCATCGCGCTGCGTATTCCCTGCTGGGCGGCAGAGCATGATATCACACTGCCCGATGGAATCAGCTGCCGCGAGGAGAATGGTTATCTTATGCTGAGCGGCGGCTGGGAAAGCGGCATGGTCATCGGCGTGCGCTTTGCCATGGAACTGCGCCGTCACGGTCTGCCCGACAGTTCCACCGCCGTCGCCTTCAGCTACGGTCCGTTCATGCTCAGCGCCGACATGGGCACGCAGCAGCTGGACACCGACATCACCGGCGTGGACGTCACCGTACCCACGAGAAAGATGGCGGTGCGCGATTATCTCATCGATCCGCAGGTCATTGCCGATGACCGTCACGCCTGCTTCACGCTGCGCAGTGCCGACGACTTTGAGCTGAAGCTTGCTCCGCACTATCTGAAGAATCAGGTGCGCTACGGCATCTATCTGCACTGCTTTGAGAGCGGCAGCGCGGCGCTGGAGGAATATCTCGCCGAGCTTGAGAGAGCGCAGGATATCATGCGCCGTCAGCACGACATCATTCCCATTGGCAACGATCAATACGAGCTTGCCCACGGTGTGCGCGGCGAAAAGACCGACCCCTTTGCCAACGGCAGCAGTCGCGGACGGAATATCTCCCCCGGCGGATATGTTTCCTACACGCTCTCGGTACCCGAACAGAGCTGTGTGCTCAGGCTGAATTATTGCGGCGAGGCGGAAATCGATCTCGACGGAATGACGCTGACCGCATCGTCGGAGATGAGTGTTCCGGCGGAGTATCTGGGCAGGGACGCGCGCATCACTATCCGCAACGCTTCCGATTCGCAGACACTGACTCTGCGAGACGAACTGTATATTGAAGGAGAAAGCAATGAATAAGAATCTGTTTGCCCCCGTTCCTCCCCGAGGCTGGAACAGCTATGATTATTACGACACCACCGTTACCGAAGCCGAGGTGCGCGCCAACGCCGATTATCAGGCGGAGCATCTGCTTGAGTACGGCTACGAATATGTGGTCGTGGATATCCAGTGGTACGCCTATGACCCAGGAACCCAGCGTGACGTGCATCAGTACATTCCTTTCTGCAAATGCGAAATGGACGAGTACGGACGCTATCTGCCCTGCGTCGAGCGATTCCCCTCCTCAGCAAACGGCGCAGGCTTCAGACCCCTTGCTGACTATGTGCACAGCAAGGGCATGAAGTTCGGCATACATATCATGCGCGGTATACCCCGTGAAGCGGCGCACCGCCATCTGCCGGTGTGGGGCACCGATACGACGGCAGATGTCATCGCCGACCCCACCGCCATCTGCAACTGGAACCCGGATATGTACGGCGTGCGCGACTGCCCCGATGGGCAGCGGTACTACGATTCCCTGCTGGAGCTGTACGCAAGCTGGGGCGTGGACTTTATAAAATGCGACGACATCTGCATCACCCACGCCTTTGCCGACCGTCCGTACATGGGACGTCACGAGATCGAAATGCTGCACAAGGCGATAATGAAGTGCGGCAGACCCATCGTGCTCAGTCTTTCCCCCGGACCTGCCCTTCCGGAACAGGCTGCGCATTACTGCGCCAACGCCAACATGTGGCGCATCACCAACGATTTCTGGGACAGCTGGCCCACACTGCGCAATATGTTCGACTACTGCGAAAAGTGGCAGTACGTCATCGGCGACGGATGCTGGCCCGACTGCGATATGCTGCCCGTGGGCAAGGTGGGACGCGGCTTCTGTCACGAGCGCACCACCAATTTCACCCGTGACGAACAGCAGACCATGTTCGCCATGTGGTGTCTTTTCCGCTCGCCGCTGATGGTTGGTGCCGACCTGCCTCAGCTGGACGACTGGACCCTCGGTCTGCTGACCAACAAGAGGCTGCTGGATCTGCAGAAGGACGGTATGCGTCCACGTCAGGTGTGCAAAGATGTCCGCCATGCCGTGTGGCTGACCGACTCGCTGAAGGACGGCAGTCTGTATGTCGCCGTATTCAATTTTGAGGACAGCGATGCCGTTATCGAAACCTGCGTCAGCGACTGGAACTGCTTCAGCCGCGTGGAAGCCGCTGCGGTCAGCGGTGAGCTGCCCTGCCTGATCGGCGGCGCCAGCGTTGCCATGACCGACGGTGTATGCCGCATTGATGTTCCTGCGCACGGAACGGTGGTCTTCCGCGTAAAATGATGGCACTTGTTTTCCGCTGCTGAAAATATAACAATGCAGAAAGCCTGCCGGTTCAGTTGGTTCTGACCCGGCAGGCTTTTTCATATTTATTTACGTTTTTTGTTGGGGCGATCGTCGCTGAAACGATCAACACGGCGGAACAGATCGGAGCGTTCATCGTCCAGATCGGTCCTCATGGTGGTGTCGTAATTTGTGCCGAAGCTCTCGTTTTCATCCTCGATGCGCTTTGCCGGCTTGACCATGTAGCGTCCGCCGTTCCTGCTTCTGTCGGGGATCTGTTTCTTTGATTTCTTGGGAGCGACGTAGGTGTTGCGGCGCTTCTTTTCGTCCGCAGCCTTGGCAAAGCGTGAACGCTTCTTGCCGAACATCAGTCCGAAGAAATCGCGGATCTGGATGGAGCGCTCGTAAAGCAGTTCGCGAATGGAACGAGCCTCGCCCTTTGCCCAGTCGGAGACGATGGCTGCCTGACTCTTTGCTTTCTCGGCAAAGGTCATGGTGTTCTCGTTCTTCTCCTCCATCACTTCTTCCTCAACCTTTTCCACAACAGGTTTGCGGGATTCGGGCAGGGACAGGGTGATGACGGATATTTCGGGGGCGTTGAGGAAGCGTACTCCCTTTGTGGAGCCCAGACCGCGCGTGACGATCATGCGGCTGTCGTTCATTTCGTACTGACCGCCGGTGTATTCCGGGAACAGCTTGCCGCTGTCCACGGGGAACACTCCGCCGAAGTGCGGCACTCTGACGATACCGCCGTGAGTATGTCCGCACAGCACCAGCTGCGCACCCCACTTGCTGTATGCCTCGAAATTGGAGGGATCGTGCGCCAGAAGAAGCACGGGGGCGTCGGAAGGACAGCGTCCCAGCATGGCAGGGATATCCTTCTCTCCCACCGGAGCGTAATCCCACTGCTCCACCGGGAGATCCTCCTGCTGCTCCAGCGGAGCGCAGAAGCCGTAAACATAGAGCTTGCTCTTTCCGGACAGAAGCTCGGCACAGGAGTTGTTGAGCAGCAGACCGCCTGCGTGTTCCACCTCACGGCGGAAGTTGCGGTGAACCGTTCCGCCGCCGATACGAAGATCGTCCCGACCGGGAACCATGATAAGGGGAATATCGCTGCCCAGAGAATCAAGAAGATCATAGAAGGCGTCGACGTTGTATTCCTTGACATCGCCCATATCTCCGGCAAAGAAGATGTAGTCGGGGAATTCGCGGCGAATGTGCTTTGCCAGCTCCTCGTTGAAATCACCGAAGCGCATCTGGTGCAGGTCGCTGACAACGGCGATGCGTGTGCCGTCAAACGCCTCGGGCAGATCATCCAGCACCACTTCGCGGTGAGTGACCGACAGCACGTAGCGGCTGCGGATGAACTCAAAGGCGATCATTATAAGGGCAAAGGCGAGGATACACAGCCAGATTATCGTGCCGACGTGAGAGGAGCCGCCGCCTATATCCGAAGCGGAGGTGATGACCTCGGCACCGCTGACGACAGCAGATGAAACCACGTCCCCACCGCTTGCCGCAGAAGACGATACCGCTTCGACCGGATTGACAGGAACCGGTTCGACCGCCGTCTCTCCGGCTGCATAGATTATTGCCCTGATTCCATCGAGTATCATTCAAACCCGCTCCTTTCAACAAAAATCATACGGCTGGCCGCAGAACAACACACCGACCACGCCAGCGTATATTATATCACAAAGCGTAAGATCGGTGTGAAAAAATTAAATGAACTAATTGTCTATATTTTGTAAATGATGACAGCGTCTCAGGCGTTATCCTGAGCTTTCTTGACCAGACCGTTGAGCGACTTGCCGAACAGCGACCACTGCTCCGGGAAGCGCGACTGTCCGGACAAATGCTTTTCACCGCCCTCGTAGTAGCAGTCGATACGCCAGCAAAGACCCTCGCGCAGAGAGGGCCACTGCTCCTTCCAGCCAAGAAGATTGATCTCCTCCATCTCCTCGAGAAAAAGCTCCAGATCGCTCAGCGTGGTGGGATAGGACTGGTAATCCACGTCTTCCAGCACGGGACGGCTGTCGTCAAAGCTGAGGATGGGCTTGCCTTCGCCGTCGTAGGAAATCAGCTCAACAAAGCGATCCTTGAGCGCTTCGAGAGCCGCTCGTTCGTCCTGAACGGCGTCGGTGGGCTCGTCCTTGACACCGCATCGTACGCAGCGGTCAACAAAGTCGATCCAGATGTAATTGACCGGCTTGATCATGTTCCACACGGCGAAATGCAGGTCGGTAAAACCGGAATATGCAGGATTCTTGCTGCTATCCATATCGGACACCTCGTAAAATGCTGCGAAAACGGCTTCATTGTCGATTAAACGCTTGAATTTCAGCCAAAACGCAGTATAATAAAGAAATAACCCTTTGCGCGGCTGAAGCGGTCATCCGAGCCGATTCCGCCGACTGCAACTCGTATTAGTTTATCACATTCCGTTCGCCGCGTCAATATCTACGGTTTCGTACGGCTTTTCGCTGCGTTCAGACGATCATTCCGCATAGGAGGAGGCACTGACATGGCAGGCAATCCCAAGCAGAAGCTCAAGCTGCTTTATATCGCAGATTATCTGCGGCGGTATTCCGACGAGCAGCACGCGGTGTCGGTCGCCGATATCATCGCTCATCTGGAGCAGAACGGCGTGCAGGCGGAGCGCAAGTCCATCTACAACGATCTTTCGGTGCTGCGCGAATACGGCATGCCCATCGAACGCGGCATGGCTCCCATGCAGGGCTATTATCTTACCGAGACGGAATTTGAGCCCTGCGAGCTGATGCTGCTGATGGACACCATACAGGCGTCGCCGGTCATCTCCCAGAGAAAGACCGCTGCTCTCAGCCGCAAGCTGTGTTCCATGACCAGTGTGTATACTGCCGAGAAGCTCTGTCCGGGAATCACGGACAACAACTATCACCCTGCCCATTCCCGTATCAAGAGCGACAATGAGGAATTCTACTACAGCATCGACCAGATCCACACCGCCATCATGGAAAACCGCAAGCTGCGGTTCATATACCATCATCGCGTTCTTGCCGGTAATCTGCCGGTGTTCAACGCAGGACGCGAGTTCATCATCAGCCCCTACGCGGCGATCTGGCATCAGGACAAATATTACGTTGTGGGCAACTACGAAAAATACGACGATCTTTCCCACTACCGCATAGATCACATGAAGAAGGTGCAGTGCATCAGCCAGCCTGCCCGTCCTCTCAGTGAGGTCAGCGACTACACCGACCGCTTTGACGCTGCCGACTACACACGCAAGGTGTTCAATATGTACGCCGGCACCGAGCCGGTGAGCGTGGAGCTGGAATGTGAGGATCGTCTGCTGGAAGCCATGATCGAACGCTTCGGCATCAACGTGCCGTACCGTCAGCTTGCCGGAGGACGCTTCACCGTCAAGGCGCACGCCATCGCCAACGAGGGCTTTGAAAACTGGATACTCAACTTCGGCGGCGGCGTGGTGGTCCGCGCTCCCGCCGAGCTGCGCCAGTCCATCAAAAAGAAACTGGCGGCAATGGCTGCCGATTATTCCTATTGATTCGTTAACGAGAGGAGACAGATCAATGCCGGAAAAGAAATATCTCATGTCCCTTGATCAGGGAACCACCAGCTCACGAGCCATCATCTTTGACCTGAAGGGCAGCATTGTTTCCACCGGACAGGTGGAGTTCACACAGATATATCCCCAGCCTGGATTCGTTGAGCACGATCCCTTGGAGATCCTTTCCTCCCAGATGACCGCCGCGCGCACCGCCATCATCAACGGCGGCATACTGGCAGGCGAGATCGCCGCCATCGGCATCAGCAATCAGCGCGAGACGGTCGTCGCGTGGCGGCGCTCCACAGGACAGCCGCTGTACAACGCCATCGTGTGGCAGTGCAGACGCGGCGCTTCCTTCTGCGAGCAGCTGACTGCCGACGGCATGAAGGACTACATAAAAGAGAAAACCGGACTTATCATCGATTCCTATTTTTCCGCCAGCAAGATACGCTGGCTGCTGGATAACGTGTCAGAGGTCGCGCAGGCTGCAGCCGACGGCGATGTATGCTTCGGCACGGTGGACAGCTGGCTGCTGTGGAATCTGACCGGCGGCAGGACCTTTGCCACCGACGCCACCAACGCCAGCCGCACAATGCTCTTTGACATCACCGCAATGGACTGGGACGACCGTCTGCTGGAGCTTGCAGGCGTATCCCGTGACGCTCTGCCCAAGGTCTGCGATTCCTGCGGCTTCTTCGGCATGACCAACGAGCACATCTTCGGCGCCGAGATCCCCATCACGGGCATCGCCGGCGACCAGCACGCCGCCATGTTCGGTCAGTGCTGCTTTGACGAGGGCGTGGCAAAGATCACCTACGGCACCGGCAGCTTTATTCTGATGAACGTGGGCGACCAGCCTCCCGTTTCCCGATCCGGACTGCTCGCCACCATCGGCTGGCGAATAAACGGAAAGACGGTGTACGCCCTTGAGGGCAGCGCCTTCAACGCAGGTTCCGCCATCAAGTGGCTGCGCGACGAGCTGCATCTCATCGAAAGCCCGAAGCAGGCAGATCAGTGGGCAGAGGAAGTGGAGGACACCGCCGGAGTATCCTTCGTGCCGGCATTCACCGGTATGGGCGCTCCCCACTGGGATATGTACGCCCGGGGCGGTCTGATGGGGCTTACCCGCGGCGCCACCAACAAGCACATCGCCCGTGCGGTGCTGGAGAGCATAGCGCTGCAGTGCTGCGAGCTGGTTTCCGCCATGAGCAGTGACACCGGTGTGGAAATAAAGGAGCTGCGCGTGGACGGCGGCGTGAGCAACAGCCGCTTTGTCATGCAGCTGCAGTCCGACCTGCTGGGCATCCCCGTGCTGCGTCCCAGATGCGTGGAGACCACCGCCATCGGTGCCGCCATGCTTGCCGGTCTGGGCTGCGGAGTGTACTCCGACATCGGGCAGCTGCGTTCGGTATGGAGCCTCGACACACGCTTCGAGCCGCACATGGGCCGCGAGGAAGCGGCGGAAAAGATGCGCGTATGGAACAAGACCGTTCAGCGCTGCGCCGGATGGGCACAGGACTGATTTCCCCTGCCGGCATATAATGTGTAGTAACAAACGGTGACCGTCTGCGTGCGGGGCATCGCAATATAATAACGATTGGAAGAAAGAATATGATTTACGACAGCGTTCTGCAGGCCATCGGCCACACTCCCATTATCCGTCTGAACAAGATCTGCGAGCCGGGCTGCGCCGAGATCCTCGTAAAGTACGAGGGACTGAACATCGGCGGCTCCATCAAGACCCGTACCGCATACAACATGCTTCTGGAAGCCGAAAAGCAGGGTCTCATCAACGAGAACACCATCATCGTTGAGCCTACCAGCGGCAATCAGGGCATCGGTCTTGCACTCGTGGGCGCGGTAAAGGGCTACAAGGTGGTCATCATCATGCCCGACTCGGTGAGTATGGAGCGTGAAAAGCTCATGCGCCAGTACGGAGCCGAGGTCATCAAGATCCACGACGACGGCAACATCGGACTGTGCATCGAGCAGTGTCTGCAGACTGCCATGGATATGCAGGCAGCCGACCCCAACGTATATGTCCCCCAGCAGTTCACCAACAAGAACAATCCCCTTGTTCACAAGCGCCACACCGGTCTTGAGATCCTCGAGCAGGTGGCTATGCCCATAGACGGCTTCTGCTCCGGCGTGGGCACCGGCGGCACCATCAGCGGCATCGGCGAGGTGCTCAAGGCGCAGTACCCCGACATCGAGATCTGGGCAGTGGAGCCTGAGCACGCCGCCATCCTTGCCGGCGGCAACATCGGCACCCATCTGCAGATGGGCATCGGCGACGGACTCATCCCCGACAATCTCAACACCGAGATATACAGCCACATCCACATCGTTGCCGACGAGGAGGCTCTGGAGATGGCTCGCCGCATGGCTCGCGAGGAGGGTATCCTCTGCGGTATTTCCAGCGGCTCCAACGTGGCTGCTGCCGTGCATCTTGCCCGTAAGCTGGGCGAGGGCAAGCGTGTGGTCACCATCCTGCCCGACACCGGAGAGCGTTATTTCTCCACTCCCCTCTTTGACTGAGCGGAGTAAATCTGATTTAGCTTTTCGTCAGGCTTCTGCCTGCAGCAAACCAAGGAGTATAAATGATAGACAGCATTATTTTTGATCTGGACGGCACCCTCTGGGACGCGCGCGAGAATGTGTGCGAATCGTGGAACGTGGTGCTTGCCCGTAAGTGGCCCGAGCTGGGCCAGCTGACCGTTGAGCAGTTTTCCGCGCAGATGGGCAAGATGATGCCCGATATCGGGCGGTCGCTGTTCCCTCAGCTCACCCCCGAGCAGTCCAACGAGGTGGTCGACACCTGCGGTCTTTTCGAGAACGAATACGTCGCAGAGCACGGCGGAGTCCTCTATGAGGATCTGGAAGCGGTGCTTGCCGAGCTTTCGCAGAAGTACCGGCTGTTTGTGGTGAGCAACTGCCAGTCGGGATATATCGAGGCGTTCATGACCGCCCATAATATGAAGAAATACTTCACCGACATCGAGTGTTTCGGCAACACTCTGCTGCCCAAGGCGGACAACATCCGTCTGGTGGTGGAGCGCAACGGGCTTGTCGCCCCCGTCTATGTGGGCGACACCGCCATGGACGCAAGCTCCGCCGCCGAAGCAGGTGTCCCCTTTATCTGGGCATCCTACGGCTACGGCGATGTGACTGAATACGCTGCCAGAGCCGAACGTCCTGCCGACCTGCCCGGCATATGCGCAGGAATGTAATTCTGACAGAAACCGGAGATAGATCATCATGCCAATACGGCGCTGGGTGACCGCGCAGGGCGACAAACAGCTCTCCCGCGCAATAGCCACAAGACACGGAATATCGCCCTTTGCCGCGCATCTGCTGGTGACACGCGGATTCACGCAGGACGACGCGATCCGGCAGATGCTGGATCCTGCAGGATGTCCGCTGGGCAGTCCGGACGAATTCACCGACATGGCAAAGGCGACCGAGCGTATCCGCCGCGCCATAGACAACTACGAGCTCATCACCATCTACGGCGATTACGACGTGGACGGCATCACCGCCACCGCTCTGCTGTACTCCTGTCTGGAGGGCATGGGCGCGAGGGTGCAGTACATGCTGCCCAGCCGCGACGACGGCGGTTACGGTCTGCATCTGCCTGCCATCGACCGCATGGCTGAAACAGGCACAAAGCTCATCATTACCGTCGATAACGGCATCACCGCCATCGACGAGATAAAATACGCTTACTCAAAGGACATCGAGGTCATCATCACCGACCACCACAAGCCACTGGACACCCTGCCCGAAGCGGAAGCCATCCTGAACGCTCATGTGGCAGGCAATCGCTGCTCGTGCACCGATCTTGCCGGTGTGGGTGTTGCCTTCAAGCTTGCCTGCGCCCTCGAGGGCGATCAAGCTGAGGCGGTGAAGAAATACGCCGACCTCGTGGCGCTGGGCACGGTCGCCGACGCAGTGGCTCTCGTGGGCGAGAACCGCACGCTGGTGGCACTGGGTCTGGAGCAGCTGCGCAGCGCACACCGCACGGGTATCCGTCAGCTGATAATCGCATCCGGCGCGGACGCGTCACGACTGACCGCCACCGACATTGCTTTCTCCCTTGCGCCGCGCATCAATTCCGCCGGACGTCTGGGCAAGCCCGACCGCGTGGTGCAGCTGA
>SVPO01000155.1 GCA_015065795.1 Oscillospiraceae bacterium | reverse complement strand
GAACGGGACCGCCGACTGAATGTGTGGGCAGACACAGGCAGTCGGCGGTCCCGTTCAGCAGAGCCTTTATGCCCGACAGGTTGAGGTTGACGTTTTTTACCTGGCCGCGCTTGAAGGAGATGTTCGGACCGGCAAGACGGGTGAACTTGCGCGACCATGTGTTGCCGGTGGCGGCAGGATCGACACCGGAAAGGGCGCTTCCCACGCAGACGTAAGCTGTGTCCTCGCCGTCGTTGGCAAGCTTGGGCATGCGCTTGAGCTGCAGGGTGGCCTTCTGCAGGGTGCTGCCGGCAAGGTCGGTTTTCATCTGATCGATGGGGAAAAAGAGCAGCGAATCGCGGATGTACGCAGCTGAATTGGTGCTTCGCGGACCGGTTACCAGCGTGTCGGATGTGATCTGGTAGGGCGTGGTGTAGCCGGAGGTGACGATATACGAGCTCAGGGGATACTGCACGGTATAAGAGAAATGGCACGGCCACAGCAGTTCCCATTCGGTTCCCGTATAGCGTCTGAGCTCGGCGGTCTGCCACTCACCGCCGCGATAGGCTTTCAGATCGCCGATCTCCTTCCACGCCCCGTTGCTGTATCGGTTGATGCCCATAGGTCATTCACCGAAGGAGATCCACAGGTCGCCCTCGGAGGGATTCTCCGGGGCGGTGGATGCAACAGTCACGCGGCTGCCGCACAGACCGTGCACCTCCGCGGGCAGCGAGATATCCGCCGAGCCGTCAAAGGCGGCCTGTCCGGAAAGATCGCCGGAAAGCCCGATGGCACGGGGCGTGGTCAGCTTCTGGGATTCAAGGCTCATGCCGGAGTTGCCCAGATCCCTGCCCAGAGGCTCAACGGAAGCGATGGCAAGCTCGCTGAGCACGATGCGGAACAGCGCCACTTCGTTTACGTCGCCGTACATCAGCAGCTCGCTGACCGTCAGCTCGGGGTCCACGGGCTGCTCGGAGGGAACACCCTCCACCACGGCGAACTCGTGCACGTCGGCGGTGTTGCTGCCGCCGCGGATGAATCGGGAGACCACGAGGTCGTGACGCCCCAGATGCTGACTGCCGCTGGTTACGGGCAGGTCGTGGGTGTTGCCTGCAGGCACGCGCAGGATATAGCCGCGGTTGGCTGCGCCGCCGCCGGAAAGACGCACCGTGTTGTCGTTTATCCTCTGGCAGACCAGTCCGCCCAGTCGTCCGGAGGTGCAGGCAAAGATGGAATCGTAGATAAAGGCATCGTCCTCAGCGGCAATGTGCGGATCGGTGCCGGCAGGGGTGTAGATGGTAATGGCTTTGTAGGACATATTTTGTCTCCTTGCAGATTTATCAGCTCAGATGGTGGGTCATGACTATGCCCGATGGCTTGACGGTCAGCTCGCAGGCGGTCACCGTCAGCACGGCGGTCATGCCGGTGAGCGTGTCGCGCACCGAAGCTGTGTCGGTCAGCTCAAGACCGATGTTGTCGGTCATCTCGATCTCCATGGAGCTTTCGGCGGCGTAGGAAAGCAGACGGCTTCGCGCCGAACGCTCCAGCTCCTCCGGGGTCTCCACGGCGGAATAATCGTACAGCAGCGTGCTGACGCTGTCCGGCTCGGGCACCAGCGAAACGTCGTCGGTGAGGGTGCCGTCGGGCAGCAGCCAAAGCTCCACCACCTGCCGCTCCAGCATCTCGCCCCGTCCCAGAGCGATGATGTGGTTGTAGACGCGTGCACTGTGGTCGGTGAGCAGACGGGCGTCGTACTCCTGGGAAAGCTCCACCATGTCGCTCATGTCGCGGACGGGCAGCGCGCTGAGATGCACCTGCCCGTCACCGAACACCGCGCTCAGTCTGCCGCCTGCCGCGCCCAGCATATCCTCCAGAGCGTCCAGCAGCGTTTTGTAGCGCAGCGATGCCGAGCAGAGCAGTCCGCTGTCCTCTGTGGATACGGAAAACAATCGGTTCTGCCAGCTGCCCATCAGCCCGGCGATGGCGGCGTTTGCCTCGGTGACGGGCAGCGTCACATGGGTGTCGCCTGCGGCAGGGGCGATGACTCTGCGGCGGAGCAGTCCGCGCCAGCAGGTGCCCCGCAGCTTTATCTGTCCCTCCGAGCTGACATGGCGCACCTGTTCCACGGGGCCGCCCCACTCGCTGCCCTCGATGCAGATGTAATGACCGGGCCGGATGGGGCAGCGCGTCCACGCGCCCTCGGGCATGGTCAGCTCCCAGTCGCAGTCGGAGTCGCGGTCGGTGGTGATGATGGCGGAAAAGGAATCGAATTCGGTTATCTGCGCAAGCTCGTTCATGAGCCCGTCGGCGTGTATCAGACACAGACCCATGATGGCTCACTCCTTTGCTCCACCAGTACGATATCCACGCCCAGCGTCTCGCTGTACAAGTCAATGACTGTGCTGCCGGGGGGAGCGTAGTCAAAGGTCTGTCCGTTCTTGATGCGGTCGCCGAAGCAGTTGAATGAAACGCCGTCTGTGCCGGTGCGTGTGATGAGCTTGTTCTGCTGGTCGATGAGCACTCGCTCGCCTGCGTGGAGGGGAGTGTTCACGCCGATGCAGCTGTCGCCCACATACACCCTCGGCTCCTGCGCGGGACCGTAAAGGGTGATGCGCATGGGTGCCGGGGCAAAATGGGTATTGACCAGCGATATGCTGCGGCGTGAGGTGCCGTAGCGATAGGGATAGCTGTAAGGGTAACCGTGACCGCCCGGATCGGACACCGTGTCTCCACCCAGAATTCGATAGGAACGCTCGGTACACCATGCAGGCTGTTCGGGGCAGACCGTTACGGTGAGCTGAGCGCGGTCGGGGAAGTCACAGGAAAGCTCCTTGACGCTGCCGGAGCACCAGCAGCACTGATAGGAGCCGTTGACCCACAGTCTGCCCGATGTCCGGGCGATCACATCGTAGTCAAACACTTCGGACATACGGATGAGGGCTGCGGCAAGACCTGCCGAATCGTCGGCGACCGCCTGCACGGTCATGGTGCGCTCGTCGGCAGGACGTCTGCGCGCCAGCAGACTGCCGCCCTCCCCCAGAGGACGCTGGGAACGGGTCAGCTTCCACGAGGAGTCGAACAGCCTGCAGGAGGTCACCACAAAGGGCGGACGATCCAGCCTCAGCACGTCTCCGGCGGAGTTTTCGTAGTATATTTCATAAGGCAGCAGAGAAGGCATAGGTGCTCCTTTCGTTATGAATACTCGCGTATCATCCGAAAACTCCGCCGGAGAG
>SVPO01000154.1 GCA_015065795.1 Oscillospiraceae bacterium | reverse complement strand
ACTATATTGAGCTTTTTCGGAGCAGCCGCCGCTGCACTGTTTGGAGGGTGGGACGGAGCGATGATGACACTTGCAATTTTCATACTCATAGACTACATATCCGGTGTCATTCTGGCAGCCGTATTCAAAAAGTCCAACAAGACCGCAAACGGTAAGTTGGATTCCCGTGCCGGACTGATAGGGCTTTGCCGCAAGGTCGGTATGTTTGTTATGGTGATCGTTGCCCAGCGGCTGGATGATCTGTGCGGCATGGGCGGCGTTCTGCGGACGGGTGTGATCTTCGCGCTGGTTGCCAACGAGGCGCTGTCCATCGTGGAGAATCTGGGGCTGATGGGGCTGCCTCTGCCGGAAGCTCTGATGCAGGCGATCGAGCAGCTGCACGGGAAACATCCTGAGAATAAAGACTAAAGAAATAACCCGCTCGGCGGTTGTGGTATTGCTCCACAGCCTCGGGCGGGTTTGCTTTTTGACTTGCATCTTGACTTGCATACTAAAAATTCTGTGCGTATCAGAACGGGAAAAACGCCTCTCCCCATCCCGAATTACAAAGATAAAATCCGCATAAACGCGATGTTTATGCGGATTTCTTATGGCGCGCTTGAAGGGATTCGAACCCCTGACCTTTTGGTTCGTAGCCAAACACTCTATCCGACTGAGCTACAAGCGCATATTCAGTTTGTGCCGCGGAGAACGTCTCTCCGTTTTGCTTGACTATAATATCACAACGCCGATGGAATGTCAAGCATTTTTTGCTCTTTATTGGAATAATTTTTCGACCTTTCCGGTACACCGAGTTATCACTCGATAAGGCACACCGCGTGCACGGCGATGCCCTCGCCGCTGCCGGTGAAGCCCAGTCCTTCCTCGGTGGTAGCCTTGACACTCACCAGCTCCGCGTCCATTCCGCAGGCGGCGGCAAGGCGTTCCCTCATGGTGTCGATATACGGACGCAGCTTGGGACGCTGAGCCAGCACGGTGGCGTCGATATTGACCACCGAATAACCCCTCTCCCCGATGCGTGCCACGACCTCGGCAAGAAGCTTCAGGCTGTCCGCGCCCTCAAAGGCAGGATCGTTATCGGGAAAGAGCGCACCGATATCGCTCATCGCCGCCGCGCCCAGCAGAGCGTCGGAGATGGCGTGAGCCAGCACGTCGGCATCGGAATGACCCAGCAGTCCCTTGTCATAGGGTATATCCACGCCGCCCAGAATGAGCTTTCTGCCCTCCACCAGACGATGGACATCGTACCCGTGACCGATTCGGATCATAGCTGCCGCCTCCCGTTGTGATTGCTTTCTGCCCATATTCTATCACAATCCCTCCCCTGCGTCAACCGAAGGAACCACAGGCTTTGGCGCGAGGACGTCCGCGAGATATCCGAAAACAGGTCCAGCCGAGCCGCCGCCCGACTGCCCATCCTCCACCAGCACCGTCACCACGTACAGCGGCTCCTCCGCCGGAAAATATCCGGTATACCACGCCTGCATCACCCGATGCCCGTCGCGGATCATCCCCGTCTCGGCGGTGCCGGTCTTGGCGGCACAGCTCACGCGGTCGCTGCCTCCTGCCTTAGCCGTGCCGTACTCCACCGCCGCCTCCATGAAGCCCGAGATGATATCCGCCGTCTCACGGGAGATGACCTGCCGCTGCGGCGCGGCGATATATTCCTCCACCGTCTCCTGACGATCGTTCACCAGCCGCGCAAAGACAGTGGGATCCACCGATCTGCCGTCGTTGGCGATCACCGCGGTCATGGCGGCGACGTGCATCGGTGTCGCCATCAGATCGCCCTGACCGAAGGAGAAATTGGCGAGAGCCGAGGGCATCTGCAGCTTTTCGCTGTCGGGCAGACAGCCTGCTGCGGCAGAGTAATCCCGCGCAAGCTCAATGCCGTCACCCAGCCCGAAGCGACGGGCGTAATCCAGCAGCACATCGCCACCCAGCGTCTTTGCAAGCTCGATGAAATACACGTTGCAGGAGCGCGCAAAGGCTTCCTCCATATCGATTTCTCCGTGACCGCTGCGGTTGGCGCAGTGGAAGCGGTTGCTGCCGATGGTGACACAGCCCTCGCACTGATATTTGGTTCCGGGGGTTATCCCCGATTCCAGCGCCGCCGCACTCACCACTATCTTGAACACCGAGCCGATGTCGTAGGCACTCAGCGCGCGGTTGAGCAGCGGCGCGTCCTCTCCGTCGAGGGCTGATGCCACGTCGGTCTGGTCAAAGGACGGCACGCTGACGCAGGCTCTTATCTCCCCCGTACGGGCATCCATGACAATGATGGCACCCTTGTCCATGAACTCCGCCGCCGCGCTCTCCGCCGCGCGCTGGATATCCACGTCCAGCGTCAGCACCACTCCTGCAAGGGAGTTGTCCCTTGTGTCGGTAATCTGCGGCTCTATCCCCGTCAGTCCGCTGCCTGCCGCGTCAACGGTGAAGCGCACCGACAGCTCCCCTGCCGCCGCGGCAAGATAATCGTCGTAGGCGCGTTCGATGCCCGAAACACCCTGACCGTCGCCCCCAAGATATCCCACCGTGTGAACGGCGACGCAGTTGGGACCGTACCGCTTCTCCCCGGGGAACACCATGGCACCGCAGCCGTCGGCAGCCGCGTCATCCACGCTGCACACAAAGGGGTATGTGCCCGTCAGACCGTCCTCGATCTCCAGCAGCTTTTCCGGCGGAAGCACGCCTGTAAGCCGCACGGTAGTCTCTCTGGAGGGAGCGATGACCGCCCTGTACTGCAGCCGCCCCCCTGCCAGCGGACGCATGGCACGATCGTATATCCTGCCGCGAGTGGCGCACACCCTCACGTTATAGGCGCTCTGGCTGCTCGCCGCCTGCACATATGCAGGAGCCAGCGCAACCATCAGCGTGTGGGACATCACGCAGAACGCCATCAGCACAATGACGGTGAACACCGCCGTCAGACGCTTGTACATACCCATCCCTCCGAATAACAAAACGGCCATCAGCACCGACAGCTCCTAATAGAGTGTCTGCACTGATGACCGAATTATCAGTCGATATTTCGCGGCAGGATCATTACTTTTTGCGGCGCAAAATGGTCATGGGCGCAAGCTCCTGCTCACAGGGCATGGAAAACGCCATGTTTGGATGGGGCGTTGCGGTGATAGCTTCACCATCGCCGTTGAGCAGCTCACGGGCGGTGATCTCCACGGGCTTTCTGCCGGGAGCGACTATCTCCAGCACGTCGCCCTCAAAGAAGCGGTTGCGCTGACGGGCATACAGTCTGCC
>SVPO01000031.1 GCA_015065795.1 Oscillospiraceae bacterium | reverse complement strand
GTCTACTGCAAGGGCGGCAAAGCCATCACCCACACCGACTATCTTATCTGATCACTATCATTTCCCATAAGGAGCTAACATATTATGAATTATTCTTTTGCCAACCGTGTCAACACCCTGCAGCCTTCGGTCATCCGTGAGATACTCAAGTATTCCTCCGTGCCCGGAATGATCTCCTTTGCCGCAGGCAATCCTGCGCCCGAGGCTTTCCCTGCCGACGAGATCGCTGCCATTTCCGCAAAGATCTACGCCGAGCGTCCCATCGATGCCCTGCAGTATTCGGTCACTGAGGGTTACAATCCTCTGCGCGAGGCGATCCGCGAGCGTTACTCCTTCCTTTTCGGTGAGAACGATCAGGTCATCATCACCTCCGGTGCCCAGCAGGTAATGGAACTGACCACCAAGAGCCTGTGCAACGAGGGCGATGTCATTATCTGCGAGGCTCCTACCTTCATCGGTTCTCTGAACGCTTTCCGCTCTTACAACACCAAGCTGGTTGGAATTCCTATGGAGAACGACGGCATGGATCTCAACGCTCTTGAGGACGCTCTCAAGAACAACGCCAACGTCCGTTTCATTTACTGCATCCCCAATTTCCAGAATCCCTCCGGCATCGTCACCAGCCTTGAAAAGCGCATCGGCATCTATGCCCTTGCCAAGAAATACGACGTGATGATCCTTGAGGACAATCCTTACGGCGATACCCGCTGGGAGGGCGAAGAAATCCCCTCCATCAAGAGCATGGACACCGACTGCCGCGTCATCTACGCCGGCACCTTCTCCAAGGTCGTCTCTCCGGGTATGCGCGTGGGATATGGTATCGCTCCTGCTCCCGTCATCGCCAAGATGACCGTCTGCAAGCAGGTCTCCGACGTACATACCGGCATCTACAACCAGATGATCGTTCACCAGTTCATGACCGGTGACACCTACGATGCTCATCTGGCGCACATCAAGGAGGTCTACCGCAAAAAGAGCAGCCTGATGACTTCGCTCATCGACATCGAGCTGGCTCCCCGCATCAGCTACATCAAGCCCAGCGGCGGTCTGTTCATCTGGTGCACCCTGCCCGAACAGATCGATATGCTTTCCTTCTGCAAGGAAGCCGTCAACCGCAAGGTGGCTGTCGTTCCCGGCAGTGCCTTCCTTGTCAACGAGAGCGATCCCTGCAGCTGCATCCGCCTGAACTTCTCCACTCCCACCGACGAGCAGATCGAGCAGGGAATGAAGGTTCTGGGCGAGCTCCTGAGCGAGTATTGATTCCGACAACTACCCATTTAACATACATCAAGGAGAACACAAATCATGTCTGAAAACATCACCAGCGCCGCTGCCGCCGAGGCAAAGCCTCCCCGCAAAAAGCGTATATTTTCCGCCATCCAGCCCAGCGGCGAAATGACCATCGGCAACTATCTGGGTGCCATCCGCAATTTCTCCGCCATGCAGGACGAGTTCGAGTGCATCTACGCCACCGCCAACCTGCACACCCTGACCGTGCGTCAGGATCCCAAGGTGTTCAAGGCGAATACCGAGCAGCTGTATGCCATGCTGCTTGCCTGCGGCGTTGACCGCAGCAAGTGCCTGCTGTTCCACCAGAGCCTTGTTCCTGCCCATGCGGAACTGAGCTGGATCCTCAGCACCTACACCCAGTTCGGCGAGCTGAGCCGCATGACCCAGTTCAAGGATAAGTCCGCCCGTCACGCCGACAATATCAACGCAGGTCTCTTTACCTATCCCGTGCTGATGGTCGCCGACATCCTGCTCTATCAGGCAGACATGGTACCCATCGGTGCCGACCAGAAGCAGCATCTTGAGCTGACCCGTGACGTTGCCGAGCGCTTCAACGGCATCTACGGCAACGTGTTCACCGTTCCCGATCCCTATATTCCCCCCATCGCTGCCCGTGTCATGAGCCTTGCCGATCCCACCAAGAAGATGAGCAAGTCCGACGACAACACACGCAGCTTTGTGCTGATGACCGACCAGCCCTCCACTATCATGAAGAAGTTCAGGTCTGCCGTGACCGACTGCGAGGCTGTTGTCTGCCGCGGTCCGGAAAAGGCGGGCATCAACAACCTCATGGACATCTACGCCGCCGTGACCGGCAAGACCGACGATCAGATCGTTGCCGAGTTTGAGGGCAAGGGCTACGGCGATTTCAAGACCGCCGTCGGCGAGGCTGTGGTCGCCATGATCGAGCCCATCCAGCAGGAATACAACGCCCTGCTCAAGGACCGCAAGTACCTCAACCAGTGCGCCATGGAGGACGCCGAAAAGGCTGCCGCCATCGCCGAGCGCACCATGCAGAAGGTCTATAAGAAGATCGGTCTGCCCAGAAGATAATCACTGATGATCTCCCTTCCGGAACTCTACGCTTTGCTGTACGCCCGTTACGGCGATCTTGGCTGGTGGCCTGCCGCCGATGCCTACGAAATGTGCGTTGGCGCGATACTCACCCAGAACACCTCGTGGAACAGCGTGGAAAAAGCCATCGCCAACTTCGGCGGACGGCTGTCCCCGGATCATGTGCGTTCGCTTTCCGACGAGGAGCTGACGGATATTATCCGTCCATCGGGCTTTTTCAATCAGAAAGCACAGCGCATACGCACGCTCACAGCGTGGCTGGACAGTCTTGGCTGCCTGCCTGCCGACTGCACACTGCCCACCGCCGAACTGCGAAAGCAGCTGCTGGCGCTCAAGGGTGTTGGTCGGGAGACTGCCGACAGCATCCTCGTATACGCATTCGGGCGGCTGTCCTTTGTGGTGGATGCCTACACGCGCCGGCTGCTGAGCCGTCTGGGCTATGACCTGCCTGACGATTACGATGACATCCGCCGCATGATTGAGGCTTCCGTAGAGCCGGATATTTACATCTACAACAATTTCCACGCGGTGATCGTGGAGCAGTGCAAGCAGCACTGCCTGAAAAAGCCGCGGTGCGAGGGCTGTCCGCTGGACGAACACTGCCCCCGTAACGGTCTTTGACCGATCCTCAAGTAACTTACAATGATTGGAGCATTTTGCTATGCTTAACACCGAATTCGACCATCTGCTTGACAAAGCAAGGAAGCTGCACTTCATGGGTATCGGCGGCTCCGGTATGTGTCCGCTGGCAGAGATACTTCTTGCAGAGGGCAAGATCATCACCGGCTCGGACGTTGACGCCGAATCCGATACCGTCAAGCGCATGATAAATCTCGGCGCACAGGTGGTCATCGGACAGAAAGCCGGCAACGCCGGCGATGCCGATCTGGTGGTCTACTCCGCCGCTATCCAGAAGGACAATCCCGAGCTGGTGGACGCCATTGAGCGCGGTATCCCCACCGTAGAGCGTTCCATCCTGCTGGGCGCTCTCTGCCGCCGCTATGACCGCACAATAGCCGTCTGCGGCACCCACGGCAAGACCACCACCACATCCATGATCACCCAGATACTGGTTGAAGCCGACCTCGACCCCAACATCATCATCGGCGGCAAGCTGCCCCTCATCGACGGCAACGGACGCGCCGGCAAGAGCGACCTGATGGTGTGCGAGGCGTGCGAGTATGTTGACACCTTCCTGCAGATCACCCCTGCGGTGGCAGTCATCCTCAACATCGATGCCGACCATCTTGAGTATTTCGGCTCGGTGGACGGTATCGTAAAATCCTTCCGTCAGTTTGTTGCCCAGACCGGTCAGCTGGTCATCGTCAACGGCGACGATCCCGATTCCATGCGCGCCGTGGAGGGCACCGACAAGCCGGTTATTACCTACGGTCTGAACAAGAGCAACCGATTCACCGCCGTCAACATCGACACCGACAGTGCCAGCCACTGGGCTTTCGATATCCTCAAGGATGGCGAGTTCTTCTGTCACACCCGTCTGCGCGTGCCCGGTCATCACAACGTGCTCAATGCCCTTGCCGCTGCCGCTGCTGCTGATTACGCAGGAGCTTCCGCCGAGCAGATCGCTTCGGGACTGGAGAGCTTCGGCGGAGCCAAGCGCAGATATGATGTGCATATCGTCAAGGACGGCATCACCGTCGCCGACGACTATGCCCACCATCCCACCGAGATCAAGGCTATCCTCTCCGCCTGCAAGGAGATGAGCTTCCGTAAGGTGTGGGCAGTGTTCCAGCCCTTCACCTACACACGTACCCGCGATCATATGCAGGAGTTTGCCGACGTGCTGTCCATCGCCGACGAGGTGCTGCTCACCGAGATCATGGCTGCCCGTGAGGTGGACGATCTGGGTGTGAATTCCTCCCAGCTGCAGGCGCTTATCCCCGGCGCACAGCTGTTCGGCTCCATGGAGGAGCTGGCAGATTACGCCATTGCCAACGCACAGGAGGGCGACCTGATCATCACCATGGGCTGCGGCGACATATACAAATGCGCCAAGATGATGGCAAACACCCTCAGAGCCCGATAATTATCCCCATATACAGAACCTCGGCTGACCCGATTCGGATCAGCCGAGGTTTTTTCAGTCAATCTGGGTTTTACCGGTTCTGCCGCGAGCGGTGCCGTCCTGCTTCGGGGTCGGCTCACGATCATAGGGCTTGTCGGAGGACTGTTCGGACGACATGGGGATATCGTAGATGTCGCTGTAGGAGCTTATCTCGTAGTCGTCGTAGGGAGCGGAGGGGATAAGTCCCGTGCACTCCATTCCTGATGCCACGTTGAACAGGTCGTCGAATATCCTTCTGTCGTCGTCAGGATCACGGGGCAGACGCGGCTCGGGCAGATGTCGGTTGATATTACTCATTCATCATCACCGGTAACAGTATGTGCCGGCTGGTGATGGATTATTCAAATTGGCTTTTCGGATAGTATCCGGGATAGCCTGTGACCTCAAAGGTGGAAACCTTGCCGCTGCCCTTGAGCAGAACAAAGCTCACATCGTCAAGCTTGATGCAATAGGGATCGGTGTGTTCACCGAGGGAGTTGCCGTAAACGTCAAACAGCTCGATGACTTCGTCACCTTCGGAGAATTCCACAAACAGCTCCAGATCGTCGATGCTGCGGTTCTTGTAGCTGCTGAGATAATTCTTGCATTCTTCAAGGTCAATAAAGAGATTGTTGTAGACAACATCGCTTCCGTTATCAGCGAGGATGGTATTGCAGTCCTGGAAGAAGAAGGAAGGATACAGAGTGATGCAGTTGGCTCCGGATATATCGTAGTCGACGTCGTAAGTGTAGATATCGACGAACTGATCTTCGTTCTTCTGCAGCCACTCGTAGAAACCGTCGAGGACATTCTCGCCGTAGGCACGGGTGAAGGCTTCGATATGACGCTTGGTGGGATCGGCGATCTCGTCATATCCGATCTCATTCATCTTTACTATCCACTGGGAGTAGTCGCCGTAGACGTTGTCCAGATAAGCCATAAAGCGGAAGCCCAGAGCGTAGTGACCGTTTGCGGCGTACTCAAAGGGGAAGTTATTCTCCAGCCAGTATTCCGGCTCCTGAGTATAGATCTGCTCAGGAGAATTGATGAACATGTTGTGCTGGCAGGCGTAGGAATTGTCGATAGCATACGCAAGGTCGGGATCATGCTTCTCCAGATACTGTATAGCCTTGTAGCAGTTATACTCAGCATAGCCTTCAACGAGCATCTCCGAGTAAGACTGACTGCCATAGGAATAGAACAGGGTGTGCGAAAGCTCGTGAAGCATAGCGCTGGAGTTTCCGAGCAGCAGGTCGCCGGAGGAGATTTGAAGGGTGCGGTCAGAGCCGGCGGATGCCCATGCGCTGCCCATTTCGCCCTCGGACATAATTCCTTCAAAGGGAGTGGGGTCCACTGGAGAAACCTGCATGGAGACAGGATTATGGTTGAGAGGAGCGTTGGAGTAGCTCAGTCCGCTGACGGTTTCCAGTGCGTTGATGATCTTTTCGAGATTGGCTTCAAGGTTGCCCGGGACGTAGATGCCCTCGTCCAGCTTTACAACCATGGGTCCGACCTCGAGCTTGGTGGGCTTTTCGGTGATGTAACCCGTCCACATCTCGGCAGGCAGTTCGATCTTATAGGAACAGATCGAGCAGGTGCTGAACTTTCCCTCAGCGATCATATCGTGCTCCGCTGCAGTGCAGTCAGCCCACTCGTTTGTGGGGAATACGGGATCCGCTTTGGGTGCTTTCTCAGTGTCCTTGTCGTCCTCGGTTTCCACAGGCGCCGGAGCGGATTCCTCTGCGGTGTCAGATACGGATACGGTAGCTGCAGCGTCAGAAGGTGACGGCTGTGCGGTTTGGGCTTCACCGCAGCCTGCAGCAGACAGGATGCCGGCACACATGGCGGCAATGAGCATGACTCTGATGATTCGTTTCATTATACCTTTCTCCTTAAATGCTTTCTTACTCTGATTTCTTCTTTACTCTGATTTCCGACTCACGGTCAGTCTTCGGACTCGACCGTTGATTGCGCAGCAGCCGGGAGGCTGATATGCGTCCTGAAAAGATCGCCCTCGATCTCAAGGGTGAATGTACCGTTCTGCAGCTCGGTGAGACTGCGTGCGATGGTCAGTCCCAGTCCGCTGCCGCTGGTAGTACGGGAATTGTCTCCGCGCACGAACCGCTCCATCAGCTCGTCAGGAGGAATGTTGAGCTGAATGGCGGAAATGTTGCGGAAGCTCATGGTGACGGAATCGCCCTGTCGGCAGACATCGATATACAGCCTTGTGCAGGGCAGACCGTATTTGCATACGTTGGAGAGCAGATTGTCGATTACCCTCCAGAGCAGACGACCGTCCGCCATTGCCGTCAGCGATTCCGATTTCAGACTGACAATGGGAGTGATGCGGCTCTGCTCAAGGCGCATTTCATATTCCGAAACAGCCTGCTCGGTCAGCTCGCCGATGTTCAGCGGCATCAGCTGAGCGGAGATGCAGCCGCTGGTGGCTCTCGATGCTTCCACCAGATCCTCGATGAGTCGTCCGAGGCGTGTTGCCTGACGGTCGAGAGTGTCGATGTATTCGCGGGCGGTGGGGTTGTCGATGGCTTCGTTCTTCAGCAGTCCTACATAGCTCACGATGGATGTCAGCGGAGTTTTCAGATCGTGGGATACATTGGTTATCAGGTCGGTCTTCATACGCTCACTTTTCATCTGCTCGTCAACAGCGACACGAACGCCTTCGCCCATGCGGTTGATGCTCTTGCCGTGCTCCTTCAGCGGCTTGAACAATCCGCCGGTATCAACGCGGTGAGAAAAGTTGCCGTCAGCAATGGTCTGCGCAGATTTGCGCAGCTTCTGCCACTGCGCGGTGACCACCAGAACGATCAGCGCGGCGAGGGCATTGAAGATACTGAACAGCAGAATTCCCAGCACGGGACGGGTGATAGCGCACACAAGCAGAAGGATGTTGACCAGCAGCCAGCATCCGCAGCAGGCAATAACCGTTCCGATGTCCGAGATCTGCGACGGAAGAATGCTCACGCGATAAATCAGCGTGTCCTTCCACCAGCCGCGGCACTTCATGCGTGCGATGAGAGAGTACACTGCGCTGATTACAATAAGCACCGCGAGATACGTCAGCAGCGCGCAGAACAGTATCTTCGGCACTCCTGCGCCCGATAACGGGAGCTGATGCATAATGAGCCGGACGATACCGTACACCGCGCCGCCGCTCAGTATGAGGAATATCCCCAGAGGAATACGCTCGAAGAAGGACGGAGAGGGAACGTCGCCCTCGGTACGCCACCCTGCCGCAAAGCAAAGATAAACCGCAGGCACAATGGCGAGCACCGCGCATATCGCGGCAATAACAGGGATGATGTTCCTGAACTCGAATGTGCTGATGAGGAAATGCTCCTCGGAGAACCGCACCACCGATTCCTCAGCAATGCCAAGAGTCACGTTGTAGTAGCCCTCCGGCAGAGTGTAGGTTTTGTTGCTGATCAGATAGTCATTATACTCGTCCTGATAACCGAAAAGATACGAGTTATTGACATCGTTGTCGCTCAGTCCCTCGGTGTTGATGCCCTTTTGGTCGAACAGCCACTCACGGAAGCTGATGTTCTCGGCGCTGATCGGATCATAGGTATAGTATGCGATATAGCTTACAGGGTTGTCGTGTCCGGGAGAGAACTCGAATGACGGTTCAGGGCACGTAGCGTCGGTGATGTAGGTCAGTGTGAGTTTCTTTACCGCAGACGGAATGACCTCGGCATCGTAATTGCTCAGCATCGTCTTGCCGCCGGGGTGGGTGACCGTCACAACGGTATTGCAGCAGGGTTTACCGTTCCTGGTCAGGGCGTATTTCATCCGGAAATCCAGCTGTGCATTCTCCGATTCATAAAGGCGGATATCGCAAAGGGCGTCCGGGTTGAAATCCATTACCTCGTCCAGAATCGGACTGTCGCTCAGCTGCTCGGTTTCATACGCGCCGTGCTCCTGAAGACTTTTGGCGCACATCAGCAGTCCGCCGCTCAGCAGAACGAGCAGGGAAAGCATCAGCAGCGACAGAGCTTTCAGGGCGGTGTTTCGTCTGGATTTTTTCATTGATCAGATCAGCTCCTTTGAGTTGGCTGCACCGGATGATCATCCGGCATGCGCGTCCTTTTCAAACTTGTACCCCTGTCCCCATACCACCTTGATGTATCGTGGGTTGGCAGGGTTGATTTCGATCTTTTCACGCAGATGCCGTATATGCACAGCCACGGTTTTTTCCGCGCCGATGGCAGAGTCGTTCCATACCCTGCGGTAGATTTCCGCAGAGGAAAAGACCTTGCCCGGCTGACTCATCAGTGTGAGCAGAATACTGTATTCAATGGGGGTCAGAGACACCGGCTCGCCGTCCAGCGTAACGGATTTTTCGTCGTCATTGACCGACACTCCGCCAATGGTCACCGCGGCGGTGGTGGAGGACTGTCCGCCCAGACGGGTATATCTGCGCAGCTGTGATTTTACGCGTGCCATCAGCTCCACAGGGTTGAAGGGCTTGGTGACGTAATCGTCCGCCCCGATGCCCAGTCCCAGGACCTTGTCAATGTCTTCGCTTTTTGCCGTCAGCATGATTACGGGGATGTTGCTTTCCTCGCGCAGACGGGCGGTGGCAGCGATGCCGTCCATGACCGGCATCATCACGTCCATCAGCACAAGCTCCACGCTGCCCTGCCTGACGATTTCCAGAGCCTGCGCTCCGTCATAGGCTTCCAGAACGGAATACCCCTCGGCAGTCAGATATATCTTCAGCGCGGAGACGATGTCTCTGTCGTCGTCGCAGACAAGAACGGTGTTCATTGGAGATCTCCTTTCGGTACCGGCTGAGAAAAAATTAAGTGCGCACTTTTTTCCTCAGCCATATCTTACCACAGATGCTCATTAAGAATAAAGAGTATAAAGTATTAAGAATTGATTAATCATCGCCCGAATAGTGTGGTTATTGCAAAGGGTGAGATGCTGAGGTATAATATCTGATAAGAAACGGACTGATGGAGGAAATAATAATGAAAAAAGCTATCGCAATACTGCTTGCAGGATTCATGCTGATGTCTGCTTCCGGATGCAATCAGGATATCGGCATCATCGGCGGCGCGGACGGCCCCACAGCAATAATCGTCGGCAGCATCGAGGGGGAGAAAAAACAGCCTGCCCGTGTCGAGCATGAGTACACCAACAATAATGATGAGTTCTGTACCTATTATATGACACTGAATGCCTACGACGAAAACGGCGCACTCATGTGGAAATATATCACTCCCGACAGCATGATTGGCCAGTGTGAAAGCCTTGAGTGCCTGGGAATGAAAAACGGTCTCGTCTACGTCAACGAAAGCGGCTTGTTCGACAAGGAGAAAATGAGTGATGGTATCTTCGATTACTCACAGAGACTGCGCGCACTCAGTACCGTTGACGGTACCGTTGTTTGGGACAATACCGACTATTCCGGTACGGGCTCCAGCTATGTGTTCGATGACGAGGGGAATATCTATCTCACCGGCTATTTCGGCCCCGATTGCATGAAGATCGACTGCACGGGGAAAACCGTGTGGATGCATAACAGTATTGATCCGGATCTTTACTGGGCTTATGACATCACTCTTGAAAACGATGTGCTTACCGTTCACTATGAGATGAACGCGAACGGAGAATCTGATACCGTCCGTCTGTCCGTTGACGGCGAGGTACTCGACTGACAGCAAACATAAAATCAGCGCCGCCGCAGGAGGCTTACCCTTCTGCGGCGGCGCTTTATCTTGCATTTATCAGTCAACAGATTTGTTGCCCTTGAGGATCTTCATGCGCGTTGCGTGATCCAGCACTCTCTTGCGGATGCGGATGTTCTTGGGAGTGATCTCCAGCAGCTCGTCGTCGGCGATGAACTCCAGAGCCTGCTCAAGGCTGAAGATTCTGGGCGGCACCAGACGCAGAGCGTCGTCGCTGCCCGAAGCACGGGTGTTGGTCAGCTGCTTTTTCTTGCAGACGTTTACGGTGATGTCGTCGGTCTTGGGGGACATACCAACCACCATTCCGGCGTAAACCGGCACGCCTGCGCCGATGAACAGCGCGCCGCGCTCCTGTGCGTTGAAAAGACCGTAGGTGGTGGCGGTGCCTTCCTCAAAGGCTACCAGCGAACCGCCCGAGCGGCGCACGATTTCGCCGCGCCACGGAGTGTAGCTGTCAAAGACCGAGGACATGATGCCCTCGCCGCGGGTGTCGGTGAGGAACTCGTTGCGATAGCCGAAAAGACCGCGGGAAGCTACGAGGAATTCGATCCTCATGCGGCTGCCGACGGGGGTCATCTGCACCAGCTCGCCCTTGCGGCGACCCAGCTTGTCAATGACCGCGCCCATGCTCTCCTCTGGAACATCGGCGATGACGCGCTCCACAGGCTCGTGCTTCACGCCGTCGATCTCACGGGTGAGAACGTGGGGAGTGGAGACCTGGAATTCATATCCCTCGCGGCGCATGGTCTCGATGAGGATGGAAAGATGCATCTCGCCGCGTCCGGCAACATTGAAGGAATCGGTGCCCACCTCGGTCACGCGCAGGGAAACGTCCTTCATCAGCTCGCGCTCAAGGCGGTCACGCAGGTTGCGGGAGGTGACAAAGCTGCCCTCGCGTCCGGCAAAGGGGCTGTCGTTGATGGAGAAGGTCATCTCGATGGTAGGCTCGGAGATCTTGACGAAATCAAGGGGCTCCACAGCATCGGCAGCGCAGATGGTGTCGCCGATGGTGATATCACCGATGCCGGAGAAGGCGACGATGTTGCCTGCCTCCACCTGCTCCACGGGCACTCTCTGCAGCCCGTCAAATTCATAGAGGGAGGCCAGCTTCTCCTTGCGCGCAAGGGAGGGGTCGTTTGCATTGCAGACGATGATCTCCTGATTCTGGCGGATAATGCCGCGCTCCACCCGTCCGATGCCTATGCGGCCGACGTACTCGTTGTAGTCGATGGAGGATACCAGCACCTGCAGGGGACCCTCAGCATCACAGTGAGGCTCGGGAATATAATCTATAATGGTGTCAAACAGCGGTCGCAGGTCGGTGCCGGTCTCCTCGGGGGAGTAGGATGCAAAGCCCTGCTTGGCGGAGCAGAACACGGTGGGGGAGTCAAACTGCTCCTGCGTGGCGTCAAGGTCGAGCAGCAGCTCCAGAACCTCGTCGCATACCTCGCTGACACGGGCGTCGGGACGGTCGACCTTGTTGACCACAACGATGACCTTGTGGTTGAGCTCAAGAGCCTTCTGCAGCACGAAGCGTGTCTGAGGCATGGGACCCTCTGCAGCGTCCACCAGCAGCAGTACGCCGTTGACCATCTTCAGGATGCGCTCCACCTCGCCGCCGAAGTCGGCGTGACCCGGGGTGTCAACGATATTGATCTTCACGTCGCCGTAATGCACGGCGGTGTTCTTGGCAAGAATGGTGATTCCGCGCTCGCGCTCCAGATCGTTGCTGTCCATGACGCGCTCAACGATGGTCTGGTGCTCGCGGTAGATACCGCCCTGCTTGAGCATTTCGTCGACCAGAGTGGTCTTGCCGTGGTCAACGTGGGCGATGATTGCGATATTTCTGATGCTCTCCAAAATCAAAACTCCTTTGGCAGGCAATACACCTATCATATATTTTAAACCTTTACTATTTTACGCTCCTTTCGCAGAATTTCAAGACAAATCGGCTTTTTAACCCGTCCTCAAAGGCGATTTCCACGAAAAAACCGACCGATGCACCCTGCAGCGTTCGGTTTTTGTTGACATTAACGCCGAGACGTTGTTCCAAATAAGAAAAACGGAGCGTGCAGCAAATGATTGCTTGTAAAAATGCTGCGTCTGAGATATAATAAGCCTATGCTAACCGTAAGGAGTGACAGCATGAAAACCGAAAAATTCCGGGTCACCGGCATGACCTGTGCCGCCTGTCAGGCAAGTGTCACCCGTGCCGCACAGAAGCTGGACGGAGTGGAAAAAGCCGACGTAAACCTCATCGCAGGGCAGATGACCGTCACGTACGATGACGCGCTCACAGATGCCGAAGCCATAATCAGAGCCGTCACCGCCGTGGGTTACGGTACAGCCCTCCTTGACGGGGCTCAGGATAAGAAAAACGGCTTCCGCTCCCAGTGGGACGGCAGGCAGGAGCAGGCTCGCAGCGAAGAAAAGAACCTGCGCCGCAGACTGATAACTTCGCTTCTGCTGCTCATTCCGCTGATGTACCTTGCCATGGGGCATATGATCGGTCTGCCGCTGCCGGAGATATTCACCGGTACGCCCAACGCTCCCATCGCCGCCTTTACGCAGCTGCTCATCACTCTGGCGGTGGTCGCGGTCAACAGGAAATTCTTCTCGGTGGGCTTCAGGGCGATGCTCCACCGTTCGCCCAACATGGATTCGCTGGTTTCAGTGGGCGCTGCCGCGTCGCTGATATATGGCGTGTTTGCCCTCTACCGCATGATGTACGGGCTCGGACACGGGCAGACTGCTGTGGTGGAGCATTACGCCCACCAGCTGTATTTTGAATCGGCAGCAATGATCCTGACGCTGGTCACCGTGGGTAAGTATCTGGAAGCCCGCTCAAAATCCCATACCTCCGACGCTCTTGGCAAGCTGGTGGAGCTGACGCCCAAAACGGCAGCGGTCATCCGAAACGGTGTGGAGGTCATCATTCCTGCCGAGGAGCTTGAGGTGGGGGATATCGTGGTCATCCGACCGGGAGAGAGCATCCCTGCCGACGGCGAGATCATCGACGGGACAGGCTATCTTGATCAGTCTGCGATAACCGGCGAGAGCGTGCCAGTGGAAAAAAGCACAGGGGATACCGTTGTGTGCGCCACCGTCAACCGCAACGGCTCCTTCCGGTTCAGGGCAGCGAAGGTCGGTGACGATACCACACTTGCTCAGATCATCCGTCTGGTAGATGAGGCAGGCAGCTCAAAGGCTCCCATCGCGCGCCTTGCCGATAAGGTCAGCGGCGTGTTTGTGCCTGTGGTTCTTGGCATAGCCGCCATTACCGCCATCGTATGGCTGATTCTCGGTCAGACGGCGGAATTCGCGCTGACCTGTGCCGTTTCCGTTCTGGTCATTTCCTGCCCCTGCGCCCTTGGGCTCGCAACACCCGTTGCCATCATGGTCAGCACGGGACGTGCAGCTGAGCAGGGTATTCTCGTCAAATCGGCAACTGCCCTTGAGACGCTGCACAAGGTGGATACCATCGTGCTGGATAAGACCGGCACCATCACCACAGGTCATCCTTCGGTCACCGATATCATTCCGCTTTCGGGACAGAGCTCAGCCGAGCTGCTGGCACAGGCTGCGGCAGTGGAAACGGGCAGCGAACATCCGCTGGCGGAAGCGGTTGTGGAACGAGCGGCAGCGGATGGTATTACTCCTGCCTCCGCAAGCTCCTTCGAGGCGGTGTCGGGACGCGGTGTGCGTGCCGCGGTTGACGGCAGAACCATCCTCGGCGGCGGCGCGGCGTTCATGGAGGAAAGCGGCATCGACCGCTCTGAGCTGGATGGAATATCGGATACGATTCAGCGCCTTGCATCCGAGGGTAAAACTCCCCTGCTCTTTGCGGAGGACGAGCGGCTGACAGGCGTAATCGCCGTTGCGGACACGATCCGCAGTGACAGCCGTGCCGCCATCAGCCGCATGAAGCAGCTGGGCGTTCGCGTGGTCATGCTCACAGGCGACAACCGCACCACCGCCGAAGCCATACGCCGCGGACTGGATATCGACGAGGTCATAGCCGAGGTCATGCCTGCCCACAAGGAGCAGACCGTCCGGCAGCTGCAGGAAAAGGGCAGCTGCGTGGCAATGGTCGGCGACGGTATCAACGATGCCCCTGCCCTCACCCGTGCAGATGTGGGCATCGCCATCGGAGCCGGAACCGACATCGCGGTGGAGTCGGCAGATATCGTGCTGATGAAGAATTCCCTCAGCGATGTGACCGCCGCCATGGAGCTCAGCCGCGCAACCATCCGCAACATCCGTATGAACCTGTTCTGGGCGTTTTTCTATAATCTGCTGGGTATTCCCGTTGCCGCCGGTGCGCTCTGGCATGCCTTCGGGATAATGCTCAATCCAATGATCGGCTCTGCGGCAATGAGTCTGAGCTCGGTCTGTGTGGTAACCAATGCTCTGCGCCTGCGCTTTTTCAAGCCGCGCGCAAACGCTGAAATAGTCAATGATACCGCAGCAAACGCGCCTGCGGAAAGAAAGGAAGATACTGCAATGAAGAAAATCCTCACCGTCGACGGCATGATGTGCCCCCGTTGCCAGGCTCACGTTCAGAAGGCTCTGGAGGCTGTGGAGGGCGTTGCCGCCGTTACCGTCGATCTGGAAGCAAAGACCGCTGAGGTCACTCTCTCTGCCGACGTTGCCGACGAGGTGCTCACCGCCGCTGTCGCCGAGGCAGGATATACTCCTCTGGGCTGCGTCAACGCATAACGCTTATGCCAACAGAAAACGGCTGCCGCGGATCATGTCCGTGACAGCCGTTTTGCGTTATACTGTCTTGCAGAGATATCCCCACAAGTGCTCAGCCAGCTCAGCGACAAGCCTGTTGTCGCACTGTGTGTCTTTGCGCGAATGAATATTGGGGATGTACAGCGGACCAAGCTTCGAGCGGTTCATATACGACAGCATCACCGCGTCGGGAAATGCCGCGTGGTCGCTCATGAATACCAGCTGACTGCGCTTGCACTCCACAGGTAGTCCGAGGCGGGAAAGACTGTCGGTGAGTGTCTTGCAGCGCTCGCCCGGAGCTACGGTGGTGACCGCAGCCAGAACCTCACCCACGCCTACGCAGTCGAGGTTGATCGCAAACTGCTTTCCGGTGTCGATCTTGCGCTTTTTCTGCCGAGAGACAAAACCGATGGAGCCTACCAGTCCCCATTCCTCATTGTCGAAAAGCACGAAGCAGCATCTGTCTGCCAGTTCCGGGTGTTCGGCGGCATACAGCGCACACTGCAGCACACACATCACTCCGCTGGAGTTGTCGTTGCTGTTATGGCGGTTGACGATGAGCATGGGCACGAGCATCAGCAATATCAGTACCACAACCGGCGCGAGAATGGCGCCGATGACCGCAAGCACCGACGGCTCAGGCTGATCGAGCACACTGCTTATCAGCCACATTTCCGCGATGAAAAACGGTATCAGCAATAGCAGCATGATTATGTTGGCACCCGTCTGTCCCACAAGGGGCGAGGTGCCCAGCAGGAATCCGTTGCGTCCCGGAGTGTCGTAGTGGGCGGTGACAAGATACTCAGCCTCGGGGTTGCCGATGATCAGGTTGCGCGAGCCGAAAATACCGCCCAGACGCTGCTCCTCGATGCGGTCGGAGTTATAGCCCGCGGCACGGAGCATTCTCTTTGTGTCCAGAAGAAATTCGCTTTTCTGGCTCTGGGAGTAGCGGTATGGGTGGTTGTCGATAAGCTCGGTGACAGCAGGGGAAAGATCGTTCATACATTGCCTCCTGTGGGCGATTCAAAGATAGAGCGGCAGCCGGAGGACAGAACTGACCGGCTGCCGCTGATTGATTGTATGTCTGGGATGTGATGGAATGAACAACGGTCACATACGGCGATATCTGCGCACGCGCTTGACGCTGCCCACGCTTCGTGACCTCATCAGCGAGTAGACAAAATATCCCACAAGCCCGAATACCGCAAGGAAGAAGATTATCAGGAACACGGGAGACGAGAACAGGTCACCGGCAAGCTTGAGCACATACAGCAGCTCGCTTCGTTCCACCGTGTCGCCGGCAATGAGCGTGATCGTGCCAACCTTCTCGCTTCCGTAGATCAGGTCGGCAGTGCCTATCACCTGTCCTTTCTTGATCGGCGCCTCTATCGAATCCGGTATATCTTTCTTCTTGACCATTATGCTGGACGGTTCCACGTTGTTGAGCATCAGCGTAGTGAAGCTGTCCTGCGGGTACAGATCCAGCGTGTCCACGCTCCACGCAAGATCGACGTCCACCGTTGTTACCGGCTTGGTGGCGCTGACCAGCTCCTTCAGGTCAAGACTGGTGAACGCCCATTGGTAAAGCGCCTTTGCGTCGATCATGCAGTAGTTCTTGTCGGAGTTCTTTTTGGCTCCGTCATCCATCAGGATGGTGATGTAGCTGTAGCCGTTTCTGGTGGCGTAGGTGGCAAGGGTGTGTCCGGCAGCACCGATGAAGCCGGTCTTGATGCCCTTGACGTACTGGTAGTAGTAGCCCTTTTCCTCGTAAGCCGTGGAAAGCATCATGTTGGTGTTTTCCAGACGGTAGCCTTCCTTGCCGAAGTCAGGGTTTTTGTTGGTTGCCGGACGGCGGTAAACAGGCGTGCTGACGATTTCTGCAAAATAAGGAATGGTCATGGCGTGCTCTGCAAGCTTGAACATATCTTTTGCGGTGGTGTAGTGCGCGGAGTGATATAGACCGTGGGGGTTCATGAACTGTGTGTTGGTGCAGCCCAGTTCACGAGCCTTTTCGTTCATACGGTCGATAAACCACAGCAGCGTGCCGTTGCCCTTCTCCTGCGAGATGAAATAGGCGATGGCAAGAGCGGCATAGTTGTCCGATGGCAGCATGGCGCAGTGCAGCAGGTCCTTCAGACTGAGACGCTCACCCTCCTTCAGACCGCCGGTGGACCAGACGCCGTTGCTCAGCAGTGTTTCGTTGGTCATGACCTCACGGGAGATGGTGACATTTTCCGCCTTGGGGTCGGAATAATATTCCAGCGCGATCATGCAGGTGACCAGCTTGGTCATGGAAGCAGGATACTTCTGCTTTTCGCTGTTCTTTTCGTAAACCGGTATTCCGGTGTCCAGATTGACCATGTACACCGCGTCGCAGGTAACGTCGTAGTCGATAACAAAAGCGGCGTTGGCGCTGGTCTGGGGAATCATTACCAGCACGCCGAGGAAAACAATGACCGCCATGAGGGTGGATACGGCCCTCTTGATGTGATTCATAAACACAGCCTCCAATAGTAACAATTGTGTTATGTCGATTATAACAGCACTTTATTAATAAATAAAGCATTAAGTTGTATTTTTTTCTGGAATGTAGTATAATAACGCTTACGTATCGTGCGGAGCTGTGTCCTCCGGCGCAAATTATCAACGAAAGGAACCGTTCAGTGCTGCTTCAGCTTCGATGAACGACTGTAACTTACGCTTATGATCTACGTTACCGGAGATATGCATGGCAACATTTCGCGCTTTGAGGACAAGCGCATCAACCGCCTGAAGAAGGGCGACTACATTATCGTCTGCGGCGATTTCGGATTCATCTGGGACGGCGGACGGGTGGAGGAAAAGACCCTTGCCTTCATGGCGCGTCAGCGCTACAGCATCCTCTTTGTGGACGGCTGTCACGAGAACTTCGACCGCCTGTACAAATATCCCATGACCGACTGGAACGGCGGCCGCGCCCGACTGATCCGACCCAACGTGGTGCATCTGTGCCGCGGTCAGGTCTATGAGCTTGAGGGCAACAAGATCTTCACCATGGGCGGCGGCTGCAGTGCCGACCTTGATCTGCGCCAGCAGCGCGGCACCAAATGGTGGCCGGAGGAAACTCCCACCACCGAGGAGATGGCAGAGGGTGTCGATAACCTTTTCCGCCACAATCTCGAGGTGGATTACATCATCACCCACGAGTGCCCCACCAAGGTCAAGGATCTCCTGATCGATCAGGTGGACAACTTCAACGCCCTCACCGCGTTCTTTGACGAGATGAGCCGTCAGGTCAAATACAAGCACTGGTTCTTCGGCTCGGTGCATCAGGACAAGCACCTTTCCTCCGCGCACACCGCTCTCTTTGAGCACGTTGTGCCGCTGGAGGTTCCCAAGACCGTGTTCGGCGTCACAAAGCCCCAGCAGTAATGCTGCCGCGGATACAATTCACCGATAATTCATTGCTTCCCACAGTCATTGTGATATAATCAACTTCTGTGAGCGGCGGGCACACTCGCCGTTTAATTACATACGGAGAACGCCGGCGGCAAGCGTCCGGCACAACGCTATGAAATACATAATCATTGACCTTGAATGGAACGGCGCGCCCCTCTACAAGACCGGCGGCTATTTCAACGAGATAATCGAGATCGGAGCCGTCCGTCTGGACGAGCAGCTCCGTCAGGTGGATACCTTTCAGGCGCTGGTTCAGCCCAAGATACACAAGAAGCTCACCGGCAGAGTAAAGCGCCTGACCCACATCTCCAACGACGAGGTGCGCAATGCCAAGAAATTCCGCGAGATCTACCGCGATTTCCGCGAATGGCTGGGGGAGGAGGAAAACTGCATCCTCACCTGGGGCATCGGAGACATCCTGGTGCTGCTGGAAAATTTCGACCAGCTGGGCATAAACAACGGCATCAGCGCTATACATAATTACTGCGACGCTCAGGCGATCTGCCAGCGCTCGCTGGAGATAGACAGCGCCAAGCAGCCGGGACTGAGCGCCGTGGCTGAGCAGCTGGGCATCCCCTGCGACGACATGGAGATGCACCGCGCCCTTGACGACAGCATCGTCTCCGCCGAGTGCCTGCGCCGCGCGTGGAAGCAGGAGCTTTTTGACGAGCTGCGCAGCCGTGTGGATGAGGAGTTCATCCGCCGCATCACCTTCAAGACTGTCATCATATCCGACCTGAAAAATCCCCTTATCGACAAGGGACTGTTCCGTCAGCGCTGCCCGGGTTGCAACGCCCGTATGCGCCGCCTCGGAAACATCAACTCCCGCAACAGGGGCTTTACCGTGGAATACCGCTGCCCTCAGTGCGGCACCGAATACGTCGGCCGCCATCAGTTCAAGCTGAAGTACGAGGGCATCCAGCATAAATGCGTGCTTCGTACCCGTGAGGAGATCGAAGCCGCAAAGCGCGAGGAAGCCGAAAAGGCACTCCGCCGCGCGCAGAACGCAACATCAGACAAAGGAGATCGATCACCAATGAGCAAGAAAACCGTAGCCGTCCTCTTTGGAGGACGTTCCTCTGAACATGAGGTATCCCGCAAGTCCGCCACCATGGTCATCAACAACCTTTCCCGTGACAAGTACGACCTCGTCATGGTGGGCATCACAAAGGAAGGCCGCTGGTATCTCTATGAGGGCGACGTTGCCCTCATCGCCGACGGCAGCTGGGAGACCTCCGGCGCAACCGTCCCTGCGGTCATTTCCCCTGACACCGCCACCCACGGCCTGCTGGTCATGCGTGACAGCGGCGTTGAGACCGTCCGTCTGGATGTCGTTTTCCCCGTGCTCCACGGCAGGAACGGCGAGGACGGCACCATGCAGGGACTGCTGGAGCTTGCCGGCATCCCCTATGTGGGCTGCGACTGCGCTTCCTCCGCTGTGTGCATGGACAAGGCGCTGACCAATACCCTGCTTGAGTTCGGCGGAATTCCTCAGGCAAAGTTCATCTGGTTCTATGCCGCCGACTGGGCGGAGAATTCCGAAATGTACATCGACCGCATCGACAGCGAGCTGGGCTATCCCTGCTTCGTCAAGCCGGCCAACGCCGGTTCCTCCGTGGGTATCAGCAAGTGCAAGAGCCGTGACGACCTGCGTGCAGCCATCGAGCTTGCCGCCGCCAACGATCCCAAGATCGTCATCGAGGAAGGCATCGTGGGTGCCGAGGTGGAGACCGCGGTCATGGGCAACAGCTGCGGCGAGATCACCGTTTCCACCGTGGGCGAGATCGCTCCTGCCGCCGAATGGTACGACTACGATGCCAAGTACAACAACGCCGAATCGGCTCTGTTCATCCCCGGCCGCCTCAGCCCCGAGACCATGGCTCTCATCAAGGAGCGCGCAGCGAAAGCCTACCGCATCCTCGGCTGCTCCGGTCTTACCCGTATGGACTTCTTTGTGCGCAAGAGCGACGGCGAGGTCATGCTCAACGAGCCCAACACCCTCCCCGGCTTCACCCCCATCAGCATGTATCCCAAGCTCATGGAGTTTGACGGCATAGACAACGCTTCTCTGGTTGACCGCCTGCTGGTTCTCGCCGAGGAGCGCATGAACGGCTCTGCAAAGTGATCATGGATTACGTTGTAGAGGTCACTTCCACCTTTGAGACCGAGGACGGCGAGGACAGCATGACCGTCACCTGTCCGGCGATGTATCGCTACACACCGGAACGCCGTCTCATCCGCTATGACGAATACACCGACGAGGGCGCCTGTATGCACACCCGCGTGGTGTCCACCTCCGAGGGCGTGGATATCATCCGCGAGGGCAACCGCGCCCTTGACCTCAGGCTTCGTCCGGGACAGTGCTTCAGTCAGGAGTACAACGTGGGCTACGGCATGGTCACGCTGGAATACGTCTCACGGGGCATCGAGGACTGCCTGAACGAACAGGGCGGCACCCTCACCGTGAAGTACAAGATGGACATCGGCGGTGTGGGCACATTCAACACCGTGGTGATGAGCGTCAGAAAAACCGAAGCCGCGGAGTGATCCGCAGCACATCATAACGCAAAGCGCAGGGGCAGCCTCCTTTCGGAGACTGCCCCTGCTTTTTCAAAGGATAAGATGGGGATGAGAATATAGCAAGTCAGTTTCAGTTGAATTCGTAATATACGCCGTCCAGCTTGAAGCCTGCAACGGAGCTGATATCGATGGGGTTCATGAAGTGGGTGCCGGCGATGATGAAGGAGTTTTCGCCGCTGGAGTTGTTGCCAGCGCACAGCAGCCATGCACCGTCGTGAATTACAGTGCCGGGCTTGACAGCGTCGCCGTACTGCTCTCCATAGAGATTATACTCGGAGGGAGCCAGCAGATTGATCCAGGAGCCATCGGTGAGGTGCAGATAGAGATTATCGATTTCTTCTTCATTGACAACGCTCTGATAATAGTAGTTTTCGCCGTTTGCGCCTTGCTCGATTCTGCTATCAATGATTCCGTCCTCCTCGCCCTCAATGACAAAGGAGAGGGGAGTGATGGTAGCCTTGAGGGGAGTGTAGAGCTTGTCGGAATCCTCGGGAGCGTCCAGATCAATGACCTTCTTCTCGATGTCGGTGGAAATGTTGAGGAGGGTGTTTTTTTTGCCGTCGGTCATGCCGTAGGTGAACTCCACATCATTCGTTCCCCAGCCGGAGCGGTCGGAACCCATGGTTGCGACAAAGCAGCGCTCGGTTTCGGTGCGCAGATCCTCAAGCTCGTATGCACCGTAGCTCCAGTTTACACCGTACTCGAAGGTGTTCCAGTCCTTGAAGGCGGGTCGGATATTCAGACCAAAGAATACGTTGGGGTCAAGTGTGTCGCTGGGATTGGAAAGGCTGTCCAGCCAATCCTTGCCCTGCTGGTCCAGTGCCTGATAGCGAACCACGACGCGAGCGGCGATGCCGTCGCTCAGCAGCTCCTCGACAGCCATGTTGACGTGACCGTCGTTGTCGGTGTAAACGCCGGTGAGAACGGTCTGGGCAACGATCTCGTCCTTGACAAACAGACCGTTGAACAGGCTGCCGATCTCCTCGGCAAAGGCGGTTATGCTGACGGTGCAGCACAGCGCGGCGGCAACGGCAGCCACCTTGAGCCATTTGGTGCTTCTCCTGCGTGCAGGCACAGCGGCGATCTCCGCCTGACGGATGACCTCGCTTTCAATGTTGGAGAACATACGGGTCTTTTGCTCCTCGGTAGGAGTGATGGTTTCGTAGGTGTTCCTGACAGAGTTATTCATTCTTCAATACCTCCCAGAATGTTTTTCAGTTTCTTTCGTGCGTGGAACCATCGCGAACGGACGGTGGATGCCTTCAGTCCGCTCAGACGGGCGATCTCGGCAAGGGAATAGCCCTCGCAGCAGTGCATGATGACCACCTGCCTGCAGTCGTCGGGCAGTCCGGCAAGCAGCTCCATGATCTCCGCGTCGCTGCTGTCGTGGAACGGCTGCTCGGGATGACTTTCGGTGTCTGCCACGGGGTGCCGCTTGCGCCAGCGCAGCTGTGATTTGCAGTAGTTGCAGGCAGTGACGATCAGCCAGCCGCGCTCGTCGCGCTCGCCCTCCAGAACCGGATCGCTTTTCATCAGCCGGAGGAATACCTCCTGCACAGCGTCCTCGCTGTCGGCGGCGGTGCCAAGATATGTGAAGCACACGCGATACACCGCGTCGGCGTGCTGTTCGTAAAGCTGCCGTAATCTCTGCCTGTCCATGCTGCATCACCTCGCTTTGAATGTTTGATCACGAAAGGCCCTTCTGTCTATAAAACGCCCGGGAGACAGAAAGCGTTGAAAGCATTTTGAAAAAATAAGAAAAAAACAGCGTCCGGCACTCCCTTGAGGAGACCGGACGCTGGAATATTGCTGTGTTGCAAAGAATATAAATCTTACTTGAGACCGCCCTCGAAGCCGACCAGCAGACCGCCGGACTCGGCGTAGAAGCTGCACAGACCACGGGTCTCCTGAACGAATACGACTGCCTTCTGGAACTTCTCCCTGATCATGTTGGAAAGACGCTCGGCAGCGGAGCTGTTCTTGCAGTGGTGGATGCGCACCTTGCCGCCCTCGTAGCCGGAGCCCAGCATATTCTTGAAGATGTCCGACAGAGCGCGATCCTCGCCGCGGGACTTGTTGGTGATCTCCAGAGTGCCCACATCGCTTGCCTTGCCAACCATGCGGATGCCGAGGAGACCGGCGATCTTCGCCACGGCGTGATTTACGCGGCCGTTGTTGGCAAGATTGCGCAGAGACTCGAGGGAGAAGATAAGGTGAGTCTTTTTCTTGTACTCGATGATCTTGTTCTTTATCTCGTCAAAGTTGAGGTGAGAGGAGATAAGCTCCTGCAGTTTTTCGATGATCAGAACGGCTTCCGGACCGGTGGAAAGGGTGTCGATGACATAGCCCTTCTTGTCGGGGTTCTCGCTCATGTAGTCCTCCACTGCCAGACAGGCGGAGTTGTAGCTGCCGGAAAGATTGCTGGTGATGGTGACGCAGAAAACGCCCTCGTGCTCACCGAAAGAGCTCTTCCAGTCGCCTACGTTGGGGCAGGAGGTCTTGGAGGTTCCCTTATACTTGCTCAGGTCATAGATCATGCCGCTGACATCAAGGGAGGCGTCGTCAACATATTCTTTGTCTTTGGTCAGTATCTTGAGGGGAACGCTCTCGAATTCAGCGCCGTCCAGAGTCAGCAGGTCGGCAGAGGAATCTGCGATGATCTTGTAATCCATAGTGGTGTACCTCTTTCGTAGACGTTGTAAAACAACTCCGGCTCATGAATCTCAGAGCCGCGGTTGAATCCTCAGTAATGATTTACGGTTCAGCCTTTATGCTGCTCGGTCTGAGCCACAGCCAGACGGTCGCAGCGCTCGTTGTAGGGGTGTCCGGCGTGACCCTTGACCCACACAAATTCCACCTGATGTACATCCAGCAGACCAAGCAGAGCGTCCCAGAGCTCGGGATTCAAAGCAGGCTTCTTGTCCGACTTGACCCAGCCGTTGCGCTTCCAGCTGCGTGCCCAGCCCTTGGTGATGCCGTCCACCACATAACGCGAATCGGTGGTCAGCGTAACGGCGCAGGGTTCCTTGAGAATACGCAGAGCTTCAATGACCGCAGTCAGCTCCATACGGTTGTTAGTGGTGTTGCGGTCTCCGCCGGAAAGTTCCTTTTCGTGCTGTCCGTACACAAGCACTGCGCCCCATCCGCCGGGGCCGGGGTTGCCGGAGCAGGCACCGTCGGTATAAATATCAACTTTACGCATTTTTATTCTCCGAGCTTTGAATTAGGATAATAATATCACAGGTCAACCGTTAATGCAATGACAAATACCACATTTTCCCGAAATACACATACTGACAACTTCGTGCCAATACATTTTTGCTGAATCTGATATGTGCCTTTCTATACGATCCGATGCGCATAAACTCACGCGCGAATGAATAAATATTCGATATGCTGTACGGAGGCGGTGTGGTAAATGCTGATAAGGGGAAGGGTTTCAGACAGAGCGCAGGCGGCAGCGGTCGGATTCCTGCTTGCGCGAGGACTGACGGACGCAGGGCGGTGCGTGTGCTGGGATATGCCTGTGCTTACAGGCTCGTCAGGGGGAGCGATATGGGGCGTGCTGCTTTTTGGGATCGCCTGCGCGGTGTGCTGTATTGTGCGCGCAGACTACGCTCCCCGTGCGGTGACGCCCGTGGATTGCCTCACTGCAGCACTGTATACGCTCCACGGCCTGTGCTCGTCTGCTCACGGAGACACTGCTGCGCTGATAGCTGCTGACGGAGCCGCGGTGCTGCTTGCGCTGCTGACGATCAGGGGAGAAAAGTGGGGTATAGCTCGTGCGGCTGCGCTTACGCTGCTGCTCGTTCCTGCACGCTTCTGTCCGATGCCGCCGATGGAGCCGCTGCTCGCGCTGCGGCTGAGCGCGCTGAGCGGAGTGCTTTCTTCTGCAGGCTTGTTCGGCGCGGCAGTCGCGAAAGTCAAAGATGAAAGCGGCAGAGAGTGTCTGTGGCTGTCCGCAGGCGCAGCTCTGGGGCTTATCTGAGCCGATTTCGTCACAATCAGCGTGAACATCGCATATTCCGGCAGAAAAAACTTGATAAATCAAAAACACAGTATTATAATATGAAATTAACCAGAAAAAATAAAGGAGAGTTAAAACATGGAAAAGATCCGCGTCCAACTGACCGACTGCCCCAAGGCAAAGCCTGCTGACGAAACCAAGCTGGGCTTCGGCAAGATTTTCACTGACCATATGTTTATCATGGAGTACCATGAGGGACAGGGCTGGCACGATCCCCGCATCGTTCCCTTCGGCCCCATCGCTCTGTCTCCTGCCGCCACCTGCCTGCACTACGGTCAGGAAGTCTTCGAGGGCATGAAGGCTTACAGAACCGAGGATGGCCGCATCCAGCTCTTCCGTCCGGAGAAGAAC
>SVPO01000030.1 GCA_015065795.1 Oscillospiraceae bacterium | reverse complement strand
CTGCTGGCTGCCGAGCACAAGGGCGTGCCTGTGTTCGAATACACTCCCCTGCAGGTCAAGCAGGCGGTCACAGGCTACGGTCAGGCACCCAAGGCACAGGTCCAGGAAATGACCCGTCGCCTGCTGGCACTCAAGGAGATACCCAAGCCGGACGACACCGCCGACGCTCTTGCCCTTGCCATCTGCCATGCCCAGAACAGCGGCAGAAAGCACATCATCGAGGTGCGCACCGTTGTGGAGCAGCGTGTGCCCTCCGCTCAGCGCAGACCTGCCCCCGGCAGAAAGAACGACCGCTGAGCCGTCAGGCTTCCACAGCCGATAATCAACACATAACGTGGTGACAATATGATATACTCACTGACCGGCGAACTGCTGGTGTGCGAACCGGGCAGCGTTGTGATCTCCTGCGGCGGAGTGGGCTTCCACTGCATCGTTTCGGGAACCACGCAGCGCGCCATGCCCGCCATCGGACAGAAGGTGTCCGTCTTTACCCATATGAATGTCACGCAGGACGCCATCACCCTCTACGGCTTTTCCACCAAGGCGGAGATGTCCTGCTTCCGTATGCTCACAGGCGTGTCCGGCATCGGCTCCAAGACTGCCATTGCCGTGCTCACAGCCATCAGTCCCGAGCAGCTTGCCATCAGCGTCGCCGCAGGTGACGCAAAGGCTCTCACCGCCGCTCCCGGCATCGGCCCCAAGCAGGCTCAGCGCATCGTGCTGGAACTCAAGGACAAGATCTCCGGCATCCAGCCGGTGATGAGCGCCGAAATGCCCGGCGTGGTGCTGCCCACGGTGACCGCCGGAGCCTCCACCGAAGCGTCAAAGGCGCTGGTGGCTCTGGGCTATTCCCAGACCGAGGCGGCTCAGCTGGTCTCCCGTCTTGACCAGTCCATGACCGTGGAGCAGATGATCGCGGCAGCGCTGCGTGCCGCCGCACAGAAGTAAACCCTACCCGTTCAGTCCGGGCTGCATCCCCGGAAAGGAGTTCAATGAAAAGATTCCTCTGCATATTCCTTTGCGCGATCCTTACCCTCATGCCGCTGTGTTCCTGCGGGGACGACGGGGACGCCGTTTCCGAAAGCGACGCCGTTTCCGAGGTGAAATGGATCGACCGCCAGTTTGCCGAAGCCGAGCGGATGTATGCGTGGTTTGCCGGCTGCGGCAAGCCTGCCTGCAGCGCCGCCGATGCCGCCGAGATAGATGGTACGGTGTACCATCGGGTCGCCGAAACGGGGCTGAGCGACATGGCTGCCCTGCGCGCCCGTCTGGAGGAGAAGTTTGCCGTTGAGATCGTAGACGCGCTGATGGAAACGGTGGTCTATTCCGGTGCGCCCATGTTCCGCGACATCGACGGCGGACTGTACTGCTGCAGCGAGTCCTACGGTCAGGTGCCGTACGATCTGGGCGAGCGCATCGGCACAATTGATTCACAGGTGGGCACAGAGATGGTCTACCGCGTGGATATCACCTACGATTATTACGCCTCAAGCTTTGCCGCTTCGTGCGATTATCAGCTGCTGCTGGGCGAGGACGGCAAATGGCGTTTCCAGAATTTCGAGCTTCCTGCGCTGCTCATTGCCGGGCAGATGTTCACCGACGTGCAGGAGACGCAATGACAACAATAATTCAGTAAGGATAAAACCTGATGGCAAAAGATTACAACGGTATAGTCTTTGACGGCGGCTCGCCGGAGGACACCGATTACGAAAACCGACTGGTAGACCCGGTCTATCAGGGATATGAGCAGGACGGGGATAATCCCCTCCGTCCCCAGACCTTTGACGACTATATCGGTCAGCACAAGGTCAAGGAGAACATGAAGGTGTTCATCGATGCCGCCCTCGGGCGCCGAGAGACCCTTGATCACGTTCTGCTGTACGGTCCTCCGGGATTGGGAAAAACCACCCTCGCAGGCATCATCGCCCGTGAGCTGGGCGTGGGTCTGCGCATCACCTCCGGACCGGCGATCGCCCGTCCCGGTGACCTGGCCGCCATCCTCAGCTCCCTGAATCCCGGCGACGTGCTCTTTATCGACGAGATACACCGTCTCGCCCGTCAGGTGGAGGAGATCCTTTATCCTGCGATGGAGGATTTTGCCATCGACATCATGACCGGAAAGGGTCAGGGCGCCATGAGCTATCACCTGCCCCTGCCAAAGTTCACTCTGGTGGGAGCCACCACCCGTGCCGGACAGCTTTCGGCACCCCTGCGTGACCGCTTCGGAATGTTGATGCGTCTGGAGCTGTACACCACCGAGGAGCTGGCGGACATCGTTACCCGTTCCGCTTCCATTCTGGGTATCGACATCGACAACGACGGCGCGCTGGAGCTGGCTTCCCGTTCCCGCGGCACGCCCCGTATCGCCAACCGTCTGCTCAAGCGCACCCGTGACTTTGCCGAGGTGGAGGGCAGCGGAATCATCAACGAGCGCATCGCCCGTATGGCTCTCGACCGTCTGGAGATCGACGAGCTGGGTCTTGACAAGATCGACCGGCTGCTGCTGTCCAGCATCATCCGCTTCTACAACGGCGGCCCCGTGGGACTGGACACCATTGCAGCTGCCATCGGCGAGGAGGCTGTGACCATCGAGGATGTCTACGAGCCTTACCTGATGCAGATCGGCTTCATCACGCGTACCCCCAGAGGCCGCTGCGTGACCCGTCTTGCTTACGAGCATCTTGAAATGGAATCGCCCTCGGACGTTCAGCCGGGGCAGTCCACCATTTTCTGACGAACCTTAACCGGCTGCTAATGTCGGTCAGATAACGAGAATACAGTGAGGAGGATACATACATGATCTGCAAATTCTGCGGAAACGAAAATCGTGAAGATATGCAGTATTGTGCCATCTGCGGCAAGGAGCTGCAGAACGCCCTGCTGAACAGCCTCGTCGGCATCAATTCCGACGGAAGCTTCAACAACAACGTCAACTACAACGCCACCCTCGGCGGCATTGCGCACAAGGGCTTTGAGGACACCGGCGGAGGAGCCGCCAGCGGGCCCCGCCGTGCCGACGAGAGCAAAGAATACTACGAGAACCGCGGCAGCTCGGTGGGCACCATCATTGCCACCATTCTTGCCATCATCGCTCTGCTGGGCGCAGCTGCGTACTTCCTTATTTTCGCCAACAACGCGCCGCTGGCTCATCTGCGCGAGTATCTGCCTTTCTGATAATAATCGACCATTCACGGGGAAAGGCTCCACAAATTATGATTCGAGGACGGTGACCGGACCCTATGAGGCTGGCAGACAGATGGAAGGATTATGAATTGCTGGACGCGTCGTCCGGCGAGCGGCTGGAAAGATGGGGAGACGTTATCCTCATCCGACCCGATCCGCAGATAATCTGGAAGACCCCCAAAAAGCATCCCATGTGGAACAAGGCAGACGCACGGTACGTCCGCTCCCAGACCGGAGGCGGACACTGGGACGTGCGCCGCAAGCTGCCCGATTCATGGCAGATCGGCTATGATGACCTGCGCTTCAACATCAAGCCCATGGGCTTCAAGCACACCGGACTGTTCCCCGAACAGGCGGTCAACTGGGACTGGATGCGCGAAAAAGTCGCCAACGCCGGCAGAGAGATCAGAGTTCTCAACCTCTTTGCCTACACCGGCGGAGCAACGGCTGCCTGCCTTTCCGCAGGTGCATATGTGTGCCATGTGGATGCCTCCAAGGGCATGACCCAGTGGGCAAAGGAAAACGCTGCGTCATCGGGTCTTGCCGATGTGCCGCAGCGCTGGATCGTTGACGACTGCGGCAAGTTCACCGCCCGTGAACGCCGCCGCAACTCGCTCTATGATGCCATCATCATGGATCCGCCCAGCTACGGACGCGGACCCAACGGTGAGGTCTGGCATCTCGAGGAGCAGATATATGACCTCGTGGGCAGCGTGGCAGAGGTCCTCACCGATAACCCTCTGTTCTTCCTCATCAACAGCTATACCACGGGTCTTTCTCCCTCGGTAATGAAGTACATACTGACCGCTCAGCTGGGCAGCCGCTGGAAGGATGCGGTCATCGAAGCCGACGAGATCGGTCTGCCGGTGAGCGGTGCGTCCCGTGACGGACGGGAACAGGTGCTCCCCTGCGGAGCCACCGCTATTTTCAGCCGGGGATAATTCGGCATATCATCAGCAAAGGAGAATCAGCGTAAAGATGGACAGCAAAAAACGCCGCCGCAGAAGAAGGAAGGCAAGAATAAGCCTGCCGACGATCGTTCTCATGTTTCTCCTGCTGGTGCTGATACCGCTGATATGCTTATGGTTCGGACATATGCACGTTGAAAAAAACGTGCCCGACCACGCTACGGGCTATGTGGTGGAGTCGGCTTATAGCGGTGATACAGACTGAAAACGGATCCAATTGATTGGGCTAAACAAGGAAACAATATGAAATTCTGTGTTCTTATGGGAAGTCCGCGGCTTAACGGCAACACTGCCGAGCTGTGCTCCCGTTTTATGGACAGGCTGCATGAGTTGGGCGCGGAGACAGAGTATATCTGCCTTTCCGGACTTGACATCAGACCCTGTCTTGCCTGCTATGCCTGCCAGAACGTCAGCGGAGCCTACGGCTGCGCTCAGCAGGATGATATGCATCTTGTGGTGGATGCCATCCGCTCCTGTGACTGCCTTGTGCTGGCTACTCCGATTTTTTCATGGTACTGCACCGCCCAGATGAAAGCTGTGCTGGACAGACACTACGGGCTCAACAAATTCTACGGTGAGGCGGAAGGCTCGCTGTGGGCAGGCAAGCACGTTGCCATCATTGCCGCCCACGGCTACGAAGCGGATTACGCGATCTCGCCCTTTGTCACCGGAGTTCAAAGACTGTGCGAACATTCGGCGCTGGTGTTTGACGGCACCTACTCTGTGCAGGACACCGACGATCTGGCATCCTTTCAGACGGAAGAAGCGATTGCCGGAGCGCGCGCCTTTGCCGACCGTCTTGTGGAAGCGCTCAGCACGGCGGAGTAACGCCTGCTGCCGCACAATAATCTGAAAACACACACAGCACTCCCTGTTCTGCCGGTTTACGGCGCGTCAGGGAGTGCTGTTTTTCGCGCATAAAAATGCCCTCCGCTTCCGGACCCAAGCCGGCACGACCAACGACGCGCCGGCTTACGAACATGGGAAAGGGAGGTATATGATGAAAAGGAAACTGGCATCGAATTATCAATCGTTGCTATGGAATATCCAATACCAGTGTGACAGCGTGGTTGAACGATCAGTCCTTGCGGATGGTCTTGATCATCTTGGCGACCATAGCGATCTCGCCGATGAGAGTAAAGCGAGCTACTCCGTTCTTTTCGTCGAAATCGTAGATGAACCGCAGGGAAGGCTCGTCAAAGCCGTTATACTGATCGGTGAGCTTCTGAACCAGCGGAGCGACAGCTTCAGCGCTTTCGGCAGGATAATCCACCACGGCGCACACGGTGGCGGAGCTGCGGCTCTGCGGCTTGAGGAATGCTTCCACCTCGCCGGCAGCGGCGCGGCTGACATCCTTACGGGAGGAGGCTTCAGTAAAGATCGCGGCGATGTTTTCTTCGGTGAAACGCCACTGAGCGCCCACCTTGCGTCCGGTCAGACGACCGTCGGCAAGATAGTTGCGGATGGTGCGGCTGGTGAGGCCGGTCATCTTCGCGACATCTTCGACTGTGTACAGCTTTTCCATAAGTCTTCCTCCTGTTTCGTGTAGGTTCATTATATTTCATTTCATTTCATTTGTCAATATTTTCCGGCAAATTTGTGTGATATTTTTCTTTAAAATTACAAGCTGTAAAGCAAGGATGCTTGATAGCCTCCGGGACGCTGACCGAAAGGTAAAGAATCTATGAAATTTCGCACCACTGCTTGAAAAATCGCGGTTGATAGGCTATTATTACAGTGCAGAACTGTCCTTTGCAGGCAGTCGCGATCGCACTATTCCGTTCCATATTACCGTAAAGGAGGTTCGATACGGTATGGCAGGTTACAACAGAAACCGATCCTTCCAGTTTGAGCCGGGCGACGAACGTCCCCCCAGAAACAGCCGCCTTTCGCGGAACGATTCGGCTCAGCCGGAGGAGAATATCACCTTTGACGACGATTTTGACGACGTCGCTCCGCAGCCTGCGCCCCGTTCGCGTCGTCCTCAGCCCCGGCGCAATCCCCGTGAGGACGAGCAGTTTGACAACTATCGTCCCGGAACCATGCTGGGTCAGGCGGAGGAGGAAGAACGCCGCCGAAAGGAACAGGCAGCCAGAGCTGCTCAGCAGCCTGCACGCCGCCGTTCCGCACGCGTCAACGAAAACTACGACGCGCGCTTTGACGACGACTTCGACGACGAGATCATCCCCAAGCGCAAAGCAGCGCCGCCTACCATAGACAACTACCGTCCTGCAAGACGCGGTTACAGCCGTGCCAACAACTTCGGCGAGGACTATGACGAAGAACAGTTCCGCAGCGAATTCGGCGGCATCAAGGGTCTTGGCGTACGCAAGCGTCAGCTCAGCGAACAGGAACAGCTCGAGCAGCGCCGTCGTGAACGCCGCGAGCGCGAGCAGATGGAAAGCGACGGATACCGCGGCGGACGCGAAATGATGGTGGACGGCGGCTACGACGGCAGTGTCGGCGTGCCAAAGCTGTTTGCCGATTACTTCCGTGACGACTACGAGCCTCAGAAGCGCGTCATCGTCACCGGAGGCAGAACATCCTATGTGCGCCGCCGCGCAAACAAGGCGGTGCTGGGCGCCGTGGCGGCAGTCATGGTCGTGGCGCTGCTGGTGGGCGTCTTTGTGTTCATCGGCGCAAATCGTGTTTCCAAGCCGCTCCTGGTCTCCACCGCTCTGAGCAGCATGGATGCCGACACATCTCTCATGCTCATCAAGCAGACCGTTGACGGTACCCTTTCCACCAAGAGCATCGCGGTGACCTATACCGGAGACGCTGGGCAGAGCGGCACGGGACTGTTCCGTCTCGCCGACAGCGGCTTTGAATATACCGACAACGAGGACGGCACCGTGGAATATGTCGAGGTCAAGGATGCCGAAGGCAAGGCGGTCAACCACACCTACCGCACTGTCGGTTCCATCCGATTTGACGAGACTGCTGTCATCAGCTTCCTGAACGAGCTGGTCGGTGAGGACGGCGAGCCCATGCGCGAGCCGACCCACGAGGTCAAGCTGCTGCTGGATCCCGAAACATGGGAATACAGCGCCGAACTGGTGGTCACGGCAGGTGCCGACGGCTACGGTATCGACTACAACGGATTCATCGACAAAGCCATGGAGGCCATCAACACCGGCGTGTATGACCCCATCGAAACCCAGCTGCAGGTGACCAAGAGTCCCGATATCGATGTGGAAAACATCCACAAGCAGGTGTACAAAGAGCCTGTGGATGCCTTCTCGGTCACCGACGGTCTGGGTCAGACCACCTACACCGAGCACGTCATCGGTATGGATTTCAGCACCTCCGAGCTGCAGCAGATAATCAGCGGCAGCAACGAGGATAAGTGGACCATGGATCTTAAGATTTCCGTCCCCAAGCTGACCATTCAGGAGCTGCGCAAGGACGAATGTCCCGACCTGCTGGCGACCTATTACACCGAGTTCAACGCCAACAACGTCGGCCGTACCAGCAACATCAAGAAGTGCTGCGAGTACATCAACAACTACTACGCCGAGAATCCCATGCAGCCGGGCGATATATTCTCCTTCAACGATATCGTCGGTCAGCGTACCCCTGAGCGCGGCTTCTCCAAGGCAACCGTTTACTCCTCCGAGGGTACCGACGAAGACTTCGGCGGCGGAATCTGCCAGGTGTCTTCCACTCTGTACTACACCACCATCCTTGCCAACCTTGAAACGGTGCACCGTAGAAACCATATGTACACCGTCAGCTATATGTGGAACAAGGATCACACCCAGCAGACCTTCCACAACGACGCCACCGTCAACTGGGGAACCTGTGACTATCAGTTCAAAAACAGCAAGCAGTACCCCATCCGTATCGAGCTTATCGTTTCCGGTGCCACACTCACCTGCAACATCTGGGGTACATGGGACGGCTTCACTGCTGATATCTTCCCACAGGAAATCGGCGGACTGGAAAGACCGAAGACCATCTATCACAAGAAGAAGGACGGCAAGTCCAATCAGGCAGGTCAGCCCGGACGAGTTATCGACTCCTACCGCAAGGTCTACTACAACGGCGAGCCCTACTACGAAAAGAACATCTTTGAGTGCACCAGTTCTTATCTGCCGCTTATGGAGGTCAAGTACGTTGATGCTCCTCCCGCCGGCAAAGAGTTCGACGTAGCCTATTAAACACAACAAAAATCCGCAGAACGACTTACTGTTCTGCGGATTTTGTTATACGCGCATAATGAAAGCTTGCCGATCACTCGGACCGGCAGCTTCTGATATTTTGTGGTACTTTTCGGGGCTGTGATTATGAGCCGGACACCAGATCCAGCTTGCGCCAGCCGCCCTTCCTCCATCGGGTGATGAAAATGATGCCCCTTAGGAATTCGTCGCACGCCATGGCGATCCATACGCCCGTGAGCCCCAGTCCGCACACCACGCCGAGGATATAGCTCAGCAGCACGGCGACCAGCCACGATGACGTGATGGTGGTTATGACGGGGAAATTGACATCGCCTGCGGTCTGCAGAGCCTTGATGACCACAAGGCTGGTGGAACGTCCGATTTCCAGAACGATCTCCAGCAGCATGATCTGCTTGCACAGCGCGAGGATATCGTCCTTCAGCAGCAGTGCCTCGGGGTCGTTGGTGCTGCCCATGAACAGACCGATGACCGTCCGGCTGAATATCCACAGCAGTGTGGAGATGGTCACCGTGGTACACACGGCGGTGGTCAGGGAGCGCATGACGCGTCTGTTGGCGTCGTCATGCTGTTTGTTGCCCAGCATATAGCCGGTGACCACCATTGTCGCCTCGCCGATGGCAAAGGACAGCATATAGGAGAAGGTCACCACCGACTGCACATAGATCTTCGAGTTGACCGCAACCAGCCCCATTGTGTTGATCATGATCATGATTACCAGCTGGGAGATGTTGTAGGATATGCTCTCGCCTGCGGAGGGGCCACCGATCTTTATCATGTGTTTCAGGTCGGAGAAGGGGAAGGGGCGAAGCAGCTTCCAGTTGAGCTTGCCCAGCTTCACACGGAAGATAATGCCCAGAAGGATCGCACCTGTGCCGCGGGAAATGGCGGTTGCCAGAGCAGCGCCACGCACGCCCAGCTCGGGGAAGGGGCCCACGCCGTAAATCAGCACCCAGTTGCCCAGGATGTTGATCACGTTAACCAGAGCGGTGACCAGCAGCGGCATGGTCATCATGGAGTTGCTCTTGAGGAAAGAGGTGAACGCCATGACCATTGCCTGAAAGATGACCGTGCCGCCGGTGATGCGCAGATACTGCACCGCGCCGTCAAGCACTGCACCCTCCTGCACCTGCATGAAGCGGAAGATAGGTCTGCCAAGGAAGATGCAAATCAGCCCGATAAAGACCGACACAATGACGTTGCACAGCACCGCGAGGATGTAGATGACCTGCTCCTTGCGGTTGTCGCCTGCGCCCTTGAACTGACTGATGAGTATAACCGAAGCCAGATTCAGCACCGAAAAAAACATCATCAGTATGCTGGAAATCTGGTTTGCGTTTCCGATGGAAGCGACGGCAGTCTGAGAATAATTTCCAACCATCATCTGATCGATGGTGTTCACCGCCATGTTCATCAGATAGGAAAGGAAGATGGGCAGGGTCAGCCGGAGCATATACCCTTTCCGCCCGAGAATCTCGCGAGCATCCATTTATGCTGCCTCCTTTGTCAAATGGTCCAAACGGGGCGATTATAGCATTGCTCGGAGGATTATTCAATATATGACGTGATTTGCCCGTGGAGAATATACACAGAAAACGCGCTCGCCTTTCGGTAAAAACCACCACTCAAAACGCGCTTCTGCCCATTCCTTGCCTGCAGACGCAAAAACAGCCCCGTGCGAGGTCAGGCGCACAGGGCTGATGTGTGGTTATCTGCCGCAGAAGTCCTCCGCGAGACCCTTGAAGCAGTCGGCGGTGACCAGCTTGCGCTGCTTGCCGGCACGGTCGAAGTAGTTGGCGATGACTTTCTTTCCTTTGAGGGTCAGAGCGGCGCTGTGCAGCTCGGTGACGGTCACGTTCCGATATTTTGTGCTGGCAGGCACACGGGCTCCTGCCGCAGCATAGGATAACACCTCGCCTACGATCTCGGGGTCAGCGGCAGCCTTGATGGAAGCCGAACAGTGAGCGGCGTCAAAGAGGGTGCCGAACAGACCGATGCCCTGTCTGGGAGAAAACTCGAGATGGAAAAGCCTGCCGTCGCGCTGAGCGAAGGAGCAGAACCACGCGTCGGTTCTGTAGCTCATCGCGCCCTTGAAGATCAGATAGACCACCACCGCTGCAGCCAGTATGCCCACGATAAAGGGGGTGTACATCGGACTGTCGGAAGGGATTACATTGCGGAGAAGATAGGCAACGCCGACGGCCGCCAGCAGCGCCAGCGCAAGGATCAGGTCGACCGTCCAGTAGTGGCTGCCGGTCTTTTTGCTGCGAGCATATTCGGAGTCGTAGGCGTAGAGCTTCAGCTCGGGAACGGGTGCGTTCTGATTATCCATTCTGAGAGTCCTTTCCGCAAATCACAGCATACTCTTGACGCTGTCGTAGATCATCTCGGCAACGTCGGGACGGTTCATGGTATACAGATGAATACCGGACACGCCCTGGGAGATAAGGTCAATGATCTGGCTGATGGCGTAGCCGATGCCTGCCTTGAACAGCCCGTCGGGATCGTTCTCATAACGGGAGATGATACGGGAGAACTTGCGGGGCATACTCGCGCCAAAGCCAACGATCATGCGCTCGATCTGGCTCTTGCTCATCAGCGGCATGATGCCTGCCTCGATGGGTACATTGATGTCGGCAGCCTCACACAGCTCAAGAAAGCTGTAGAAATCGTCATTATCAAGGAACAGCTGGGAGTTGAGATGGGTCACTCCCGCGTCGATCTTGTACTTGAGGTTGCGCACGTCACGGGCACGACCGGGAGCCTCGGGGTGTCCCTCGGGATAGCAGGCGCCCACGCAGTTGAAGGAGCTGTTGTCCCGGATGAACGCCGCAAGATCGCTGGCGTAGGAAAAGTCGTGGCAGACCTCCATGTCGGGACGGCGGTCGCCGCGCAGGGCAAGGATGTTCTCGATGCCGTTCTGCGCAAGGCTGTCCAGCTGAGCCCGGACCTGCTCTCTGGTGTTGTACAGGCAGGTCAGATGGGGCAGCGGCTCGATGCCGTAACGGGTCTTGATGTCGGCAGCGATGCGTCCGGTCAGCTCGTTGGTTGCCGAGCCGCCTGCGCTGTAGGTCACGCTGATGTAGTCGGGCTTGATGGCGGCGATGCGGTCAAGGGATTTGTAGAGCGTGTCGATGCCGTCGGTGCGCTTGGGCGGAAATATCTCCACGGAAAATACCGTCTTTTTCTGCTGGAACAGAGTGCTTATGTTCATGGGGTGACCTCCCTGATTCTGCAATAAATCGCTGATTACCTTATATAATAGCAGATTCGTGCGGAAAATGATAGACTTTTATTCTTTACTCTGGTAAAATTGTGAGCAATTGATTCCAAAAAGAAACGAGGTGCGGCTATGAAGCTGGTTTTTCCGAATATGGATTATAAGGAACAGGCGATGGAGTATATTCGTGAGTTCCGGGAGTGCGGCAGCGAGGTCAACGGCAGCGGCGGTCTGGATCGGTTTCTTTCGCAGTCGATGACGTATGAACAGTGGCTTGACAAGGTGATGCGCGACATCGACGTTGCCAATGTGCCCGAACCCAGAGTGCCGGCACTGACATATTTCTATGTGCGCGAGGAGGACGACCGCATCGTTGGCATGGTAAACATCCGCCTTGCGCTGAACGATTACCTCAGGACCGAATGTGGTCACATCGGCTACAGCACTCGTCCTTCCGAGCGGGGTAAAGGCTACGCCACCGCGCTGCTGGGCGAAGCGCTTCGCGTTTGTGCGCGAGTGGGCATTACCGATGTTATTATGACCTGCGACAAAAACAACCCTGCCTCGGCTAAGGTCATCACCAATAACGGCGGCGTGCTGGATGCCGAGTTCTTCAGCGAGAATTACGGCGGCGTGATACAGCGGTATATCATCGCGAACGGATGACCGCCGGACGGCTATGAAAAAGTCGTGTGATTTCAAATTGAACCGTTCCTCTGTGCAGGATATAATATGACCATAACAAAAACACAGGAGGACGATTCCATGAACAACATCGAAAACGCCGACAGTCGCTATGATATCAGGCAGCTGTCGCTCATCACCGGGCTTACCGACCGTACCCTGCGCAATTACATCAACTCAGGCGTGCTGCGCGGCGAAAAGATCGATGGCGCGTGGAGATTCACCGAGGAGCAGATTCAGGGCTTTGTCTCCGATCCTGCCGTTCTCCCGAGCATTCGCGCAAAGAAAAATGCAGCGGTGTTCGACTTTCTCAAAGATACGAAGAAACAGAAAAACCGTTGCTGCATCATCCTCGACATTCCCGAGAGTGACGGAAAAGCCGCCTCGCGCTTCTTCTGCAATGCCATATGCAACGGTGGTTATTCCGACATCAGCTTTTCTTTTGAAAGCGTAAAGTGTGTGCCTAGGATCATCGTCACCGGCAATACACAGGAAGTGCTGGAGCTGGTCAACCGCTATCACGATCTCTCCTGAAAACTCTGCAAAAGAACGGCGCCGCCCCGAAGATTGCTTTCTTCGGGGCGGCGCTGTGTTTATCTGGTGTTTCCGCTTACTTATCCAGACCCCAGATGTCTCTGGCGTAGTCCTTGATGGAACGGTCGGCGGCAAAGATGCCGGCGTTGGCGATGTTCAGCAGGCTGCTGCGGTTCCAGCGGTCACGGTCGTTGTAGAACTCGGTGATGTCACGCTGGGCGCGGCAGTAATCGTTGAAGTCGGCAAGAACCATGTAACGGTCGGTGGTCAGCAGGTTCTGGGCGATGTCGGAGAAGGAGCAGCCCTTGAAGCCGGTCTTCAGACCGTCGATGGCGCGGCGCAGTGTATCGTTGCTGTTGTAGAAGTCGATGGGGTGATATCCTCTTGCGCGCAGCTGGTTGGCCTGCTCGGTGAGCATACCGAAGATGACGATGTTCTCGTCGCCCACAGCGCGGTGGATCTCCACGTTTGCGCCGTCCTCGGTGCCCAGAGTGATGGCGCCGTTGAGCATGAACTTCATGTTGCCGGTACCGGAAGCCTCGGTTCCGGCGAGGGAGATCTGCTCGCTGATCTCGCTGGCAGGCATGAGCATCTCGGCGACGGTCACGCGGTAGTTCTCAAGATAGACAACCTTGAGCTTGTCGCTGACTCTGGGGTCGTTGTTGATGACGTCTGCCATGTAGCAGATGAACTTGATGATCTGTTTGGCGAGGAAGTAGCCGGAAGCAGCCTTTGCGCCGAAGATGTAGGTCTTCGGGGTGTAGGGAGCATTGGGATTGTCCAGCAGCCACTGATACTCGGAGAGAATATGCAGGGCGTTTAGGTGCTGGCGCTTATACTCGTGCAGGCGCTTGACCTGTACGTCGAAGATGGAGTTGGGGTCAACGGTGATGCCGTTGTGCTTCTGGATGTAGGCGGCGAGATCCTGCTTGTTGGCAAGCTTGATGGCCTCGACCTTCTCCAGAACTGCCTTGTCGTCAGCAAAAGCGGTCAGCTTGGAAAGCTGGCTGGCATCCTTGACGTAGCCGTTGCCGATGAGCTCGGTGACCAGCTCGGCAAGACGGGGGTTGGCCTGATTCAGCCAGCGGCGGTGCGCGATGCCGTTGGTGACGTTCTTGAACTTACCGGGCATGACGGTGTAGAAGTCGTTAAAGACGCTTTCCTTGATGATCTCGCTGTGCAGCTCGGAAACGCCGTTGACGCTGTGGCAGGCGGCGACGCACAGGTTTGCCATCTTGACATAGCCGTCCTTGATGATGCTCATGCGGCCAACCTTTTCGTAATCATAGCCGGTCAGCTCGGTCATGCGGTCGCAGAAGCGCTTGTTGATCTCGCAGACGATCTGATAGATACGGGGCAGACGGGTGCGGAACAGATCCTCGCCCCAGCACTCCAGAGCCTCAGCCATAACGGTGTGGTTGGTGTAGGCCATGCACTTGGTGACGGTGTCCCATGCCTCGTCCCAGCCAAAGCCGCACTCGTCCATGAGAACGCGCATCAGCTCGGGAATGGCGAGAGTGGGATGGGTGTCGTTGATGTGAATGGCGACCACGTCGGCAAAGTTGCTCATGGTGCGGTAGTTGCGCAGATGGCGCTTGATGATGTCCTGAATGGAGGAGGACACCAGGAAATACTGCTGGGAAAGACGCAGGGTCTTGCCGACCTGATGGTTGTCGCTGGGATAGAGAACCTTGGTCAGGATCTCAGCCATGGAGTTTTCTTCCATGGCGCGCATATAGTCGCCCTTGTTGAAGTCGTCCATGTTGAAGCCGTCGGACTCGGCAGCCCACAGACGCAGGGTGCTCACGGCCTTGCCGCCGGGACCTGCGCACATCATGTCGTAGGGCACGGCGCGGACGGTGGAATAGTCACGGTGCTCGACGTAGTGATAATCGCCGTCCCAGCGCTCGTCAATGTGACCGCCGAAGCGGATCTCCAGAGCGTCCTCGCGGTGGGGGATGAGCCAGCTTTCGCCGCCGGGCAGCCAGAAGTCGGGCAGCTCGGTCTGCCAGCCGTCAACGATCTTCTGGTTGAAGATACCCAGCTCGTAGCGCAGGGAATAACCCATGCCCAGATAGTCGTTGGCAGCAAAGCCGTCCAGGAAGCAGGCGGCAAGACGGCCGAGGCCGCCGTTGCCCAGACCTGCGTCGGGCTCCATGTTGTAGATTCGGTCGATGGTGGTGTGATACTTGGGCAGAACGGCGGTGACCACCTTTTCCAGACCCAGATTGTAAAGATTATTGCGCAGGGAGCGGCCCATCAGGAACTCCATGCAGAGATAGTAGATGCGCTTGCCTTCCTTTTTGGTGACCTCACGGGAAAACTTGCTGTTGGACTGCTGCAGAATGTCGCGCACGCTCAGGGCGAGGGCTTGGTATATATGTTCCTCGTCTGCGTCCTCGGGAGCGAGACCGAAGTTGCTGCGCAGCTTCTCATCGATCATTTCCTTGATCTGCTTCTGAGTGTAAGCCATAATAGATTATTCCTCCAGTAAAGATGGGGAGCGTTCGAAGAGCACTCCGGCATCAGTAATATACATCCGTGGGCATTATAACACAATATTATCGCTTTTTCAACCGTAATAACGCACAATCAGCTTTGATGGCGAAATCGCATAACTATCGCAAAATCCCAATAAAACCGCTGAATCTGCAGTAATTTCATTACATCCTTGTAGGGGCTAAATAATTGTGCAATATTACTAATCAATCACAATCAGGCCGGAATCCATTTCTGTCAGGTCAATGGCAGAATCCTTCGTGATGTACAGCATATCCTCGATGCGTACGCCGAAGCGTCCTTCGAGATAGATGCCCGGTTCAACGGTGACCACGCAGCCTTCGCACATATTTTCCTTGCTGATGAAGGAAAGGGTGGGTGCCTCGTGAATCTCAACGCCCACGCCGTGACCGAGACCGTGGCCGAAGCACTCGCCGTAGCCGGCATCGGTGATGATGTCACGGGCGATCCGGTCGGCTTCGGCACAGTTCAGTCCGCCTCCGACGATATAGTCGATGGCAGCCTTCTGTGCGGTGAGTACTGTGTTGTACACCTTGATCTGCTCGTCGCTGACCTTGCCGAAAGCGACGGTACGGGTCATGTCGGAATGGTATCCGTTGACCACCGAGCCGATGTCGAAGGTAATGAAATCGCCGGGCTTTACGCGGTAATCGGAGGGCACCGCGTGGGGCATGGAACCGTTGGGACCGGCGGCGACGATCAGGTCGAAAGCCACGCGCTCGGCGCCGCTGCGGCGCATATCGAACTCCAGCTCCAGAGCAATCTCGCGCTCGGAAACGCCTTCCTTGATCATCTTCAGAATACGATTGAGAGAACGCTCGGTCAGTCGCTGAGCGGCTCTGATCTGCTCTGCCTCGAACTCGGTCTTGGAAAGACGCATCGCGCTGACGATGTCGTCCAGATGGGATGAGCGCAGGATGGTCACCGGCTCAAAGGCTTTTGCGAAGCGATCGGCTTCCGCCAGGGTAACGCTGCCCGTCTCGATGAGCAGGGACTTTGCGCCCATGCCGTCGCACAGACCGCGCATGATCTCACCGAACTTGCCGCGGGTATAGCACACTGCTCTGCACACGCCCTCAAGAGCGGCGGAAGCGGCTTCGATGTATCGCGCGTCGGTGACGAACACGCAGCCGCCGCGGGTGACCAGCAGATAGCCGGTGTCGGCGTTGTAGCCGGAAAGATAGAATCTGCACACCTGAGAGGTGACCAGCGCGCCGTCGGCGTTCTCGGGAAGCTGAGCCACAAGGCGGTCGAGACGATCGATATACTGCTGCTTGTTGTTCATATCAAAGCTCCTTCAGTAATGGTTATCCTGTCGGTTATCGGGAGGAATAAGAGCGGTAAAGCTCCTGCATTTCCAGCGCGTCGTCGGTCTGAGTGCCGTCCGACTCGCATATCACCGTGGGGGTCATGCCTCTGCGGGCAAGCTCCTCCATCAGCGGAGCGGGATCGGGTCCGTACCGCTCGTCGCCGAAGGTCAGATGACGTACCTCGCCGCCCTTGGAGTATTCGATCTTGGAAAAATGAATGTGCATCAGCTTTGCGCGCTCCTCACCCAGCGAAGCGAAAATCTCGTCCAGCGTGTCGGGATATGACATCTCGCCGTGCATACGGCTGTTCAGATGCCCGAAATCCACACAGGGAAGCATGCCTTCGGGTTCGATGGCGCAGAAACCCAGCACCTCGCCCAGATCGCCCAGCTGATTTATCTTGCCCATTACCTCGGGGCATATGATCGTGTTGAGCCCCTCGGCGCGGACGGCTTTTACCGCGCGCTCAAGGGTGTGCGACGCCAGCTCCGCGGCTTCGGCGCGGCTGAGCTTGCCAAGACCGCCGGGATGCACCACGATGCGCGTCGCGCCCATCCAGTCTGCGGCACGGGCGCTGTCGAGGATATACTTTATGGAATTGTCCCGCTTTTCCGCTTCTGCGGAGGCGAGGGAGATATAATACGGTGCGTGGAGAGAAAGCTCGATGCCCAGCTCCCTGGCTTTTGAACCGATAAGCTCGGCCTTTGCCTGACCGATGTTCACCCCTCTGCCGCACTGATATTCAAAGGCGGTCACGCCCCGTGAGGCGAGATAATCCAGCAGCTTTTCGGTGGACTTGACGCCCGATGCGGCTGCGGCGAGGCAGGTTCCTGCCGGTCCGAATATAGCGGTAGTTCGATTATTCATTGTATTCTCCTTGCTTCAGGAATTAAAACATTATACTATATTATATCCGGAAAAACAAGATGCGCTGAGACGGAGGATGTTCTTCGTCCCGGAGATTCCAATGACGGTTTTCGTGCGGAACGAATAACTGCCGCAGAGAGAAAAACGGTACGCTCAATACGTTTGCACCATCAGAGATCCCGAAAAACAATGATATCAGCAAAAAGCATCCCCGTCGGACTCGTTCGGTCTGACGGGGATGCTTTTTGCTGTTCGAGTTCCGAAAGCCCGGTGGGGAGGAGTGGCGCGGTGGTGTTTGCCTCCACTTATCCCCACCGGGCGGTGCAGCTTCGGGATACACTGTGGAATAATTTGTGACTGTTCACAAAGTTATGCTTGCGAAAAAGTGCAAAGTGCACGAAGTTTTAAAAGTGCGAACGATATGAAATGACTATATGTAGTGGTGGCGAAAAAGTGTGGACACCAAATGTGGCGAAATTCCTTCAAAAAATGGAAATCAGCATCAGAATTTGCGGAAAAACCGCGCCGCCGTGCAGTTTATGGGGCTTGATTTTTCAGCATAATGCAAGTATAATGGGGACAAGTGGAGCAAAAGGGCGCAAATACCCACTGAGATATCACCAAAGTGGTGAGCGATAGGTGCGAAAGAGGCGACTGTCCGACAACAGCCGCTGAAAATCGTCCGGTAAGAGGTGCGAAAGATGTTTGTCGGCAACTACACGCACAATATAGACGCCAAGGGACGCGTGTTTGTTCCCTCAAAGCTGAGACAGGAGCTCGGCCAGCGTTTCTATATCTGCCGTGGTATGGACTGCCGCTGCATCCGCGCCTACAACGAAACCGAGTGGGTCAGAATGCTCTCGCGGCTTCGCGACAGCAATCTGGGTGACAACTCGGCGCGCCGCAGACTGACATATTCCGCTGTGGACGTAGAAATGGATTCTCAAGGTAGGATCATGCTGACCGAACAGCTGCGCAATTATGCCGGTCTGACCGAAAAGGTCTGCTTCGTCGGTATGCTCGACTGGGTCGAGCTGTGGAATCCGGAAAGCTTCGCCGAAATGATGGGCGATGACATGATGGATCCGGACAAGGACGAATACGATGCTCTCCGCGAGGTCGGCATCAACTGATCACGCGCAGGACCTTTTCCTTAATCAAACTATATGTCCCCCTTTTACTAAACCTTCTGCACAGGGGCGGCTTTGTTGTGAAGCCGCCCTTATGCAGCCTAAGGGGAGTAGACATAAGATTTGACGGTAGTATATACGGTCAACATTCAATATTGAGTCTATCACTATTTTTCGCCGCAGTCAACAGCTAAAGCCGCATTTTTACATAATTCTGTTAAAAACAACCGCAAAAAGCAGAAAAAACAGTGGAGGAGGAGCAGAATTGAGCCAGTATCACATACCCGTTCTGCTTCATCAGACCATCGAGCTGCTGAACATCGACCCCGACGGCGTCTATTTTGACGGCACCGCCGGCGGCGGAGGACACAGCGCCGCCATCCTCGAACGGATAAAGGGCGGTCTGCTCATCAGCAACGACCGCGACCCTCAGGCTATCGCCGAGGTCATGCGCCGTCTGGGGCAGGGCGAGCACAACATCATCGTCCACGATGAATTCGGCAACATTGCCTCCACCCTCGACCGACTTGGTATCGACGGCGTGGACGGTGTGCTGCTGGATATCGGCGTTTCCTCCCATCAGCTGGACTGCGCCGAACGCGGTTTTTCCTATCACAACGACGCGCCGCTGGATATGCGCATGGCATCCGACGGACCGACCGCTGCCGATCTGGTGGCGGAGCTGTCCTGGCAGGAACTGGCGGCGATCTTTTCGCGCTTCGGCGAAGAAAAGCACTCGGTGCGCATCGCCAAAGCCATATGCCGGGAGCGCGAAAACGCCCCCATACTGACCACCCTGCAGCTGGCGGATATTATCCGCGATGCGGTGCCTGCTGCCGCCCGACGGGACGGTCATCCGGCGCGCAAGGTCTTTCAGGCTCTGCGCATCGCTGTAAACGACGAGCTTGGTCAGCTGGAGCGCGGTCTTGAGGCTGCTTTTTCGCGGCTCCGACCCAACGGCAGACTGGCGGTCATAACCTTCCATTCCCTTGAGGATCGCATGGTCAAGCAGGCGATGGCGGAATGGTGCAAGGGCTGCACCTGCCCGCCGGATTTCCCGGTGTGCGTCTGCGGCAAAAAGCCCAGTGCAAAGCTGATCACGCGCAAGCCGGTGGAAGCCGACGAAGCGGAGCTGGAGATCAACCCCAGAAGCCGCAGCGCAAAACTGCGCGTGTGCGAGCGTCTGCCCGACTGATCACAGATTACGACAAAGAACCGCCCGGGTTCAGTGTTACTATATAAATATGTAAAAACGGAGGGGAACAGAAATGGCTTACAATTCGGGCAACAACGCATACGATCTGTCGCTCTTTGAGCCCAGACAGACCTATGTGCGCGCCACCCCCAAGGCGGAGGCAGGAGTGTCCCGTCAGGGCAAAGTCGGCGCAGGCCGTTCCGGCGCGAAATCCAGAACCGTCACACCGGAACGCAAGGCGGAGAGCCGCAAGGAAAGGGAACGCCGCATCGCGCGCACCCGTCTTGTGCGTATCCTTGCGCTGAGTATTCTGGCTGTCATCGTCATCACCATGCTGGTCAGCAGCCGTGTTGATTATCACGAGCTGACCATGGAGATCGAGAGCGCCAACAAGCAGCTCACCGAGCTTGAGCAGGATTACGAAGCGCTTCGCGTCAAGTTCGACACCAAGATGAGTGACGCCGCCGTCGAAGAATACGCGGTGAACACGCTGGGAATGCAGAAGCGTGAAAACAGCCAGACCGAATACATCAGTCTCAATGTGAGCAATGTGTTCGAGCTGTCCGATCAGGAGTCGGACGACTGGTATCAGACCAATCTGGAAAAAATTCTGTCATACGCCGATTGAGCCGCGTGTAACTATTCTACAGGCTCCTGTGGTGTATGGCTCTGTAAAACTGCGCTCATACATAACTGAGAGTTAAGATAAAGCATCTTGACTCTCTTTTATTTCTTACGGAAATGAACGGGGAACAACAGCCGCCCGAAGCGGCATCGAATGAAGCGGCACACGCCGCGTGGGAACGATATAATTCACTCAGGGAAAGGAGAGCGCGCGGAACATCACCGCGCGGAATGATCATGGCAGAAAAGAAAACAGGCACATCAACCGGAAGAAAACCTTCTTCGGGAGGCAGATCGGCCTCTCATAAAAAAGGCAGGGCATCCTATCGCAGCGGACGCATGGTCGGACGTATGCACTGGCTGCTCATCGCCATGGCTGCCGGCTATCTCGTGATAGTGGGCGCGCTGTCGTGGTATCAGCTCATCAACGCAGAGAGCTGGCAGCAGAAAGCCACCGAGCAGCAGCTGTCCGACACCGAACAGCCTGCCGAGCGCGGCACCATCTACGATGCCAACATGGAAACCATAGTGCAGAGCACCACCGCGTGGGTGGTCAGCCTGCGCCCCGATGATATCAAGGAAGAACAGACGGACGCGGTGGTTGCCCGTCTGTCCGAGATCCTCGAACTGGACGAGGAATACATCCGCGGCAGAATGGCGCTCAACTCCCCCAGCGTCAAGCTCAAGACAAAGGCTGACAAGGATCAGAAGGACGCCATCTACAGTTTCTGCTACAACGAAAAGGGCGAGCTTATCGTGCCCGGCATATCCCTTACCGCCGACACTCGCCGCACCTATTCCTACGGCTCCCTTGCCTCCACCGTTCTGGGCTTTACCGGTACGGACAACACCGGTCTTTCCGGTCTGGAAGCAAAATACGATGCCCAGCTCAGCGGCGTGCCCGGACGCGTAGTCACCATCAAGAATGCCCGTGCCGGCGAAATGCCCTTTGAGTACAACACCCTTGTTGAGGCGCAGGAGGGCAACAGCCTCGTGCTCACCATCGACGCCAACATCCAGCAGGTGGTGGAAGAAAAGCTCATGCGCGCGGTGGAGAAAAACCAGGTCAGAAACCGTGCCTGCGCCATCATGATGAACGTCAACACCGGTGCCGTGCTCGCCATGGCGACCGTTCCCGACTACGATCCTTCCGATTACACCGCCATTGCCGATCAGACTCTGGCGGCGGAGATCGAGCTGATCGAGGACAGCAAGGAGCGCAGCGAAGCGCTCACAAAGGCGCAGAACGCCCAGTGGCGCAACAAGGCCATCAGCGATGCCTACGAGCCCGGATCGGTGTTCAAGCCGGTCACCATGTCCGCCGCCCTTGAGGAAGGCGTGACCTATCTCAACGACAGCTTCTACTGCGGCGGCTCCATGACCGTCGGCGGCCTGCGTACCAGCTGCCACAAGAGCGCCGGACACGGCTCCGAGAGCCTGACCATGGGCATGGTCAACTCCTGCAACTGCGTGTTCATGACTCTGGGCGACCGTCTGGGCGGCAGCGGCTTCTTCAAGTATTACAAAGCCTTCGGCTTCACCGAAAAGACGGGCATCGACCTGCCCGGTGAGGCTTCTCCCGTGGCAGGCGTCAACTACCACAAGGAAGCCAACCTCAACCGCTATGCCCACGACCTCGCCGTCGTAAGCTTCGGTCAGACCAACACCGTCACCCCCATCCAGATGGTCACCGCCATCTCCGCCATCAGCAACGGCGGATACCTGATGACCCCCTATGTGGTCGCACAGGTTCTGGACAGCGAGGGCAACATCATCGTCAACAACGAGGCGACCGTCAAGCGTCAGGTCATTTCCGCCAGCACTTCGGAAATGATCAACAGTATGCTGGAGGCAACCGTCTCCAAGGGTACCGCCCGTAACTGCTACATCGCCGGCTACCGCATCGGCGGCAAGACAGGTACCTCCGAAAAGATCGCCGAGCAGGCCCAGACCGGACAGAGGACCTACGTCGCGTCCTTCTGCGCCGTAGCGCCCAGTGACGATCCAGAGATCGCTCTGCTGGTGCTGCTGGACGATCCCCGGGGAGCCAGCCACATGGGCGGAACCATCGCCGCCCCCGTGGCGCGCGAGATCCTCGAGGAAGTGCTTCCCTATCTCAACATTGACACCATCTACTCCGCCGACGACGTCAAGAATCTCGACACCGTCGTGCCCAATGTAATGGGCAAGCCGGTGGACGAAGCCAAGACCGCCATCAAGGACAAGAGCCTTGACGTGCGCGTGATAGGCGACGGTGATGTGGTCACCGCCCAGACTCCCATGGCTGGTCAGTCCATCCCCAGAGGCGGCACCGTTGTCATCACCACCCGTGAGGAGGGCGAGGTCCCCCTGACTACCGTACCCGATGTCACCGGACTCAGCCCCAGAGAGGCAAACCGCGTGCTCACGGGCAGGCATCTCAACATCCGATACGCCGGTTCGGGCTACAACACCGCCCAGGGCGTGTCCGTTTCCCAGACCATCCCCGAAGGCTCCAGCGTAGCCGAGGGAACGGTGGTCACAGTTGAATTCATAATGAGCGGCTCCACCGACTGATCGCGAGCCGCGTTACAGGAGGCAGACTATGAAGCTGTCAGCAATAATGAACGGCGTGAGCTGTTTTACAACAGCAGATATGGACAGGGATATCGCCGCCATCACCGTGGATTCCCGCAAGGCAGCCCCCGGAACGGTGTTCTGCTGCATTAAGGGACTGACCCGTGACGGCCACGATTTCGCCCCTGCCGCCGCGGAAGCCGGCGCGGTAGTTGTCTGCGACCATGATCTGGGGCTCCATGAGCAGCAGATCATCGTGGAGAACACCCGTGAAGCCTTCGCCGCCATGTGCGAAAATTACTTCGGCAACCCACTGCGCCGCCTGAAGCTGATCGGCATCACAGGAACCAACGGCAAGACCTCCACCACCTTCATCCTCAAGCACGTCCTCGAGCAGTGCGGCCACAAAACCGGACTCATCGGCACGGTGCAGAACATGATCGGCGACGAGATAATCGAAGCCCACTACACCACTCCCGACACCTACGAGCTGCACGAGCTGTTCGGCAAAATGGCAGACGCAGGCTGCGAATACTGCGTCATGGAGGTCTCCTCCTTCGGACTTGAGCAGGGCAGAGTGGCAGGTCTGCATTTCGATACCGCCTGCTTTACCAATCTCACGCAGGATCACATCGACATCCATCACACCATGGAGGCGTATTTTGCCGCCAAGTGTATGCTCTTTGAACGCTGCTCCAAGGCGGTCATCAACGCCGACGATCCGTGGAGCGCACGCATCCCTCTCGGTGAGGATGTGGATACCCTGACCTTCACCGCCGCAGGCAGCGACGGTCTGACGGCTTCTAACATCGTCTGCCGCGCCGACGGCGTCAGCTTCACCATGTCGCTGGGGGGCGAAAGCGGACAGGTCACCGCCTGCATCCCCGGCAGATTCACCGTTTACAACCTCCTTTCCGCTGCCGGATGCGCTCTGGCAGAAGGACTGAAGCTCAAGGATATCGCAAAGGCACTCAGCACTGCCCGCGGAGTCAAGGGCAGAGCCGAGGTCTATCCCAACAACAGGGACTTCACCATCATCATCGACTACGCCCACAGTCCGGACGGCGTGGAGAACATCCTCCGCTCCATGCGCGAAATTACGGACGGGCGCTTAGTGGTACTGCTTGGCTGCGGCGGAGATCGAGACGCAGCCAAGCGCCCGCTGATGGGCGAAGCCGCCGCGCGGCTTGCGGATTACGTCATCGTCACCTCCGACAACCCCAGAAGCGAGGATCCCGACGCCATCATCAGCCAGATCATCCCCGGAGTGAAAAAACACGACACCGAATACACCGTCATCACCGGCCGCCGCGACGCCATCGAATATGCCGTGCGGAATGCCCGTAAGGATGACGTTATCGTACTGGCAGGCAAGGGGCACGAGACCTACCAGATACTCAGCACCGGCACCATCCACTTTGACGAGCGCGAGGTGCTGGACGAGATCTTTGCAAAGATAGCCGCCGAGGAGGCAACCAATAATGGATAAAATGACCCTTTCGGAAATAGCCGCCGCCGTGGGAGCCGCCGCTCCTGCCTGCGACGCGGAGATCACCGGTGTGAGCATCGACAGCCGCGCCATTGAGCCGGGCTGCATGTTTGTTGCCATCAAGGGCGAGAATTTTGACGGACACAACTTCGTGTGCGACGTGCTTGCAAAGGGCGCTGCCGCCGCGCTGTGCTCCCGTGATATCCCCGATGCCCCCGGCACCGTGCTGGTGGTGGAGGATACCGTCCGCGCCATGGGTGCTCTTGCCGCTCACAACCGCGCAAAATACAACATCCCCCTTGTGGGACTGACCGGCTCTGTTGGCAAGACCACCTCCAAGGATATGGTCGCCGCCGTGATGGGTCAGCACTATAAGACCCTCGCCACAGAGGGCAATCTCAACAACGAGATCGGACTGCCCCGTATGTGCCTGCGCCTTGATTCCTCGTACGAAGCCGCGGTCATCGAGATGGGTATGAGCGACTTCGGCGAGATCAGCCGCCTGACCGCCATCGCGCGCCCAAATATCGGACTGATCACCAATATCGGCGTCAGCCACATCGAGCGTCTGGGCTCCCGTGAGGGCATACTCAGGGCGAAGCTGGAAATACTTGAGGGTATGGCTCCCGACGCGCCCATCGTGCTCAACGCCGATGACGATATGCTCATGTCCGCGCTGGATAAGCTTGATCGCCCCGTGGTGCTCTACGGCATCCACAATCCCGATGCCCACTGCAGAGCGTCGGATATTGAGCAGTTGGAAAACGAACTGCGCTTTACGCTTACATATAATGATGTGAAGCGCCGGATCGTCCTCAGTACCGTGGGTAT
>SVPO01000153.1 GCA_015065795.1 Oscillospiraceae bacterium | reverse complement strand
ACTTCCTTGCCGTGGTGTACAATGCCCTTTCGGAGATGGGCTACGGCGACAAGCTGATCATCGACCTCGGTCTGGTGCATCAGAACGATTACTACACCGGTCTTGTGTTCTCGGCTTACGCTGAGGGCTCCGGTGCCAAGATACTCAGCGGCGGCCGCTACGATAATCTGCTGTCCAGCTTCGGCATGGACAGCAGCGCCTGCGGCTTTGCCATCAACATCGACGACCTTGTCAAGACACTCAACCCATCCGAATACAGCGCGACGGCAGCGCCCGAGCGTCTGGTGGTTGCCGAGGGCGGCAAGGAGATCGACGCCCTGCGCTACATGGCTCAGCTGCAGGAGCAGAAGATAGCCGCCGAATTCTGCCTGCTGGAGGACGTGGGCGACGCCATGGCTTATGCCCGTGACCGAGGCATCAAGCACGTGGACATCGTCACCGACGGCATCGAAACTGTTGATTCACCGGAGGATAAGCAATGAGACCGATAAGAATAGCATTGACCAAGGGTCGTCTGGAAAAGCAGAGCGTGGAGCTCTTTGAAAAGGCAGGCATCGACTGCTCTGAGATCCACAACAAGGGCAGACGGCTGATCCTTCCTCTGGGCAACGGCATGGAAGCGGTGCTGGCAAAGGCTGCCGACGTTATCACCTACGTCGAGAACGGCGTGTGCGATATCGGCATCACCGGCAAGGACACCATCATGGAGCTGGGCACCAGCATCTTTGAGATCCTCGACCTGGGCTTCGGCAGATGCAAGTTCGCCGTGGCAACCGCAGGGGGCAAGGATATCTTCTCCGAACTGGGCACCAAAACCATCGCCACCAAGTATCCCAACGTCACCAGACGTTTCTTTGAAAAGCAGACCATGGACGTAAATGTCATCAAGATCGAAGGCTCTGTGGAGCTGGCTCCGCTGCTTGGTCTTTCCGACGCCATCGTGGATATCGTCGAGACCGGAACCACCCTCAAGGAGAACGGCCTGCAGGTCATCCGTGACGTTGCGCCCATATCCGCAAGAATGATATGCAACATCGCCAGCCTCAAGCTCCGTCAGCAGGAGATCGAGGAATTCACTCAGGCGCTGGAAAAGGCGCTTACACAACAGTAATCAGGAGTTGATCCGACTATGGTAAATATAATCCGAGCCGACGGCAAAGCCGAATATGAGCTCATAAAGCGACTCAAGGAGCGCGGCGTCAGCGACAGCCGCAAGGTGGGGGACATCGTCGCCGCCATCATTGACAACGTCCGCAACGAGGGCGACGAGGCTGTGCAGCGCTACACTGCCGCCTTTGACTGCCCCAACGCAGAATACTACGAGGTTCCCCGTGAGGTCATCGAGAAGGCTCTGAGCGAATGTGAGCCGGAGTTTGTTTCCTCCCTGACCAAGGCTGCGGAAAATATCCGCACCTATCACGAAAAGCAGAAGCAGAACAGCTGGATGGAGACCAAGGAAAACGGCATCATGATGGGTCAGCGCGTGCGCGGAATGACCCGTGTGGGCGTTTATGTTCCCGGCGGTACCGCTCCGCTGTTCTCCTCGGTGCTGATGAACGCCATCCCTGCCCGTGTGGCAGGCGTCAAGGAGATCATCATGCTCACGCCGCCCATGAAGAACGGCAAGCCCAATCAGTATATCCTTGCCTCGGCAGCCGTTGCCGGCGTGGACAGAGTGTTCCTTGCAGGCGGCGCGCAGGCCATTGCCGCCCTTGCTTACGGCACTCAGCAGATCCCTCAGGTTGACAAGATCGTCGGACCCGGCAACGTGTACGTCGCCACCGCCAAGCGCATGGTCTTCGGCACGGTTGATATCGATATGATCGCCGGACCCAGCGAGATCATGATCGTTGCCGACGAGACTGCCGATCCTGCATTCCTCGCCGCCGATATGATGAGTCAGGCGGAGCACGACGTGCTGGCTTCCTCCGTGCTGCTGACCACCAGTGAGCAGCTTGCCAAGGATACCGATGTGCAGCTGTACGCCCAGTCCCGTGAGCTTGACCGCCGCGACTTTATCGCAAAATCCCTTGAGGATTACGGCGCGGTCATTCTGGTGGACAGCATCGATCAGGCTATCGAGCTTGCCAACGAACTGGCTCCCGAGCACCTCGAGCTGTGCATCGAAAATCCCGTGTCCTACATCGGACGTGTGGATAACGCAGGCTCCGTGTTCCTCGGCAATTATTCCCCCGAGCCTCTGGGCGATTACTTTGCCGGACCCAACCACGTTCTGCCCACCAACGGCACCGCTCGATTCTCATCGCCCCTGTCGGTGGACAGCTTTGTCAAGAAGTCCAGCTTCCTTTATTATCCTCAGGCTGAGCTGGAGAAGATCAAGGATGACGTCATCCGTCTTGCCGACGCCGAGAGCCTGACAGCCCACGCAAATTCCGTCGCGGTTCGCTTCAGGTAAACCGCAATACATAAAGGAGAGCGGCGCACCGCCGCGCACGACCATGAGCTATATCCTGTGTGAAAAGATACGCAACCTCAAGCCCTACGAGCCGGGAACGGGCGATTATGCCATCCGTCTGGATGCCAACGAATCCTTTGTGCGTGTGTCCGACAGCACTATGAACGGTATTCTTGAGCGTCTGAGGGATGACGCGCTCAACCGCTATCCCGACCCCAACGCTTCCGAAGCCTGCTCGCTGTTTGCTGAGTATTACGGTGTGGGCGCGGAGTTCGTTACCGCCGGCAACGGCTCGGATGAGCTGCTGTCGGTCATCACACAGGCGTTCCTCATGCGCGGCGAGACCATGACCGTCATGGGCGACGATTTCTCCATGTACGGCTTCTACGGCTCCCTTGCCGAGGTCAACGTGGACGTGGTGAGCAACCGTGAGGACAGCTCCATTGACGTGGATGCCCTCATTGAGCGCGTCAACAGCACCGGTTCCCGTCTGCTGCTGTTCTCCAATCCCTGCAATCCCACCGGTCTGGGCATCAGCGCCGAAGAAGCTCTGCGCGTTGTCGACAGCTGCCCTGACTGCCTCGTGGTGGTGGACGAAGCTTACATGGACTTCTGGAACCAGCCGCTTATCAGGGTGGCTCCCACACGGGACAACATGATCGTGCTCAAGACCTGCTCCAAGGCTCTGCGCCTTGCAGGTATCCGCTGCGGCTTTGCCGTGGCTGGCAGAGTGATCACCGACGCGCTCCACGCCGTCAAGTCCCCGTACAACGTCAGCCGCCTGACCCAGATCTTCGCCGCGGAGATTTTTGCTCATCCCGACGAGCTGGATGATGCCATCCGCGTCATTCTCGAGCAGCGCGACCGTCTTGGCAGCGAGCTGCGCCGTCTGGAGGGCAGGGGAGTGTTCACCATGAGCGAC
>SVPO01000152.1 GCA_015065795.1 Oscillospiraceae bacterium | reverse complement strand
TGCATGGCGGCAAGGCAGATCTGTGCGTGCTGCATGAGTTCGTCCTTGTCGAAGCTCTCGTTGGATTCGTGCAGACGGGTAGGCTCGGAATCGGGGAATTCCATGCCGAAGGCAATGCCTCTGCCGCACAGGGAACGGGCATAGGTGCCGCCGCCTGTGGCGTAGACATGGGCAGGTCTGCCGGAGACCTGCTCGTAGCACTCGCACAGCGCCCTGATAAGCGGCTCATCCTCGGGCATATAGATGGGATCCACCAGATGCACATCCTCCACGATCATGCCGTACTCCGCCAGCTTTGCGCTGATGGTGTCGAGTATCTGCCGGCCGTCGGCGGTGACGGGGAAACGGATATCGATGCCGATGGTGCAGCCCTTGCTGTCCATGCGGATGTTGCCCAGGTTCATGGTCAGCGCGCCCGAAGGCTCGTCGCTCTGAGCCACGCCCAGAGCCGCGCCGTTGGTGTCGGCGCAGAACAGGGCGGCGATATCCTTCAGCTGCCTGTCTCTGCCGTCGGTGACGAAATCGATGGCATTGATGAGGGTTGCGGCGGCGTTGAGACCGACGTGGGGCTGCATGGCGTGGGCCGAGCGTCCAGCGGTGCGGATGGTGAAGCCCCCTGCGGAGGCGGAATACTCGCACTCGCAGCCCTTTTCCCTGGCGCGCACGGCGATGAGAGCCGCCTCGCCCTCGTCGCAGGCTATAAAGGCGTTTGCCTTTTCAGCCACGCAGTTGACTGCAGTGCCGCCCTCAAGGGTGATGACGAGGGAATCCTTTGCGGCAGGCATCTTCACGCGGAACTGCATGATGCCCTTCTCGCGGTTGCAGACGGTGTAGCCCGAATCGGGAGTGAATGCCATCTCGGGCAGCGGCTCCTTGGCAAAGAACGCCGCCATATCGTCCATTCCCACTTCCTCGCCGCAGCCGAACACGCAGCGCAGGCGGCGGCTGCCGGTGACGCCTGCGTCCTTGAGCGCCTTGAGGCACCACAGGGAGACCACGGCAGCGCCCTTGTCGTCAGCCACGCCGCGACCGTAAAGGCGGTTGCCTTTAAGCGTAAGAGTGAAGGGATCGGTGTCCCAGCCGTCGCCGGCAGGAACCACGTCCACATGGGTGAGCACGCCTGCGTACTCCTCCCCCTCGCCGTACTCGGCGTAGCCGGCGGCGTTGTCGATGTTGGCGGTCCTGAAGCCCAGCTCGGCGGCGCGGTTCAGTATAAACTCAAGGGCGCGTGTCGCCTCACGACCGAAGGGCATACCCTCCTCCGCCTCACTGACCACCGAGGGGATGGCTATCAGCTGCTCAAGATCGCTCATAATTTCCTTTTCATACTTTGAGATGACCGAATAATCCATGTCAGTACCTCCAAAATCCAGTATATTTATCAATTGACATCGTGACGGGGAATAACTAAAATAATTACTGTAAACCGAATGTATCGGAGGGGTATCATGCTTCTTGCCATCGATATCGGCAACACCAACATAACCATCGGCGGCTTTGACGGCGACGAGCTGTGCTTTACCGCACGCGCCGCCACCGACCGCAGTCTGACCGCCGACCAGTACGCCGTGCTGCTCAAGTCGCTCATCGAGCTCAAATGCTCCGACACGGGCGACATCGACAGCGCCATCGTATCCTCGGTGGTTCCGCCCCTCACTAACATTATAACAGGTGCAGTCAAGACTCTGTGGAACGTCGATTCGCTGGTGGTGGGACCGGGTGTTAAAACCGGCCTGAACATCCTCATCGACGACCCTGCGCAGACCGGCGCCGACCTCGTGGCGGTCTCCGTTGCCGCCAAGGCGCTCTATCCCCTGCCCAACGTGGTGTGCGATCTGGGCACCGCCAGCACCATCACCGTCCTCGATAAGAACGGCAACATGATCGGCGGCGTCATCTACCCCGGCATCCGCACCTCCCTTGAGGCGCTGGTGTCCAACACCTCGCTGCTGCAGCTCATCAGCCTTGAGGCGCCCTCCCGTGTGATCGGACGCAGCACCGCCGAGTGTATGCAGTCGGGCGTTATCCACGGCGCGGCCTCCCTGCTGGACGGTATGCTGGAGCGCATCGAAAACGAGCTGGGTATGCCGGTCACCGCCATCGCCACCGGCGGACTTTCCCCGGCGGTCATCCCCAACTGCAAGCGCAGCTTTGAATACAGCGAAAATCTCATACTTCAGGGACTGAAGATAATCAGTGACAAAAACCGCTGAGCCGGTTTTGTATAATCAAAATGCGCTGCATCCCGTACGGGAGCGGCAGCAAGGAGGAAATGCAAATGTCAATGATCAAGTCGAAGAAGGGTGCATCCGCACCGCAGGCAACCAAGGAAGCAGGAAAGCGCGAGAGCAGCCATCTGCACGTGCTCAGACTGTCTCTGCTGGGACTGTTCGCAGCGATAGTTCTGCTGATGTCCTTCACTCCGCTGGGATATCTGCGCATCGGCGCACTGAGCGTATCGTTCCTTGTCATCCCCGTGGCGGCAGGAGCTATCATGCTCGGACCCTGGGGCGGACTGATTCTGGGAACGCTGTTCGGCTTCTCCAGTTTTGCACAGGCGTTCGTCGGTGACGCTTTCGCCGCGATGCTGCTGTCCATCAACCCGATCTGTTATGCCATCATGTGCATCGTTCCCCGTGTGCTCACCGGTCTTTTCGCCGGACTGGTCTCCAAGGGCTTTGCCCGTTCGGAAAAGACCACCATCAACACCGTGACCCGCAGCGTGGTGACCTCTCTGCTCACCCCCGTGTTCAACACGGTGATGTTCATGGGCTCTCTGGTGCTGTTCTTCTGGAACGACGAGTACATTCAGGGCTTTGCCTCCGGAAAGAGCGTCCTCCCCTTCATCATCGCCTTTGTGGGCGTCAACGGTCTGCTTGAGATCGCAGCCAGCCTGCTCATCGGCACCGCCGTGGGCATCGCGCTCATCAAGGTCAGCGACCGCATGACCGGCAGAAAGATCCTCTGGTGATCACTCAATAATCAATATGCCCCGGATGGTTCACATCGAACCGCCCGGGGCATTGCTCGTTTATTCGCTCGTTTCTATTCGCTCTTGTCGGAGGACACCAGCGCAAGGATGCCTGCCTTGTATTCCTCGATCATGGCGCGCAGCTGATCTCCGGGCACGATGCCCAGCACCGCCGCGGCATCTGCATCGCTGCCGGAGGTCCATGAGGTAAACAGATCGTCGCGGAAGATGGCGGACGCGACGGACTCTCCCTGAATCGCCTCCACGAGGAAGATGGTGTCGGAATAGACGCGCACGGTCACCGTCACGCCGTCCTTTTCGCGGACGATGGCGGAATAATGGCTGCCTGAGCTGTCGGCGATGTTTTCGAATATCTGGGTATGCTCGTCAGCCTGACGGAAC
>SVPO01000029.1 GCA_015065795.1 Oscillospiraceae bacterium | reverse complement strand
GCACCGGCAGGGTGATGTATTCCATATCCACATAGAAGCGGTGCTCGTCGATCCTGATGCCGTTGTTTTTGAGGATATCTGTGCGCCATGTGACCGAATGCATCCTCACCAGCAGCTCGGGAGCGGCGTTGTCAAAGAGATGTTCCCCCTCTCCAAGCGCCTTGCCCACAACGGGACTGCGGGGCTTTGACTTCTTCATGCTCTGGGCATTGACGCACACAAAGCTGTTGGTCACCAGCTCGGCATCGGTGCTTCTGAGCACTGCCACCAGCTTTTCCAGCGATTCGGTGTCGAACCAGTCATCGGCATCCAGTACCTTGAAGTATTTTCCTGTTGCGTTCTCGATTCCCGCGTTGATGCCGGAGCCGTGTCCGCCGTTTCCCTTGTCGATAACTCTGAAGATCTCCGGGTAGCGATTCTGATAATCCTTTGCCACGGCGAGAGTGCCGTCCTTGGAGCCATCGTTGACCACGATGACCTCAAGGTCGCTTTCCGCGCCCGGATAGAGGCAGCTGCCAAGACAGGTGGGCAGCAGTTTTTCCATGTTGTAGGACGGAACGACCACTGAAAGCAGCTTCATGCCGTCACCTCCGAAATAATCATTCACGCGAGCCGCCGCGAGTGAGCGTGCGCCACGCCATTTTCATCGTGTATCCAAAGCCGAAGGTGCGCACTGCCCGCACGCCCTTCTTGGCCGCTCTGGGGATGCAGGTCATCGCCCGTCCGATTCTGTAGGACGAGGACGCCTTGATCTGTGCAAGCTCGTCCGAGCCGGACGAAGCCCCTCCGACAGTACGCTCATAGAGATAATCCTCCACCGGCTTGCCGATGATCTCCAGACACTGACGGTACGCCGGCCGCACGCCCTCAAGGAAATACTCCTCAGGCTGTGAGCCGATGTCCAGTGACGGGAAGAACTCGTCCCTGAGCTTGTCGTAAAGATAGAAGAAGCAGTGTTTATCCTGCGCGAGGGTATTGAAGTGCCACATGGAAAGGTGCACGCAGAGATTGTCGAACGCCTTTCGTGTTTCCTCAAAAATCCCTCTGCGCTCCAGCTCGCCGCGCAGTCCCGTCAGCGCGTAATAGAAGCAGTCGCAGTTGTTCTGACGGGTACGGGAGATGGATGTGCTTCTGCCCCTGCGCTGATGCACGAATACATCACTCATGGTGGTTATCCGCTGAGCAACGGCAAGAGACAGGAATGTAAAACGCATATCGTTGGTGCTGCGCAGATTCTGGAACTCAAGGTGATGCTCCCTGACAAAGGAGGTCAGATAGAGCTTGTCCCACGCCCAGCCCTGAACGAAAAAGAACAGCGCGTCGCCCACCTGCGAGCCGGAAAAGACCTTTCCGGGCACAAATTCATCCTGCAGGCTCCACATCATCGGGACGGGCTTTTCGGTGCCGTCCTCGAAACCGTCACAGCGGCAGATGACTATCTGCGCATCGGTCTTTCGGGCACGGGCGACCATCTTTTCCAGCATATCCGGCTCAAAGCGATCGTCGGAATCCAGCACCGAAAGATATTCTCCTGCGGCGATGTCAATACCCTTGTTGCGTGCCACCGCCGCTCCGGAATTGGACTGGGCGATGACCTTGATGCGCGAATCGGCAGAAGCGTACTCGTCAAGGATGGCAAGAGAGCCGTCGGTGGAGCCGTCGTCCACGCAGATTATCTCAATATCACGGAGAGTCTGGGCGCACACGCTGTCAAGGCACTCCCTAAGGCAGCCCTCGCCGTTATAGACCGGCATGACCACCGAAACAGTCACACTGCTCATTTTCCGTCACCTCCGGTCAGTCTGCGCGCCATGTGCTTTATGGTATACCACAGACCCTGATCGTGAACACAGAGCCGTGTGCGTCTGATGTATCGGCTGATGGGGTTTCCCTTGCCGCCTGCGGTCTCGTCTCTTATCTGCAGCCATGGCAGCTCCCTGCGGTGGAACTCCTCCGGGTCTGCCATGATGCGTTCAAGGCGAGCCGCCTCGCGTTTCTCCAGCAGGGACATATCCAGCTCGCCCCTGTCACGCGCTCCGCGGAATTCTTCGGCAAAGCGGCGGATGAACTCCTCGCGGAATTCGGCGCCGATGCGCTCGTCGTAGCTCCACGCGTAGTTATGGTACCGCTTGAGCCAGAAATATCCGATCAGGCGGTCAAAAAGCTCCTTCCGTGAGGAAAGGAAGTCATAGATAAAATCATATTCCTCGCACAGCGCCCAGACTTTATTCTTGTTGTGCACCGAGGAGGCGGCGTTGTCGCGGCGAAGCATATAGAACGGGCGGTCAAGGAACATGACCCGCTCCGCAAGCGCCATCGTCTGGAAGAACAGTCCGTTATCCTGAAAGGACGCGCCGGGTGTTTCGTTGTGTCTGATGTTGCTGCCGCGAAGGAACTCTGTGCGGTAGATTCCGCTCCATGTGTTCATCACCAGCCGGAACACATCGGGCTCCTGCGCCGGATCGATCACTCTGCGGTAGAATCTTTCCGGATCCCTGACTGCTTCGGTCAGGGGGCGGAGAGTGAATATCCTCTGTCCGTTTTCGTCAATGAACGTGCGGAAATCCGCCTTGACCACGTCGCAGTTATTGCTGTCCGCCTCGCGGCAGAGCACCTCGAACATATCCTCAGGGATAACGTCGTCCGATTCCACTATTCCGATGTATTCGCCTGCAGCGGCATCAAAGCCGGTGTTCATGGTGTGTCCGTAGCCGGAATTAGGCTTGGATATGACCTTCACCCGGGAATCGGCAGCGGCATATTCGCGCAGTATATCAGGCGATGAATCGGTGGATCCATCGTCTACACAGATTATCTCAATATCCTTCAGGGTCTGCGCAAGAACGCTGTCAAGACATTCCCTGAGATAACGCTCAACATTGTAAATCGGAATTACAACCGACAGTTTTGGCATTGTCAAATCCTCTTTGGTCATCGTTCTGACCGGGCTTGGTCCGGCTCTGCGGCAGCCTTGTCCGGACTGTGTCCGAAGCGCCGCATCCTGATGTCTGTAATCTTTGGTATTATACCACAAACCCATACTGCACACAACCGAAAAAGCAACTTTCGACCGATTGGAGCATAATTCACATAATGTTAGTTGAAATGAGAATGGATATCCACTATAATAAGCATAATTGTAACCAAAACACGGGCACTGCCCGACGCAAACGGAGTTCATCAGATGAATTTAGACAAGTTTTCAAGGAAGCGCCGCACGGAGGGCAGCTCCGCTGCAGGTGCTCCTGAATATGACTTCAGCCAGATCGCGCAGGAAGCGGTCTCCGACATGATGGAGCAGCAGCGTCAGGACGCATCATACAGAGACGATCAGCCGCTTGATTTCTCGCCGCGCACCTTCGACGATCTCCCCGGCAGCCATCAGAAGGACGTCTTTGACGGACGCAGACCCAGGAATGACGCTCCATGGGATCGTCCTGTTGATCCCTCTGAGATTTCCGAAAGAGGGAATGCCGCGCCGCGCCGCAAGGCATTCAGCTTCGGACGCGCAAAGCTCTCCGAAGCCCCTGACAGCGACTTTGACGATCTGCAGGATTTTGCCGGGATTGAGGAACCGCCGCGCAAGGAGCGCAAGTCCTTTGATTTTGGAAAAGGCAAAGCCAGAGGCAGTGACAGTGCTCAGCCGGAGGCATGGGATCAGCCCCGTGACCGCGCCAGCATTGAGAATCCGCCTCAGCGCGAACGCCGCTTCCCCGGCTTTGGCAGAAAAAAGCCCACCGACGCTCCCGAAGGCGAACAGCCCCGTATCATCGAAGCCACTTCCCCCGATGCCGCGGAGCAGCCTGCACGCAGAGGATTCAGGAAGTCCGGCAGCGCCGGCAGCGCTCCTGCAGCGGAAGTCAATACCGCTCCTCCCTCCGATTATCCGGAGTTCACCGACAGCTTTGACGACGATCTCGCTGCGCCTGCGCCCGAGGTCACCGCGCCTGTCTCCTCAGCTCCCGAACGCAGGGTGTTCAACGCCGCCACACAGCCTAATTACTCCTACATGACCGATTACCCCGAGGAGGATCAGCCGGCACTGGCTTCGCAGCCCGAAGACACATCTCCTGCCAGCGGCTTTCTGGGTTCTGTAAAGTCAACCATCCAGCGAAAGCTCAACCGCGACGAGCCCGGTGTGCAGTATTACACTCCCCCTGCCAACCGGGCACCAAGCGACGTCAGACGCCGCCAGAAGCGCCGCAACCGCAAACCCCTCGCCCCGTGGGTCAAATACGCTCTGTTCGGAGCGGGACTGGCCGCAGTGTTTGTAATTATACTCCTCACGTCCTTCTACCTGCTCATCACCGGACGGATCAATTATGTCGGTGACTCCGACCGCAACTCGGTCTATCTCACGGTGGAGGAGTACGCAAATCTTCAGGCCGACCTGACCGACACCGAGGAAAACGCCGCCGAATTCACCGAGCCGCTGAACATTCTTGAACCCAATGAAAACATCAAGGTCATCATGCTTGTATCCAGCGATTCCCGAATCGGCGATGTATACAACAAGGACGGACGCAAGATAACCAACCAGTCAGCGAAGACCGACTCCATCATGCTCATCGCCATTGACAACGAGCACCGCCGTCTGCGCGTGGCGTCCATAATGACCGACACCTATGTGCGAATTCAGGATTACAAGACCAACAAGCTCAGCAAGGCGTACTACTACGACACCGCCAACGGAGACTACACACTTCCCTGCCTGAGACAGGCTGTGCGCGACAATTTCGGTGTTACGCCCGACAATTTCGTCGTGGTTGATTTCAATGCCTTCCAGATTCTGGTCAACCGTCTCGGCGGCATCAACGTCGAGGTCACCGCTGACGAAGCATACTACATGAGCTCCCACAAGCGCTACGGCGATTTCCCCCGGTTCAACAGCGCCGGTCAGTACACCATGTCCGGTGCCGAAGCGCTCAACTACGTCCGTATGCGCGCTGTTGGCAACGATGATTACGACCGCTCGGCACGTCAGCGCGTGGTGCTCAACCAGATACTTGCCAAGCTGCGGGATATGTCTGATATGGAGCTTGCCGAGCTTGCCTACGCCATGCTCCCCGAGCTGCCCACAGACATGACCGCCGGTCAGCTTTACGATTATTTTCAGAATGCCGCTGACCTCGCTTCCTACGAGGTCAACGAGGTCACCTTCCCCATCACCTACTCCTGGCGCTACGGAACCGCTACCGTACGCCCCGAGGAGGATCCGGCAGAGGCTCCTCCCACGACCATCAGCAACAGCGACCTTGCCGGAAGCACTCCTGCCCCCACTCTCAGCAAATTCACCGTTATCGTGACCAACTTCCAGTTCAACTCCACCGTTCTGCAGAAATTCCTGTACGAGAACGACGATTCCTATCTCAACGGCACCGTCGCCAACGGAATCACCGTGCCGGAGATCATTGCGCCGCTGGAAGCCGATTCCCCGGTGGCTCCCCCGGAAGCGTGATCCATCGCTCGTTTACTTGACAAGAGGATAGAAAAAATGTAAAATCCTTTTCGATAATCCTCTGCGGGCGTGGTGGAATTGGCAGACACGAAGGTTTTAGGAGCCTTTCCTTCGGGGTGTGGGTTCGAGTCCCACCGTCCGCACCAAAGACGAACGCCCAGATTCCGCATAGCTGTGCGGTTTCCGGGCGTTTCACTTTTTCTTTCCCACCCCACCAACACCCCGTTTTTACCCGCATTTTTCGCTTAAATGGCTAACGCCAAAACGAGAAAAACCGCCCAGTTTCAAGGCATAAAACCAAGAAGCCGGGCGGTAATTCTTTTTGCGATTGCTAACGCGTGCCGATACTTATCCCCGTCACTTCGTTTTATACTCAATGATTGCCTGAGCCAGAGTGGTTTCTCCAGCAAGGAAAGCGTCGTATGCCTCGCGCTGCCATTTTACGTCGATCACATAACCGCTGTAGCCTCGTCCATACCCTCGGCCAATTTGCGCTCGGCGTAACCGGCGGCAGCCTTGTTGGACAGCGGAGTGTAGGATGCGCGGCCGTCGATGATCTCTCGTTCAAGCTCACCGACAAAGTCATCGGGCGTGCTTGCCGTGTCGGAGTAGTCGTCCAGCCATGCACGACGTTCGGTTCGGGTGGGCTCTCTGAGGGCGGCGGTGTTATCGCGGTGGGCGGAGAATCGAATGTCAGTTTCTTCGCTTAGTCGCTCGGTTCCAGACCTTTGCCTATCCTCGATGCCGCTCCCATTACCCGGTCCTCTATGGTCTCCAGATGATCGTCCACTATTTTCGTTCTGACCCATTGGTTGAATCTGTGAGCCTTCTCTTCCGTGTTCAGCAGCATCATAATTAGAACCTGATTCTCTGGCTTCAGACCGATTTCTCGATCTATCGCCAAAACTAACTTCATCAGAGATGTGTATAAGGGATTGTCCCTCGATAATCTTGCCATACGATTTCAACTCCTCAAAGATTCTATTAATCTCAGCCTTCTTCACATAGTCAACGATATAGTACCCCAGTTCAGACTCGTTGAATTTCTCTATCAGGTACCACCTGCCCTGTACGCCGCTTACTCTCCGTTCTCCTCGCCGCTGGCTGTCCCGAATAAAATCTCCGAGGCTCTGACGAACAGTTCCTCCTCTTCTTCGCTCTCCGGAAGGTCGCCCTCCAGCAGTTCTCTGCTCCTTAGCAGATACTCGCGGATTTCTTCCTTGGTCATTTTGCGTTTCTCCATTGTCTTTGCCTCCGTTTCTGTTTTCATTGTATCTTGAATCATCCGAAAACACAACATCCGTCCTGTCAACATCCGGGCGGGTGTTTTTTCTTTGCTCGCGAGACAGTGGACGACGGGCGGCTGTGTCGCGTGCTTCGATTTCGCCGGCGGTGTTGCGGTACATATTACTATAAATCTCGGACGGGTTATCGTGCTGTCTGCGAATATCTTGAAGACGCCTGGCTGGTATTCCGTTTTGTTCACAGCTGGGCTGCAGCCATCATCACCGAATGTGTGATCATCACGGCAGTCTGCACCGCCGTCGCTCTGTGGCGCGGATGGATCGACAGCACGCTCAGCGGCATCGGGGTATATGCGCTCATCGTCCTTGCGATATACGCAGCGGTGGTGTTCATGCTCATACTGCGCAACCGACGGGATGCCGAAGCCATAACTCAGCAGATACAGTCCGAATAACGCAAAAGCCGGTGGGCGTAATGCTCACCGGCTTCTTTATGTGTTTTTCCGATTATCTGACGATCACCGAATGGCTGCTGATGTAGAATTCCTCCTGACTGGGCTGCCACTTTTTCTCCTTGGGCGGAAAGAGAGCGTCAAAAGCCTCCACCGCCTCGGTATCCTCGCAGCACTGCGCCGCGTCGCTTTCGACATAGCTCCATCTCCTTCCGTCAAGAGCACCGGGAACAAGTTCTCTTACCAGCAGGGCGGAAGGGTAAATCTCGCCCAGACAGACATTGTGCTTTTTGCAGCTGACAAAGCCGCTGGAAGCGTAATTGCCGATATTCCCGAAGATGACTATGACGTTGAAGCCCAGCTTTACCGCTTCGGCAAAGGAGTGTTCCATAAGCTTTTTGCCGATGCCCATACGCTGGAATTCCTTCGCCACGGCAATGGGTCCGAAGGTCAGGATCTTTTTCTCCGTGCCCTCGTCGTCCACCAGCAGGCTGGTGGTGTACAGTATGCTGCCGGCAATCCTGCCGTCCACTTCGGCGACAAAATCCAGTTCGGGCACAAAATCACGATGGTCGCGCATCATGTGCGCAAAATAGTGCTCGCTGCAGCCGGGAGCGTGGAAATTCCAGAATGCTTCGCGGATGATGGTTTCCACCGTGCGGTGATCGTTTGCTGTTTCTCTGCGGATAACACAGTCAATTTTATTCATTATTTTTCCTCCTGAAAGCTGTTGACATCCAACGTGGGAGCTTTGCGAAGATCGTATTTACGCAAACCTCCCGGTCAGCGCACGGTCTCCGGTGTACGGAACTTCTTCAAAAAGCGTTCTCCTTGATATGAATTTTCCGGATGCTGCTCCGGATGATTATTTTATATCACACAACCCAATCCGCGTCAACCGCCAATGAGGCTGACAAGCAGAGTAAAGCCGCTGCAGCAGACAAAGCCGCAGAGGGTGGGCAGCAGGAACCCCAGCAGCGTCCACTTTATGCTGCCGGTTTCTTTGTATATCGTGATGCAGGTGGTGGAGCACGGCCAGTGCATCAGCGTAAAGAGCAGCACGCTCACCGCTGTTGCCCAGTCCCAGCCGTTTGCCGTAAGCATCGCCCCGAAGGACTGCATACTGCCGATCTCCATCAGCTCCCCCTGCGCCGAATAGGTCATCATCGCAACGGGCAGCACCAGCTCGTTTGCCGGAAAGCCCAGCACGAACGCCGTGAGCGTCACGCCGTCCATCCCCATTATCCGCCCAAGCGGGTCGAGGAAGCCGGTGACGTGATCGAGCAGCGTTCCTCCGCACGCGTTCACATTGGCGAGCAGCCATATGACCGCCCCTGCCGGCAGCGCGACCATTACTGCACGCCCCAGCACTCTGAATGTGCGATCGGCAAGGGAACGAGCCAGCGTTCTGCACACCTGCGGACGGCGATAGGATGGCAGCTCAAGGGTAAAGGACGAGGACTGTCCGCGCAGGATCGTCGCCGTCAGCAGCCGGGAAACCAGCAGCGTCATCACGATCCCCACCGCAATGAATCCTGCAAGCAGCACAGCAGAGCACAACGTCCCGAAGCTTCCTGCGAGAAACAGTGAAATTATCGCAAGCATCGTGGGGAAGCGTCCGTTGCACGGCACAAAGCTGTTGGTCAGCACGGCAACCAGCCGCTCGCGAGGGGAGGAAATTATCCTGCAGCCTGTCACACCTGCCGCGTTGCACCCAAGCCCCATACACATGGTGAGCGCCTGCTTGCCGCAGGCTCCGCAGCGTCTGAAGCCGCCGTCCAGATTGAACGCCACTCTGGGAAGATAGCCTGCATCCTCCAGCAGTGTGAACAGCGGAAAGAATATCGCCATGGGCGGAAGCATGACCGCCACCACCCAGCCCATCACCCTGAAGGCGCCGCTCAGCAGCAGACCGCGCAGAAACGCAGGCATCCCCACAGACAGTGCCGCATCCTGCAGCCAGTGCTCCAGCTTGTTGAAGCCCACCGAGAGCCCTGCAGAAAGATAGTTCGCCCCCTCAAGAGTTATCCACAGCACCACCGCAAGCATCATCAGCATCACCAGCCATCCCGTGACGCGTCCGGTGAGCAGGCGGTCAAGTATGCGGTCCCTGCGGCTGTAGCCCAGTTCAGACGCAGGGGCGGCATCACTGCATATTCCGCGCGCCGCTTCGCTCACTGACGCGGAGAGAATATCCCCCAGAGCTTCACTGTCTATCCCCTGCTGTTCAAGCGTCCGGCGACATTCCTCCACACGCCTGAAGAAGTTCTCCCTGTCCATCCGACTTCCCAGCAGTCGTTCTTCCGGAGCTCCCTCCCTGCCCTCATCCAGCGTTCTTAACGCCAGCCAGCGCGGCGAGCATCCCATCGGGCAGACACGTTCCGCGTCAGGCAGAAGGCGCGCTATCGCCGCTTCCACCGGCATGGGATATCTCACAGGCACATGATCGCCGTCACGGGTATCATTTGCCACACTCTCAATCACATCCGCCAGTATGTTCAGTCCGCGTCCGGAACGTGCCGTCACTCCAACCACAGGCACGCCCAGCCGCTCCTCCAGCCGCCCGAGGTCAGGCTCCATCCCCTTTTTCGCCGCCTCGTCAAGCAGATTGACGCACACCACCACCCGTGAGGTCAGCTCCAGTGTCTGCAGCACCAGCGCCATTCCGCGTTCGGGGTTGACCGCCGAGCACACCACCACGATTACGTCCGGACGCTCGTTGAATATGAAGTCCCGTGCAGCCTTTTCCTCAGCCGAGCTTGCCGCAAGAGAACAGCAGCCCGGCAGGTCGGCAACCACCCAGTGTCTGCCGTTTCTGTCGTACCGACCAAAGGCGTTTGCCACCGTTTTGCCTGCCCAGTTTCCCGTGTGCTGGCGCATACCCGTCATGGCGTTGAACACCGTGCTCTTGCCCACATTCGGGTGTCCTGCAAGGGCAATGAGCCGCTCGCCCGTACGCAGCACGGGAACACCTCCGCCGCTTACAGCCATTCCGCGCTGCCTCCTTCCTCGCCGCAATCCTCTGTGTGAGGCAGGCAGGTGCTCACCTGCGCCGCATCGGATGAACGCAGTGCGATGAGCGTCCCCTTTATCAGATAGGCACTGATGCCGCGTCCGCGCAGTACACATTCCACCGTTTCCCCGTCGGTCATTCCCAGTTCGCGAAACCGCCTGCGATTCTCCGCTCCCGATTCGATGCCCGTGATCATTCTCCGCTCCCCGGGCACAAGGGTACATAAAGTCGCGTCGTTATCCATGTTATCGCTATGCCGTCAGTATACTCCGGCATTATACCTCCGATATCTGTTTGCGGCGCAGCCCGATAATTGGTTGCGTCCTGATATCATTCTACGCAGGCAGCGCCGAACTGTGCATAACAAAAGCCTCTCCCGGGTGCATAAACCATCGGGAGAGGCGTTCATTGATAATATGGAATTCAGGCTGATGTCAACGGGATCAGCCGCGGTTGTCCAGCTTTTCGGCGGCTTCCTTCAGCAGCTCGATGATGGGCAGATGCTGGGGGCAAACCGACTCGCACTGACCGCAGCCCACGCAGTCGGATGCCTTTCCGCTTTCCGCGGTGAGACCGCCGTAGAAGAAATGGGGACGGTTGTCATCCGGGAACTTGCGCAGGGTGTTGACCGCGCTGAAAACATCGGGGATTCTGATGCCTGCAGGACAGCCGTCGGTGCAGTAGCGGCAGGAGGTGCACTGAATGAGAGGCACAGCGAGCATTTTCTCCTTGACCTGCTCAAGAACCTGACGGTCGCTGTCGGTGAGCGGCTCGAAATCCGCAAAGGTATCGAGATTGTCTGCCATCTGTTCGGGATTGGACATACCGCTGAGGATCACGTCGATGCCCTCAAGGCTTCCCACAAAGCGCATCGCCCAGGAAGCTGCGGATTTGTCGGGACGGGCAGCCCTGAACAGCTCCATCACGTCATCATCCACGTTGGCAAGGGTACCGCCCTTGACCGGCTCCATGACGATGATGGGCATATTGCGCTCGCGGAGGATCTCATAAAGCTTACCGGAATGAACGATGGCGTTGTCCCAGTCGGCATAGTTGAGCTGGATCTGCACGAACTCGATCTCGGGATGCAGGTCGAGCACCTTTACCAGCAGCTCGGGAGTACCGTGATAGGAAAAGCCGAAGCGCCTGATCTTGCCCTCAGCCTTTTTCTGCACGCCCCAGTTGAAGCAGTCGTATTTTTCGTATGCGTTGTAGTTGCCGCCGTCCTCGAGGCTGTGGAGGAGATAATAGTCGAAGTATTCCACTCCGGCGCGCTCCAGCTGCTCGTTGAGGATACGGTCGCGGTCGTCCTCGCACTTGATCGCCCATGCAGGCAGCTTGGTGGCAACGGTGTATGCCTCACGGGGATATCTGCCCACCAGAGCGTCCCTGACCACCGATTCCGATCTGCCGCCGTGATAGACGTATGCGGTGTCGAAATAGGTAAAGCCCTTTGCCATAAAGTCGTCCACCATGGTGCGGACGGTCTCAATATCAATCACGCCGTCGATCTCGGGCAGTCTCATCAGACCAAAGCCCAGCTGCGGAGTTTTGCTGCTCATTGTCAGTCATCCTTTCGTAGATGTTATATTGTCATGATATCACCGGCAAAATCCCATGTCAACAGCACCGCAAAAAGTAGAGACTTTACCGCAAAAACCGCAGTGTTCTCCACACTCCTGATCAACCTGACGGCAATGCGGAAAAACTGCCGCAAAAGTATTCTGCGGCAGTCTGATATGGTCTGATTATTCTGTTTTGGACTTTTCCTGTCTGATCTTCTCGGCAAGAAGCCTGCGGTGCTCGGCTTTTTCCACATACATCATCTTGTCGGCTTCCTTGAGCTGCACCTTGAGATTGATGCCCACCTCGCGCCACGAGGTACCGATGGCGACACTGATGTCGTTTGCCTCCATCAGCCTGCGCACTTCGTTTACCAGCCCTTCGAACTCCTCCCTGCCGACATCGGGCAGGATAACCGCGAACTCATCGCCGCCGATGCGGTAGCAGTTTCCGCTGAAGATGCTGCGGATGTTGTCCGCCGTGCTTATGATCAGCCGGTCGCCCGCCTCGTGTCCCTGGGTGTCGTTGACGTGCTTGAGACCGTCAAGGTCAAAGAACGCAACGCCCACATGGTAGCGCGGATAGCGGTGATGCTCGTCGCACACGTGATTGAACTTGTTGCGGTTGTGCAGACGGGTCAGGGTGTCGGTATAGCTCATATTCGTGAGCGCTTCCTGAGCCGTTTTCCGCTCCATCGCCTCGGTGATGAAGAACTGCACCGAGGAAAGCAGCGTCAGGTCGTTGTAATTCGTTTTGGGATTGTCCACGCCCATGAAGCCGATTATCAGATCGCTGCGCTTGAGCGGCACAGCAATAAGGCTGTGGATGCCCTGAGCTGCCAGTATCTCATATGTATTTGAACTGTGAATAACATCGCTGTCGATGTCCGAGATATAGAAAATACCGGACCTCCGGAACTCCTCTATCCAGTATTCTATCGAGCTGAGAGGAACATTCTGGAGATTGTCTATCTCCTTTGTGACACCCTCGATGGCGAATTCGTAGAGATTGTTGGTGACCTTATTGTCGTAATCAATGTCGAAAATATAGGTCCTGTCACCCTCGAAGTAGCCGTTGACTATCCCCATCAGGTGCTCTATGGCGCTGTCGATATTCCCGTTGGAGGAAAGCTCGGTCACGCACTCGATGAGTACGTTTGATTTGTGCAGCTGATACTCCGCTTCCTCCTTGTGCTTATATGCACGATTGCTGGAATAGACATTAAGAATAACAAACAGAAGAATGATAATACATTCCACCGTCGCCACGCCGGTCAGGGAATTGCGCAGTGAGGAAAGACCTGCAAAAGCCTGCTCCTCGCTGACCATCACCAGCAGCTGCCAGTTGTACCCTTCCACCGGCGCGTAGAACATATACATGTTCGTGCCGCTGCGCGGAGACTTGTAGGCAAAGAATCCTGTTTCCGCATTGCGTACATTTTCCACTATGTCAACGTTTCCGTGACCGTAGAGGGTCTGCACCTCGGTGTAATCGAAAAAGTTGCCGTGCTCCTCACTGAGCATGGTATCCATGATGATGCTGCCGTCATTTCGATCCACCAGCATACAGTCGGCCTCACCGCCGTAGATGTTTGTGCTGAAATACTGAGGAAGCTTTTCACAGTCGATGACGCCCACCATAACCGCGATCGGCTCACCGTTGTCTGCCACGGGAACATCGTAATACACCGACTGCCTGCCAGTGAGAAAATCCGCTGCCCTGTCAGATAAATGAATCCCCTTGTCAAAAACTTCCTGAAAAGAGGATACTTTTCCGGTGCCATCTATGGTTTCCCCATATCCCATCAGGATGGTGTTGTCAGGCAGCAGAATATCGATCCTGCTGAAGATGGTCAGATCAAGATATTTGTTGACGTGATTGCTGATATCCTCGGGTGAGCTGTAGCTGTCACCCTCCAGCAGCGCGCCCGCAGCCAGCTGCAGGATACTGCCGTTGTCCTTCATTCGGGTGACAATTTCCTTGCTGATGCTCTGGGAGGAAGAAGCCAGCGTGTGACCGCAGTGTTCCTCCTCACTGCGCCAGACGGCTATATACGCTGCCAGCGACAGCCCGACAGTAAGCACCAGTATCAGCAACGTCAGCAGGATTCTGAATATGTATCGGTTGTTTTTTCTCATTTGCGCAGGACCTCGTTACGCAGCGGTACAAGTACGCCGCAACGTCAGTATTTCGAGCAACAGTTCAACAACTGGTGCCGGATAGGATTCTCTGATATACATAGAACTATAGAACTTTTTCGACATTTTGTCAACAAATTCATGTGAATTCATATAGCTTTCAGTTAAAAACGCACGACATTTTCGCACGCCCTCACAATGGGACTGTTACGGAAAGCAACGCAAACTGATGATACGCAAACAAACAGAAGCATCACACAAAACAGCGGTGAAAGATCCTGTCAAAGGTTCTTTCACCGCTGTCATGATATTTATGGAACTGCGCACCGTTGAAACAAAGCAGCGGCGCGAACTTATCCCAGCAGTCTGCCGATGGCTCCGACAATATCACAGACGCCTGTGAGCTGAACAGCAGCGGCTGTGCCTGCAATGAGAGCCAGAGCAGCAGGAATCAGCCACCACCCACGCGAGCGGCGCGCTTTCTCCGGCTCGCCTGCTGCCTCCGGCTCATCGGTCAGCTTCGCCGAAGCGCAGGCTTCGGCAGCGGAAGCGGACGCGGAAGCTTCGCCCGGTTCATTTTCTTCAGCTCTGACTGCCTGAGCCGTTTTCCTCGCAGAGCTTTCGGCAATCACACGATGAGGAATCTTATTCTCCTCGCAATAGTTCCATGCGAACGAATCTTCCCTGCAGTATACCGTCAGACCGTCGCAGCCATCGAACACATAATCGCCGATCCGGGTTTCGTGACCCATGATCGTGACTGAGGTCAGACCGCTGCAGTGCGAGAACGCACTTTCTCCGATTTCGATCACAGAGTCCGGCATACTGACCTCAGCCAGATTACCGCACCCCCAGAACGCGCTGTCCCCAATTTTCTTAACAGAGCCCGGTATCGTCACAGTTCTCAGGCTTTTGCATCCGTGGAACGTGAGTTTTTCTATCTCAGCTACGGAGTTTGAGATAATAACGTCGGTCAGTTTTCCGCAATCAACGAATGCAATTTCTCCGATTTCCGCAACGGAATCAGGAATCACAACAGTCGCAAGACTGCTGCATTTGCTGAACGCGCCATTTCCGATGGACGTAACGGATTTCGGTATATTCACAGACTGCAGACTGCCGCACTCTCCAAACATCCCCACGCCTATCGACCTTATCGATCCAGGTATAGTAACCGATGTAAGGCTGCTGCAGCCATAAAACGCACCACCACCGACAGATGTAACGGAATCCGGGATAAATACGGTGGTCAGACCGCTGCAGCCCCAGAACGCAGTGTCACCAATAGATACTATCGCGTTGTGAAGATCTACAGATGTCAGGCTGCTGCAGCCATAAAACGTGCCATTCTCTATTCTTGTAACGGAATCCGGTATATTGACTGAAACCAGCCCTGTACAATTCCAAAACGCCGCACCGCCGATCTCGGTGATGCTGTCCGGAATGTGCACGGCTTTCAGTCCGCTGCAGGCAGCAAAAGCGCTTCCCCTGATGGATTTTGCAAATCCGGGAACCGTATACTCGCTGCCATGACCGTTGGGATATATCGACAACGAGCCTTCACGCAGGTCAAAAAGCACACCGTCATCGACAAAATACACCTTATTGTCTTCGTGGACATAGAACGCTTTCAGATCGCTGCAGCCCACAAACGCACCCGGTGCGACCTCTGCAAGGGACCCAGGAAGGGTGACGGAAGTCACGCCGGTGCAGTCTCTGAAGCAATCAACGCCGATTCGGGTGACAGGCACTCCATCGTACTCGTCCCTGATGACCACATCTCCGCCTTTGCCGATATACTTTGTCAGTGTAATTCCGTCCGGCGACGCTCCGTATTCAAACTCGGGAACGCCGTCTCTGCAGCAGCCGTTCTTTCTCAGCCAGTCAACCAGCTTCGCGGCGCTTTCTTCCCCGGTCATCGAGTTATAATACAGCATCTGGTCCGCAGGATACCGTATAGCTATCTCCTCGGGAACAGCGCTGTCATCAAGAACACACATCATCAGCTTCTTGCCGGTGTCAGCAGCATACATAAGATCCTCAACACAGGCGCTTTCGATATAGCTCCGTGAAACAAAGGCAGCAAAGCAGCGGCTTTTGCGCATCACTTCCAGCTTTCTGCCCTCCTCGACGCTGCCGCCGTCGTACACCTCACAGCCGACTTCTGTCAGCTTTTCCATGATCTGCGCCGCCAGACGCTTCTGATCCGGCGAATAGCTGATGTACGCATATGGCTTATGGTCGGATGAACCTGCAGTCAGCTCAGAAACAAGCATACTGCTGTCCGGGATCACTCTGAAGTTCTCGTAAGCAATCGCACGCTCTGTGAGTGTTTTGTATGCCTCGGAACCCTCCGCGCAATAGACAGTTACTTTTTCACAATCACTGAAGGCTACCATATGGATCTCTCTGACGGTTGACGGGATATATATACTCACATCTTTGCAGAAGGCAAACGCCCATGTCGAAATATTTCTCACACTGGCCGGAACCCATATTCTGCGGACGATTTTGTTATTTGCAAAGGTGTTTTCCAGTTCAACAACAGGCTTTCCGCTTCCGGCAGGATACTCGGATGGAATACGGACCTCCTCACCTCTGCCTGTGTATCCGGTCAGTTTCACGCCGCCCTCGCAGGTTGTCCATTCGAATTTTTCGCCCTCGCCCGTCGTTATTACCTGCTCGTTGGCACGAACGGTGATTTCGCCGGCTGTACGCCTTTCCCCACGGGTCAGTCCGGAAACGGATTCCAGCGCGGTCTCCAGCCCGGCTTCATCCGTTCTGGGATGTTTCGGAGAGGCGGTGACTATGTCGATGACTTCCTTTGCCTCGCCGGAGAATCGCGCGTCCCTGTCCAGCACGCACTGCACTATGATCTTTTTGCAATTGCTCGCCAGTGCAAGCTCGTTCTCGCACACAAAGTCGCTTCGGACGGAGTTTTCGGTTACAAAAAGCAGAAACGCGGCACAGTTTCTGATATGACGCGACAGGGTCGCCAGATAGTTTTCCGCGATCTCAAGTCCCTCGTCGTACCATACACGCCAGCCCTGTTCGTACAGGCGCCTGATAATCGGAAACACCCGTTCGCGGTCGGCGTGGGAGTAGCTTACAAATACATAGGGTGATTCTTCATCAGCCCGAAACGGTGCTCTCACTGTCCTGCGTTTTTCCATATCGTTGCTGTTGAATTCCATAATTGCCCCTCCGCATCTTTTTTACTGCATTATACCACAACAAATTCGTTTTACAACCTCAGCGCACAAAACTCTGCCATCTTGCGCACTTCAGATGAATAATCTATAATATTGATATCTTTACCGTTATTGATTATTCTGAGGGAATACTTATGAGCAAGATACGCAACATTGGAATTTTCGCGCACGTTGATGCCGGAAAGACGACCCTCACGGAGCAGATACTCTCCCACGCCGGAGCCATACGCTCCACAGGCAGCGTCGATTCCGGCACGGCGCACACAGACACCCTTCCGGTGGAACGCCGACGAGGCATTTCGGTCAGGGCGACCTGCGTTTCCTTCCCATACAAAGATGTGCAGATAAACCTGATCGACACTCCCGGTCACGTTGACTTCTCTGCTGAAATCGAGCGTTCGCTCTGGGCGCTGGACGCCGCCGTTCTGGTGGTATGCGCCGTTGAGGGCGTACAGCCGCAGACCGAGGTGCTGTTCAACGCCATGCAGGAGCGGCAGATGCCGGTAATTTTCTTCCTGAACAAATCCGACCGTGAAGGAGCTGACCCCAACAGGGTGCTCTGGCAGATCCGCCGGATGCTCTCAGGCCGAGCTGTAATGCCGAACGACAGTGATGCCGTCGCGGAGCTTATCTGCGAAAGTGACGATGAGCTGCTGGAAAGATATCTTGGCGGAGAGGCTTTCTCCCGGGATTTCCTTGACAACAGGCTGGCTGACGCCGTTCGAAACGGCGACGCGTACCCCGTGCTGTACGGATCCGCGCTGCGCAACGACGGCATTCCGTCACTGCTCGACGCCATCGGCAGATTCTTCCCCTCTCCATGCGATACCGGCGAGCTTTGCGGAGTTATTTTCGCCGCACAGCAGGACCGCACTCTCGGCAGAGGTGTATGGGTACGTCTTTTCGGCGGCAGTCTGGAAAACCGCGACGCGATCACCCTGCCTTCCGGCATTGATCCATACACGGGCGAGGAAAAAGCCGTACAATACAAGATAACCCAGATCCACGACGCCGGCGGTACCCCTGTGGGCAGACTTGGTGCCGGCGAGATCGGCGTGGTCTACGGACTGGGAAACGCGCCTGTCGGACACGTCCTGGGAAACAGCGGATGTCTGCCTCGGCGAATCGAATCGGGACGTCTGCGCACTCCTCTGATCACGGTACGGGTCATCCCTGAACAGCCTGAGAAAATGCCGGAGCTGAGAGCTGCCTGTCAGGTACTGTCGGGAGAGGATCCTCTGCTGCAGGCTCAGTTCTTTACATCGCTCAACGAGCTGCAGCTTCAGGTCATGGGCAAGATCCAGCTTGAGATTCTGGAGGAGCTCCTGCTGACACGTTTCGATCTGCGCGTGCGTTTCTCAGACCCGGCGATCATCTATCGCGAGACCATTTCACGGCGTTCAGAGGGATTCGTCGCGTATCTTGCGCCAAAGCCCTGCTGGGCTGTGCTGAGATTTTCCATCGAGCCTGCGCCCAGAGGCAGCGGCGTCACCTTCGTCTCCGAGGTTTCCGGACGTGAATTATTGCCGAGGTATCAGCATCAGGTCGAACAGGCGCTTCCGCTCGCGCTCCGTCAGGGCAGGCTTGGCTGGCAGGTAACCGATGTGAAGATCACCCTCACAGAGGGACAGCATCACCTGATCCATACCCATCCGCTGGATTTCATCGTCGCCACTCCCATGGCAGTACAGGACGGTCTGCAGCGCGGAGGAAGCACTCTGCTGGAGCCGATCCTCGCTGTTCGTTTTATTCTCTCTCCGGAGCACGTCGGGCGTGTAATGAGCGACGTGGTGTCCATGCGCGGCGAAGTGCTGGACAGCGTCAATGACGGCGAACGGGTTATCCTCAACGCGCTTATTCCTGTTCAGTCAAGCCTTGATTATTCCGTCACTCTCGCTTCCGCAACAGGCGGCAGAGGCGCGATGAGCGTCAGGCTGCACGGGTACAGGGAGTGCCCGTTGGAGCTTGGTTCCACTGCCGAAAGAAAGAGTGTGGATCCGCTTGACACCAGCAAGTATATCCTCGCTGCACGCAGTGCGTTGGAGGGCGGAATATTCGATCTTGAATGATCGACAGTACGGTATACCGTTGAGCTTTTGTCCCGTTGACCAAAACACATTGATCCAGCAGAAAAGCAGGGAGAGGACCCGGTCCTCTCCCTGCTTTTGTTGGTGCATATCGGGATGCTGGGGAATTATCCTATTCTGTCGATCCTTCTGCTCGTTCCTATATCGGAACGCTCCGTTAAGCTATCGGCGTTCAGGGGACAAAGCGAAGCACACTCCAGCTGAGTGCAGGTATTCTGATCGTCGCTTTTCCGTTCTCAATGACACCGCCAGGACCTTCCTGCGGCGCAACATTCATCGGATCCGATTCTGTATTGACCGCCTTTACATCATCGTGATGCAGAAGAATATGCCGGTCCAGCTTCAGTTCTCCGAAGGAACGGAAATCGATCTCCAGTTCGAATTCATCTTCCATATCGCGGTTCACGCAGAACACGCTCACGCTTCCGTCGTCTGCAAGTGCAGCCGCAGCATCAATGTAAGGAACCTGATCGTAATCCGCACAGGAATATGTCGGAGAATCGACCAGCACCTTCAGCGCGGTTCCTCTGCCGAAGCGCGACGCGTGCATGAAGGGATAATAGATGGTCTGCGCCCAGCAGCCACCGCCGTTGCGGGTCATAATTGGCGCAATCACATTCACCAGCTGCGCAAGACACGCGATCCTGACACGGTCCGCGTTCCGGATCAATGTGATCAGCATTGATCCCACAAGCAGCGCATCTTCGAAATTATAAATATCCTCGAGCAGCGGAAGGGCTCTGTTCCACTTGTCCCGCTTCCATATCTCTTTATCCTGTTCGCTTGAGTGATACCATACATTCCACTCGTCAAAGGACAGGTTAACAACGTGCTTGCTGCGCTTTTTGCTCTTTACCGCGTCGCAGATTGCAGCAACGCTCCTGATGAAGTCTTCCATGTCCATTGTTCTGGCAAGGAAGCCCGGTGTATCTCCGGTAGGATTGGCATAGTACCTGTGAAGGGAAACATAGTCTATATTCTCGTAACATTCGTCAAGCATTTCCATTTCCCATGCGCCGAATGTAGGCATTTCCGAGGAGGAAGAACCACACGCCACCGTTTCGATCGTCGGATCGACCCACTTCATCATCTTGGATGCTTCATTGGCAATGCGGCCGTATTCCCTTGCGCTTTTTTGTCCCATCTGCCAGGGACCGTCCATTTCATTGCCGAGACACCACAATTTGATGCCGAAAGGCTTTTCCCGACCGTTCGCTATGCGCATATCAGAATACTTGCTGCCGGAAGGATGGTTGGCATACTCCACGATGTCTCTCGCCTGCTCCGGACCGCGGCTGCCCAGATTGACCGCGTACATGATCTCGCTGCCTGCCTCATCGGCCCAATCAGCAAATTCATGCAGTCCAACCTCGTTGGTTTCCGTGGTGAACCATGCCAGATCCAGACGCTTCGGGCGAAGCTCCTTGGGGCCGACACTGTCCTCCCAATTGAAGCCGGAAACAAAGTTTCCGCCGGGATAACGCACCACGGGCACACCCATTTCCCTGACAAACCCGATCACGTCTTTACGGAATCCGTCTTCATCGGCTTGCGGATGACCCGGCTCGTAGATACCGCCATATACAGCACGGCCCAGATGTTCAATAAACGAGCCATAAAGCCGCTTATCCACCGTTCCAATTACAAAGTCCCTGTCCATAATCAGTTTTGCATTTTTCATGTTATACTCCTTACGCTTACGCGGATTATTTTCCATCGATCGATGCATTTCGGGCATGATGGTGCCTGCTATCAGAGAATGTACCCGATATATTGTACTTTGTTTTAATCCTGCAGTCAATTCATAAGTGATCACAGCAAGATGATCTGAACTGTCTGATATGTCGGTATTCCCCACGTGTACGTGTCGTTTGCATACTTCGCTGTATCTCATAACGTGCTGAAATCCAATCGAGTCTCTTTGCCGGCAGGCAGAACAACATTCTTAACACAGCAGCGAATCCTCGTGATGTCACGCTCCTCATTAAGGATCTGTGCATGAACGGCAATGCTGATGCTCTGTCTGCTAACCTTCATACCGGTGTTGTTAAAACAGCGATACACTGACAGGACGCTCAGTTTTAAAGTGACACTTCACAAAGCATAAATACACGCAAAAAAATATTGATATCCGGGCTTGTTTATGCTAGAATATATAAGTATAATGCGGATTTTTCGTAATTAGTATGATATTTTTCATAATTTGTGTTTTGAGGTCAATGTAATCGAGTACATCAGGAAACAGAAAACATAACAAGTCAAAAAGAAACGGAACAGAAGATCAGAAAAAGGAAAGGGCGGACAGATCATGGAACGGTTGACGGAGAGATTATTCAGAAATTCTCGGAAACGCATAGTCGCTACGGTACTTGCGTTTCTGATGGTAATCAGCATGGTACCGACGGTGTGGACCGCGGTCAGCGCCGCCGGCGCGGAGTGCGGCCTTGAGGAGCACTCCCACACCGGCGAATGTTATGAGCTTGTCTGCACACTGTCAGAAGGTATGCAGTACGGAGCTCATTACCACGGTGCGGAATGCTTCACCCGCAAGCTCGTGTGCGCATGTGCCGAGGACGCGGAGCATACCGACGAATGCTATGCTTCCGAACAGATCTGTCCCCTCGACGAGGGCGAAGAAGTCTTGCTGGGGCAGCACACTCATGCGGACGGCTGCTATGGCATTATCTGCGAAAAGCCCGAGCACTCTCACACTGAGACCTGTCTGAGCGATGCCGAAACCAGCGCTGAGATCGACAGGGATGACATTGCCCTCACCGATGATAGCATCGGTGACGAGATCGATCTGCTTGCCGGCAGCACCGATCTGGCGGTCAGCGGTATATGGGATGTCGGCTCCGCAGCGCAGGGGCACGAAAACATTTCTTTCGGTTCATCCGAATCTGCCACCATCAGTCATGACGCAAATCATGCCAGTGAGCAGGTCAATGTCAGGATCATCGCAAGCTTTCCTGAAAACGCAAGTGACCTCAAGCTGAAGATTCACCTGAAACCCGGTCTTATCTGGCTGGTCAACGGCGAGAATACCATTCCCAAAACCACCCTTGATTCTGTTAGCTCATTACAGGACGAAACCACTTTCGTCAAGCCGCTCGGCAACGGAGCCTACACCTATGAATTCAAGGACGGCATCACCTCCGTCACCGTTGACATTGTTGTCGAGAAGTGCTTCTGGACCAACTTCCCCTCCATTTCCGATGCCATCACCGCCGAGGTGTCCTGTACGCAGAACGGCGAAACGGTCAGCGAGAGCGCATCTCTGACCACCCTTCTCCCCCAGCAGTTCGATCAGACTGTCATGCGGCGCAATGTTTCCGTCCGCACCAAGGCAGGCGAAAAGACAAGTATTCGCAACGGTCTTCGCATCGGTTCTCACCTGACCTCTGCCGCCGAAAAAGACCGCTACCGCCTGTACGAGTATATTCAGTTTACCATCAACGCCCCCAGCGATGCTGTTTATCTGGGCGTTCATACCGAGGATTCATCTGAAGGCTCGCCAAACAAAAAATGGCAGATGGTGGGCGAGCCGGAAGTGCTGGACGACGACACCACCAACTACACCTTCCGCGCCGAGGATCTTTACAGTATGTATTTCTCCTCCACCCATTACTGGAGCTTCCCCGACAGCATGATAGGTCAGAATGTCAAGCTGATCACCACCGACTTCCGCTGGAAGGTTTACGGCAACACTGTGGAAGAAACCGTTCCTGACGGTACCGTGGGAACGGCAACCGTCACTGTGGTTGATCCCGATGCCCGTGACGAGAAGACTGAGATCGCCGATGTCTCCTATAGTCAATCATATATTTCCTATGATGAGGATGCTCCCGATGCGCTTTATCAGCTCACCGCGTGGAGTATGCGAAACAACGGCACAGACCCATCGGCACCCAAAGTTGTTGAGCTTGAATTTGACACTCAAAAAATCGGTGTTGTGGGGTTGGATCTGCTGACACCGCGCGGTAAAAAACCGACCACCGTCTGGTTCAAAACAGAAGGCAGTGACGAATGGCAGCAGAAGGATATTTCTATCCCTACCTCTTTCTCGAACGGATCGGCATACTTTTATCATACCTTCGTTAGAAATGTTGATCTGGGACTGAGTGAAAACACATATCTTTCCGCGATAAAGTACGAACTCGATTATGTTGATGACAACGGTACCCCTTCGGACGCCTCCGATGACTTCCGTTACGGTATTCCCGCAGGAATGTCCACTGTAGGCTACACTTCCATTTACGCACCCATTGTCGGCGTGGTCAAGCCCGCTTTCCATGCCGACCCCACGAAAGCCATATCCACGGCCCGTGCATACGACAAAGTTGAAGATGGCGAGGAGATTCTCAACGACACCGGCAAGGTAAACATCACCACTCGCTACAGTACCAATCTTGAAAACTTCCTCGGCACCGTTAATACTGACGTTATCACAGCCGAGGCAGGCGATACGCTCACGTTCAACACCACCATCAATTCCTACTGGAGCAGTACCTCAGACAGAGCATATATTGCAGGCTTCCACCCCTATCCCGTCATCTATATCCGTGATGAAACGGGCGAGGGCATCAGTAATGTGAAGCTCACCAACGGTCTGGGCGTTGAGCTTCTTTCCAGATATCCCGGGGTGGTAACCCTCGCTCTTGACCACATTGAAACGGTTGACCACAACGGTGACGGCAAATTTGCCAAGGTATACAGAATAGACACAACAGCTCTTAAAAACCTGACCTCCTTTGAGGATCGTTATGCCGCATGTATCGGCGCCTGTGACATTTCGGGCAACACCCGAACAATGACTCTGACCTATTCGGTGGTCACCTCCAATGCTTACAACGATGCTCAGACGGTACATTACACCGCCGACGCCGTATTTGTCACCGACGAAGACATGGCAAACCGCGCGCAGCGCAACAAGCGCAACGAGATAGCCGACGATTTTGACGTGGACGGCGACGGTCAGACCACTACCGACAAGAGCATAGTCGCTCCCAACGCAGGATTCTCTCCCGGCTATTACATTATATCTGCCCGTTCCGATGTGAGCGTTTCCGCTGCAGTCAAAAAGGCTTCCGACAGCGGCGCTTATATCACATGGGACGGTTCTTCCAGCTATGTTCAGATCCAGCCCGACGAGGTATACAATGTAAGAGACAGCATTCTCAACGGTTCGGGCGTCAGTACAAGCGAAGAAGAAGCCAAGATGACCTACGTCTATATCCCCGTTCCCAAGAAGGGTCAACAGTGGGGACAGGCAAACAGCGGTATTGACAAAGACGGAAACGCACTTACTTCCTTTGCCTACGATATGGTGCTCTCCGGTGCTGTCAGCAACCCCGACACTGATGTGTTCACCATCAGCTACGGCACGGTCAATACCTCCGCATTCAGCGCGGGGGATTCCTACGGAACCGTCGGCAATGCCATAAAGAACAGCTCCACCACGTGGAACAGCAGCTATTCCGATGCCACCAACTGCGTGCGCATCGCAGTCAAGGGCATGGCTCCCTCCGACGTTGCCCGGCACTTTGTTCTGCCCCTCAAGGCAGTTGCAGACGCTGACAATCGCGCGGTCAACATCTTCTCCTCCATTTATTTTGAGGATATTACCAACATCAACGGCAATCATTTTGCCGGCTGGTACTCATCTGACAAGATAGCGCTGCAGATAGCCTTTGGCGAGATATCCGGCAGAATCTGGATCGACGCCAACGGCAACGGTCTGCAGGACGAGGGTGAAAAGGGACTTGCCAATGCCGAGGTGACTCTCTCGGGTGATGAAAGCTTCACCGCAGCCACCGACGCAGACGGCGAATACAGCTTTGTCAAGATTCCCATCGGCGAGTACACCGTCAGCTTTGCACCCGATCTTGATGTTTATGCCCTTTCAAAGAAGGACGCCGGCAGCGACAGTCTCGACAGCGATGCCGTTCTCAACGGCACCGCCGCAGAGATCACCGGCATCGTCATTCCCAACACCGACAATCTGGGCAAGCAGACCTTCACCATAGAAAACCTCGATGCAGGTCTCGTGCCCTACGTCAATGTGGATTACGCATGGGAGGGCGATATCCCCGAAAGCGCTCTGCTGCCGGGCACCGATAAGCTCCTCGCAGGCATGAAGTATGCCGCGGCAGTCATCACTGACATCATCGGTCACACCTTCGAGGGCTGGTTTACCGATGCAGAGCTTTCCGACCAGTTTGCGGACGACACCGTTATTCTGGAGGACACTACCCTCCACGGCAAGTGGACCGCCAACGAGTACACCATCACCTTTGACACCGATGGCGGCACCGAAATTGCTCCCGTCACCCAGAAGTTCGGCACAGCCGTCACCTCTCCTTCCGATCCCGAAAAGACAGGTTACACCTTCAAGGGCTGGGACAAGGAAATCCCCGACACCATCCCTGCGGAGGACATGACCATCACCGCGCTGTGGGAGATCAACCGGTACACCATCACCTTTGACACCGACGGCGGCACAGAGATCGCCCCCATCACTCAGGATTACGGCACAGCCGTCACCTCTCCTGCCGACCCCGAAAAGACCGGCTACACCTTCAAGGGCTGGGATAAGGATATCCCCGACACCATCCCTGCCGAGGATGTCACCATTACCGCGCAGTGGGAGATCAACAAGCATACGGTCAGCTATGCCTTTGTGGGCGAGGCTCCCGATGCAGTCGCGGCGCCTGATGCCGACACCGTTGATTACGGCACTGCCTACAACGCCAAGACACCCGACAAGGTGAAGGGATACCGCTTCGACGGCTGGTACACCGACGAAGGCTGCGCCGCTGCGTTCACAGACGGCACCGCCATCACCGATGATACCGACCTCTACGGCAGATGGACGACCGTCACGGGCGATCTTGAGATCACCAACAAGGTCACCGGCG
>SVPO01000151.1 GCA_015065795.1 Oscillospiraceae bacterium | reverse complement strand
AGCGTGGGTAACGAATGTGTTATCCACCGCCCGCAGAGTATATGAGCCGTTGAATCCATACTCTTCAAGAAGGGAAATAAAGGTCTCACCGATACCTCCCTGCCGTATACCTTCCTCAAAGAAGAATACATTTCTGCCCTTGGATACGAAAGAAACCGTCTCTTTGTCGATCGGTTTTATTCTGAGCAGTTTTACAACACAGGCTTTTTTCCCTTCGCTGCGCAGCCGGTCGCAAACCTTTGCCGCAGCACCGAAAATCCGTCCGTATGTAACTATAATAGTGTCAGAATCACTGTCACCATAGATGCACCATGACTCAACAGATGATGTAAAGCTGTCAGGCTTAACGGGTTCGGAACCTCTGGGATAACGGATAGCGGCAGGAGACGGCTCATTAACACACATCTCCAGAGCACCCGTCAGCTCGTCAAAATAGCAGGGAGAATAAATGCTCATCCCGGGAACGGTATTGAGCATGGCCACATCAAACAGTCCATGATGGGTCTCTCCGTCCTCACCTACCACGCCGGCACGGTCAATGGCAAAGGTAACATTCAGTCCCTGAATAGCCACATCATGAATGATCTGGTCATAGCAGCGCTGAATAAAGCTTGCGTACACAGCAAACACCGGCTTCATACCACCGGCAGCAAGACCGGCACAATAGGACACCGCATGCTCTTCGGCAATGCCGCAGTCGTGGAAACGGCGGTGATAGTTTGCGGCAAAATCAGAAAGCCCGGTACCGGTCTTCATGGCAGCCGTTACTGCACAAACAGACTCGTCATCAGCGGCAAGATCACAAAGTGCTTTTCCGAATACGGAAGAATAGCTGGCACCTCCGGAGATAGGCTCTCCGGTATCGATATCGAATTTACCGATGCCGTGGAACTTGCCGGGATTGCGCTCGGCGTAGGAATAGCCCTTGCCCTTGCTGGTGCAGACGTGCACAAGGGCAGGACGCTTGATGCTTTTTGCAAGGCTGAGCACCTGCTCCAGCTGCTTTACGTTGTGACCGTCCACCGGTCCGAGATACGCAAAGCCCAGGGCGTCAAAGAGGGTGTTTTTGTACACCGCGTTCTTCAGCGCGGACTTGGAGCGGAACATGGCGCGGCGCATGGGCTTGCCCACAAGAGGGATGCCGCCGACGATCTTGGATGTAAGGCTCTTTGCCTTTACATATGATTTCTTGCTGCGGATGACCGCCAGATGGCGTGCCATGGCGCCCACGTTCTTGGAGATGGACATTCTGTTGTCGTTGAGTATGACAATAATGTTGTCGCGAGCCTGACCGGCGTTGTTGAGACCCTCGTAGGCAAGTCCGCCGGTGAGAGCGCCGTCGCCGATGACAGCAACGACCGTGCCCTCCTCCCCTTTCAGCCGCTTGGCGCGTGCAAGACCGCAGGCGACGGAAATGGAGGTGGAGCTGTGTCCCGTGACGATGGGGTCGTGGACGCTCTCCGAGGGCTTGGGGAAACCTGCAAGACCGCCCTCGGTGCGGATGGTGTCGAAGCGGTCGGCACGTCCGGTCAGCAGTTTATGGGTATAGCACTGATGCCCCACGTCGAACACGAACTGGTCAACGGGGGAATCAAAGACGCGGTGCATGGCGATGGTCAGCTCCACTACGCCCAGATTCGGGGCAAGGTGACCGCCGTTTCTGGAGAGCGTTTCGATAAGCAGGTGACGGATATCCTCGCACAGCGTATCTATCTGTTCATAGGAAAGCGATCGCAGGCTTTCCCTGTCTTTGTCAATGTTGGGGATATTCTCAAAACCCAATGGTTATCATCCTTTTTGGGGAAATCAGCTGACACGGCCCAGCAGGTATGCGGCAAAGGCGGTCAGGAAATCGGCGCTGTCGCCCATAGGAGCCAGCGCGGCGATGGCGTTGTCGGTGTAGAGCTTTGCAAAACGCCGCGCGCCGTCCAGTCCCATGATGGAGACATAATTGGACTTCTCGTTGCCGGCGTCGCTTGCCACCGGCTTGCCCAGCAGCTTGGGGTCGCCCTCGACGTCCAGAATGTCATCGATGATCTGGAAGGCAAGTCCCAGATTCATGGCGTAGTCACGGGCGGCGGCGATGACCTTATCGTCGGCACCGGCGATGCGGCAGCCGATGACGCAGGCTGCCTCGATAAGGGCGCAGGTCTTGCCGGTGACCATGGCGCGCAGAGTGTCGACGGAGATGGACTTGCCCTCGGAATCCATGTCGATGAGCTGACCGCCGATCATGCCCTCGGGACCGTCCAGACGGGCAAGCTCAGCCGACGCCGCCAGCAGACGGTCGGCAGGCGCGGTGGTGCAGGAGGCGATGGTCAGCGCCGACATGGACTGCAGCGCGTCACCTGCCAGCAGAGCGGTGGCTTCGCCGTAGACCTTGTGGCAGGAGGGCTTGCCCCTGCGGAAATCATCGTCGTCCATGCAGGGCAGGTCATCGTGTATCAGGGAATATGTGTGGATCATCTCCACCGCGCAGGCGCAGTCAAGAGCGGTCATGGGATCGGCTCCGGCGGCGCGGCAGAATTCCAGCGTGAGTATGGGACGGATGCGCTTGCCCGCGTTGAGCAGGGAGTAGCGCACCGTGTCGTATATGGGAGCATAGGGCGAGCGCGCCGAGGGACGGGAAAGCTCCTCCAGACGGCGTTCGATGATCCCCTGCCATTCGGACATTATGGACTTCATGGCGGCGTTATCCATTACTGCTCCTCCTCTCCCTCCGGCTTTGCAGCCGAAAGCTCGGTGATCTTTATCTGTGCGGCAGTCAGCCGTGCGTTACAGTCGGCGGCGAGTGCCGTACCCTCCTCATACAGCCTGAGGGCATCCTCAAGGGGGGCGTTGCCCTGCTCCAGCAGAGCGGCGATCTCCTCAAGACGCTCAAGGGACTGCTCAAAGCTCAGTTTCTTACTCATTGAATTTCGTCCTCGCTGATTATTTCGGCGGCGGCAGTGCCGTCGGAAAACTGTATAGTTATGCGGTCGCCGCAGGTCAGCTGATCTTTCGCAGAGACAATCTGACCCTCACGGGACACCACGGAATAGCCACGGGCGAGCACTGCAAGCGGATTTAGGGCGGTCAGTCTGCCGCACACCTCGGCAAGGCGCTCACGGGATGATGCCGCGATGGTGTTCATGGCGTTTGCAATGCGGACTGATGCCATATCCAGACGCTGCGCCTTGGCTTCGCAGAGATATGCCGGGGCAGCAAAGCAGCGGCGTGAGGATGCGCTGTTCAGCCGGTCGCGCAGACGCTGCAGCCGCATACCCATCAGCACCGCCATGCTTTCGGCGGTGTCGGCGATGTACTGGCGCACCTCGCGGATATCGGGCACCGCCAGCTCGGCGGCTGCCGAGGGCGTGGGCGCGCGCATATCGGCGGCAAAATCGCACAGGGTAAAATCTGTCTC
>SVPO01000150.1 GCA_015065795.1 Oscillospiraceae bacterium | reverse complement strand
GGTCGCTGGAGTAACCGGCAGAACAAAAAACACAAAACGGGCTTCCGTCAGGTTTGATCCTGCACGGAAGCCCGTATTTATTTATCTTTCGATGTCGAGGAATACGCCGGGAAGCTCGAGGATGATATCCATGGGTGTCATGGCGTGGTGGGAGTAGTTGCTCGCGGCGCTGTCTCCGGCGGTGCCGTGGATATACACACCGCACTCGCAGGCGTCGGCAGGGCTCATGCCCTGAGCCAGCAGGGAACCGATAATGCCGGCAAGAACGTCTCCTGAACCGCCTTTAGCCATGCCGGGGTTGCCGGTGAGGTTGACTCTGGCGGTACCGTCGGGAGCGGCGATGATGGTGTTGGCGCCCTTGAGCACCACATACACACCGAACTCTGCGGCAAACTCCGTAGCAAGAGCCAGACGGCGCTGCTGTACAACGTCGGCATCGGCGTTGGTCAGTCTGCCCATCTCTCCGGCGTGGGGAGTGATGATGACGGGAGATTTTGCCTCCTTGAGGAGATAGACATCCTCGGCGAGGACGTTGAGCGCGTCGGCATCAATCACCAGCGGCACGGGGGATTCCAGCACCAGTCTGCCAACGATCTCCTTTGTATCGTCACTGCAGCCCATACCGCAGCCCACAAGGCAGGCTTTCTGCTTCGCCGCAAGTTCCAGAATACGGTCGCAGTCATCAATGGACAGCGTACCGGATTCGGCGGCGTTCATGGGATAGTAAACAGCGTCCAACAGCTGACTGCCGACGATGGGATAGATGGAATCAGGAAGAACCATGCGAACAAGTCCCACGCCCGACTGCACTGCCGCCTTGCCTGCAAGCACAGCGGCACCTGCCATGCCGTAGCTGCCGCACACTGCCAGCAGAGAGCCGTAATCGCCCTTGTAGGTGTTCTGCTTACGGGCAGAGAAGCACAGGCGCACGTTCTGATAATCCACCGCGGACACCTGCGGAGCCATAGCCTCGGCAGCGGTCTCCTCGATGCCGATGGCGGAGCAGAGAACAGTTCCGCAGTAGTCGGCACCGGGATAGATGATGTGTCCGGGCTTCATGGCAGTGAAGGTCACGGTGTAATTTGCCTTGACGCAGGTGGACGCAACCTGTCCGGAATCACCGGACACTCCGCTGGGGATGTCCACCGCGATGACCTCGCCCACGGCAAGGTTGATCTTCTGAATGAGCTGAGCCACCTGCTCGGGAGGCTCGTCGCGGAAGCCAAGACCGTAGATGGCGTCCACGATTATCTCCGCCTCGTTGATGAGACGATCGACCTTTTCCGGCTCCTCCTCGGCGCAGTCAATGATCATGACTCCGGCGCGTTCGGCTCTGCCGTACATATCGATGGCATCGGGCGTTTTGGGCATTCCGTCCGCCAGAAGGACGCACACCTTGGCGCCGTTCTCCAGCAGCTTGCGCGCTGCCATAAAGCCGTCGCCGCCGTTGTTGCCCGAACCGCACAGCACGGCAATGGACTTGCCGGTTATGCCGAATTTTTCGTGAATGAAGCGGCCGACGGCGTTGCCTGCCGCTTCCATGAGCTTGATGTGATCCATGCCCGACTGGACATAGCCTTCCTCAAGCTCCTTTATCTGTTCTTTGGTAAGTATAAGCATAGATATCAGTTACCTCAGCTGAAAGACTTCATACCCTCACGATATACGGAAGCTCTGATGTAGGGCTTGATGTTCTCCTGGACGCGGTCGCAGTTTTCCAGAACAAAGACAACGTAGCTGCCGGAAAGATTTCTGCTCTTGGCAAAGGTCACGACGTTGTTGGGCACCTTGAGATAGATGCCGCCCACGCCGTCCTCATCCGCGGTGCAGATGATCTGAGTGTCGTTGCCTCTGAAGGTGGCAGGATCAAAGCGGCCCATCTCCTCGACCTGCTTGAGCATGAACTCGGCGAGGGGGCTGCGGCTGGTCTGGCTGTAGATCCTGTCGATGGTCAGCTCGCCGGAGAAGAAGCAGTATTCATATTCCACACTGAATCTGCGGATAAGAAAAACAGCGGCGCAAATCGCAATGATGCTGCCAAGGAAAACAAAGCCGATGTACATTCCGCCGTTGAGATAGCTGAACAGGAATCCGCCGATGATCAGCGCAGCGGCGGCGCAGACCACGCCCACGGTCTTGAGAAGGGTCTTTTTGCCCTTGGTTCTCTTGACGAGATATTCAACTACAGTATCGGTTGCCATAACAAAACACTCTCTTTCATAAACGATAATCCGGTGGGGCAATCCCACAGACGGATTCATTATACCATAATTACACAGATGTTACAATTACTTTGGTCTTGATTTTCCCAAAATTCATGCTATAATCATACAAGATAACGCAACGATCAAGAGAGTAGGCTGGTCTTTGTGTCCATCCCAGAGAGAAAATGCCGCGGCTGAAAGCATTTTCGTTGGATCGACGGGCTGAAGTTCACTTGGGAGCGGTGCGGCTGAACGATTTTTTCCTGTAGGCTGCAACGGCTGAGCCCCGTCATCGGCTCGACGAGTGTTTGCTCAGTCAACGCATATGCGTCTGCTCTGCAAAAATCGGGGTGGTACCGCGGAGGTCTCAACCTTCGTCCCTGAACCGGGACGGGGGCTATTTTTTTGCCCTCGTGTCAGCTTTGTAATTATTTACTCCCATACAGAACTTTAATCACAGGAGGCACAAGTATGAAGGAAAAACTGTCAATGCTTCAGGAGCAGTTTGACGCACAGGCTGCTGCCGTTGCCACCGCCGAGCAGCTGGAGGAGCTGCGCATCGCCTTTATGGGCAAGAACGGTTCGGTGACCGCTCTGTTCAAGGACCTGCGTCAGGTTCCTGCCGACCAGAAGAAGGACGCCGCCGAGGGCATCAACATCCTCAAGAAGAACATCGAGCAGTTTGTCTCCGACAAGCAGGCGGAGTTTGAGGCAAAGGCTCTGGAGGCACAGCTCAGCTCCGCAGAGCGCTACGACGTCACTCTCCCCTCTGCCGAGAACAAGGGCAGCCTGCATCCCATCACTCTGGTGCAGCGCGAGATCGAGGAGATCTTCTCCAGCATGGGCTTTGTTGTCGAAGGCTTCAAAGAGATCGTAAACGATTTTGAGAACTTCGAGGCGGTCAACATCCCCAAGCACCATCCCGCCCGTGATATGCAGGACACCTACTTTCTGGACAACGGACAGCTTCTCAAGACCCACACCTCCTCTGCCCAGAATTATGTCATGCGCAAGTACGGCGCTCCCCTGCGCGCCATCTTCCCCGGACGCTGCTTCCGCAACGAAGCACTGGACGCCAGCCACGAGAACACCTTCTTCCAGCTGGAGGGCATGATGATCGGTGAGGATATCTCCATCTCCAACCTGATCTATTTTATGAAGACCATGCTGACCGAGGTTTTCCAGAAGGACATCAAGGTCCGTCTGCGT
>SVPO01000028.1 GCA_015065795.1 Oscillospiraceae bacterium | reverse complement strand
GATAGAAGTCGGGGTGATCTGAGCTGCCTGCTCGGTGTTGTTGGTGTAAGCGCTGCCGCCGGATGTCTGAGAGGATACCGAGGAGAGGAGCTTCATCAGCTCGTACTGCAGGGTAGTCAGATCATCGTTGGTGCGGTTGTAGATCATGTTGTCAAACCAGGAGCTCCAATGACCGACTGCCACGAACAGAGCGACGGTTGCGAGAACCGGCTTGGACAGAGGCAGATAGATCTTGAAGAACACCTTCATGTGGCTGGCGCCGTCAAGCTGTGCGGATTCACGCAGGCTTTCAGGGATATCCTTCATGTAGGTTCTGAGAACGAGCAGGTTGAATGCGCTGATAATACCGGGAACGACGTATACCGCAAAGGTATTGATCAGGTGCAGCTCACGGAACCAGAGGAAGGTGGGGATAAGACCGGCACCGAGATACATGGTGATAACATAGAAGAAGGATACAGATTTGCCGAACAGGAAATCCTTGATGCTAAGTACATAAGCCAGGAGAGCGGTGGTGCTGACCTGAAGCACAGTACCGATCAGGGTACGCAGAACGGAGTTCTGAGCACCGGTAACAAGGTCTTCCATGTTGAGCACAGTCTGGTAGTTCTTCAGAGAGAACACACGGGGCCACAGATAGATGCCGCCGCGCAGAGCGTCAATACCGTCGTTGAAGGAGATTGCAAGGGTATTGAGGATCGGGTAAAGGGTGACAATGGTGAAGACAGTCAGAATGATGGTGTTGCAGATCGTGAAGATGATATTGCCAGCAGACTTCTTTTTCTTTTTCTTTTTCGTGGCTTTAGGATCAGATTCCTTTACGGAATAGTCACGATCATCGACCGCTTCGTTTGCCTCAACATTGTCGAGATTATCGTCAATAACCACAAACTGCAGTTCGTTTTCATCGACGGTGTCTTCGACTGCCTCGGCAGTTTCGGCAACGGTCTCTTCGACAGCAGTATCAACAGTCTCCTCGACGACCTCAACAGCAGCTTCAACAGTCTCTTCGGGGATAAGGTTAGTGTTGTTGTTATCCATCTTGCATCCTCCTTTCTTAGAACAGTCTTTCTTCGCCGGCCATCTTTGCAGTGCCGTTGGCGACGAATATCAAAATAACGCTGACCACGCTCTTGAAGATACCTGCAGCGGTACCGAGTGAGAAGTTGGCGTTGCTGATACCCCATTTGAGAACGTAGATATCGATTGTTTCGGATACACTTCTGATGATGTCATTACCCAGCAGATACTGTACCTCAAAGCCAGCGTTGAGAACATTGCCGATGTTCATAAGGAGTAGAATGAAGATAGTGGGCTTGATACCGGGAAGGGTAACATGCCACATCTTGCGGAAACGACCGGCACCGTCCAGACCGGCTGCTTCGTACAGCTCGGGGTTGATGGAGGTGATAGCCGCGAGATAGATGATGCTGTTCCAGCCGGTTTCTTTCCAAACATTACCGAAACCGACTATCCACCAGAACAGGTTTTTCTCACCGAAGAAGTTCATCGGTTGATCAATAAGACCGACCTTCTGGCAGAGTTCATTGATGATACCGCCGTCCATGGAAAGCATATCGCGGATGATACCGGTAACAATGATCCAGGACAGGAAGTGAGGCAGATAAGAAACGGTCTGAACGAACTTCTTAGGTGCCTTGAGACGTACTTCATTGAGAAGCAGAGCAAATGCAATTGCGAAAACAGTGCTGAGAACCAGATTGATGATACCCATCATGAGGGTATTTCTGATGTCCTGAACGAAAACTTCGTCGCTGAAAAGCTTCTGGAAGTGCTTGAATCCGACCCAGTCAGATCCCAGCAGACCCTTGTTGGGCTTGTAGTTCTGGAAAGCCATGATCCAGCCAAACAGAGGCAGATAATAGAAAACGATACCGTAAATAACAAAAGGAATCGTGATGAAGATCAGTTCCTTCTGCTTTTTGACTTCACGCCAGGTCAGCTTGACCTTATGTTCTTCAACGCGACGCCTCTTGGGCTTGCCGATGCGACGCTGCTCCGTCTTGGCGACGGCAGAATTGGTGTCCGACATTGCGCTGCACACATCCTTTCACGCAACAAGGGCGGCTGGCGTACAAACACGCAGCCGCCCTCGCCTAATTTAGGTTATATTGAGTAGAGAGTTTGGAGTAAAATTACTCAGCCAGAGCCTGTCTTCTCTCGACTTCTTCCTTAGCAGCGGTCAGGAATGCATCGATGTCAACCTTCTCAGCGTAGACACCCATGTACTCTTCCCAAGCAGCCTCGAAGTCCTTGGCCATAACAACCTTGGGCAGATACTCGTGCTTAACCTCACCCATCATGTCCCAAGCTTCGCCAGCGGGGCCCTTGTCGGGGGTCAGGTCGTTGGACCAGGACCACAGGGGATACCAAGCAGAGTTCTCACCGGAAGGATCGAGCATCTCAACGTAGGTCTGTGCATCATAAGCCTCGAGGCACTCCTTAACTTCGGGGAGCAGACCCTCGAAGAACTCAGCAGGCTGCTGACCGGGCTTAGCGGCGTTGATGCCGTCCAGATGCATGCCTTCGTACTGGGGCAGGTAGCTGTAGGAGCAGAGGTTAGCAACCTGATACTCCTGGTCGACAGACTTGTCGCGCATCTCCTGAGTACGATAGAACAGGCCGTTCTCGTCTACGAGATAGTCCTGACCTTCGGTACCCCAGAAGCGGAGAGCCAGAGCGTCTTCGTTCAGCATGTCGTTAACGAACTGGAGAGCGCCTTCGACGTCCTCACAGCTGGTGGTGATGGACATACCGCCGGAGCAGTCCAGAGCGGAAGCGCTGTGATAGCGATCCTTGATGTCAGGGGTGATGGTCAGACCCAGGGGAACGTAAGTGCAGTCGTTGTAAACGGGATCGGAAACACCGAGGGTCTTGATTGCAGACTCAGCAGTGTAACCCCAGTTCCAATACTGGTCGTTGAAAGCGAGAACGCGGCCAGTGGAGATCTTGGAGATGTACTCGTCATAGGACTGAGAGAAGAACTCGGGATCGACGATGCCCTTGTTGTAGACTTCGTTCAGCTTGCCGAAGTACTTCTTAGCGGTCTCAGTGGTGTTGTAGTCGATGATCTCACGATCAGCGGTAACGATAACGCAACCATCGTTGGGATAACCATCGAGATAGAAGGGAGCGTTCTCCAGGCAGAAGTATCTCCAGTCTTCGCAGAGGATGGTGTAGGGGATAACGTCGGTGCCGTCATGATGCTTGGGATTGGCGGCAGCATACTCCTCGATTACCTTGAAGTAATCGTCGAGGGTGTTGATTTCGGGATAACCAGCCCACTTCAGAACACGGGTCTGAATCCAGAAAGCCTGGTCGTTGTGGATGGTGGAAATGTCGTGGTCATTGATGATACCGAACTGGGGAATAGCGTAGATGTGACCGTCTTCCTTACGGCACATGTTCCACTCAGCCTCAGAGAGGTAGTTCTTGATGTTGGGATAAGCATCCCAGTACTCGTCGATAGCGATGAGAGCGCCGGCGTCAACCATCATCTGATAGCCGTCGGAAGCCTCGATGAAATCGGTGTACTCGCCACCGGCGACCATAACGCCGATAGCCTCTTCAGCGGTCTGACCGGTCAGCCAAGTTTCCTTGATCTTGGCGCCGTACAGCTCAGCCAGCTTCTCCTGAACAACGTTGTTGTCGTTGATCTCGGTGCCGGGCATAGCGATGAACATGTCGAATTCCTTGATTTCCTTCTTGACTTCGGTGTCAGTGGAGGAAGCAGCGGGATCGACGGGAGCGGGAGCGGGCTCTTCGCCGCAGCCGACCATGCAACCAGCGATGCTGGTCACTGCGAGCATAGCAGCCAGAGAACGGAGCAGAATGTTTTTCTTCATTTTCTCAAAAACCCCTTTTCGAAAAGATTTGTTTACCTTCGGCATTGCTCACTGCCGAATGGATGTTCATATTTTACTAATAATTTGCCCAGATTTCAACCTTACAAAATTTACTAAAGTACCCTTACAAATTATTGTTTTTTGGCATTGTTACGGTTTTTTATGGATTTGCTCGATTTTTTCGTTTGTTGCTAATTATTAACGGAATGTGAACGCAAGTCTTTCTGCGGATCATTTCTGCGCCCTCTCTCCCGCACCACTTGCGATTATTGGCTTAACCATCGCGCTTTCCTGTTTTCACATCTTTGTTCGGGCAACGTCTCACCACCGATTTTTGCCCCCGATTCCCCCTCTGAAAAACAGTGTGTCCACCGGAAGAATCACCGGCAGACACACTGTAAATCGATAATTTATGGGGTATTTCGATCAGATTCAGTCCTGGTCATCCTGCTGCACTTCAGAACCGGTACGCATGGTTTTTCTGAATTTCGCAGGGGTATGACCTCTCTGAGCCACAAACTTGTTGACGAAATAATCCACACTCTGATAGCCTACAGCAGCGGAAATCTCATACACCTTCATATCGGTATTTGCCAGCAGCTCAACAGAGTTGTTTATGCGCACCATGTTCAGGTAGTCCTTGAAGGACATTCCGTACTGCTTTTTGAACAGCTGTCCAAGATACGCACTGTTGATGTAGAATCGCTCTCCAAGCTGCTTTAGGCTGATGTTGGTCATGTACTTTTCGGCGATCTCACGCTCTACCATACCGAGAATATTGCCAGCTGACTGGGATTCCAGCTGATGCAGATAATCCGAATATTCGACGCAGAATTTTGCAAAGTGCGCTGCGCTGCCGCGCATCACACCCTTGTCAAAGGCGTTTTCTATTATATAGTTGACTGCTTCCTGCTGATCGAGATGGCTGTCCTTTTCCACTGCCATATTTATCAGCCTGAAAAGAATATGATTGATATTCATGCTCATGAAGCGGTAGTCCATTGACGACTCGCCCATGTGGCGATACAGCGCGTCAACCGCTGTCTCTATCTCATGCCGATCTCCGCGCTCAACAGCGGAAACCAGATTATCCAGCCGCGTCCTGAGATGGCCGTACGCCTCTCCGGAAAGCTCCGCCTGCATCTGCTGCTGCTTATCCGCAACACACAGCACGCCGTCCCCCTGGAAATCCTGCATGAGCTTCGCGATCGCCGCAGATCGGTATGATTCGGACAGTCGCTCAAGGCGATCGACCTCTCCGCCCACCTGCATGACTATGCCGCACTCCACGCTGACCTCGGTGCGGCTGACCAGCCAGTCAAAGAACTCCTGCTCTGACATCGACATATTATCACTCATCAGATCGCAGTAAATCAGACCGACATCATAGCAGTTTTCCTCTTTTGCGACATCAAAGAAAGCATGGTCGCCCCATCTGCCGAGAATATTCTTTATACTGGCATAAAGAACACGCTGCAAACTGCGGCGGTTTTCTTCCGTTCTGCCCTGAACCTTCGGATCCGACATATCCAGCTCGATATTTATGTATCTGATTTTGCCGGACAGTTCAAGATTATCACGCACATAATCAAGATTGATCTGGTCGTATTTCCCCTTGAGAATAGGCAGCAGATTCCGCTCCAGCATGGCGCTGTCACGAACCTCGCGGTTTTCCTCCGCTATCTGTCGCTGCTTGCTCTGCTCGGAAACGCCGCGAACGATGGTCAGCAGATCATCTCTGCTTATGGGCTTGATTATGTAGTTCAGGCAGCCGTACTGCATGGCAGTCTGGGCATAGCTGAATTCACGGAAGCCGCTGAGCACAACAAAATCAACGTCGTCCATGCCTCTCCTTCGGATCTCCTGCAGCAGCTGCAGTCCGCCCATTCCCGGCATCTGGATATCGCATATTATCAGATCCGCCCGGGTATACTCGAGCATCTCCAGAGCTTCCATGCCGTCGGAGGCTTCACCGATTATGTTGAAGCCCTCCGCTTCCCAGTCGATAAGCAGACGAAGCCCTTCGCGAATAAAGGGCTCGTCGTCAACTATCAGCACATTGAGCATTTTCATTTTCCTTCTTCACAGTTTATTCTGCCGACCGGTATGCTTATGGTGATGCAGAGCCCCGCGCCTTCCTCGCTGTCGAGGTCAAAGCTCAGATCATCGCCGAAGCATTTCTTCAACCGCAGGCAGGCGTTTATGATGCCCACCGATTTACTTGTATTGAGATCATCAAAAGACGCTCCGCGCATTTCCTGCAGGATCTCTCTGCATCTTGCTTCGCTCATACCTGCGCCGGTATCTTCAATATAGATGCGAAGATATTTGTCATCCTTTTCCGCGGAGAGAATGATTATACAGTCGTGCCTTACGCCCTCAACGCCATGGACACAGGCATTTTCCACGAAGGTAACAATGGACAGCTTGGGCACCATCAGATTTGCACAGTCGGGAGCGATGTTGATGCGGTATGACAGACGGTCACCGAAACGATACTTCTGCAATCTGAGGTAAGTCTCGGCAAAGGAAGCCTCGTTTTCGATGGTGACCATATCGTCGCCCCAGTCGGTGGATTTGCGCATCAGACGGGCGAGCAGCTCGATGATGTCCGCTGTTTCGTATTCTTTTTTGATGAGGCTGCGCATACGGATGCTCTCAAGGGAATTGAACATGAAATGAGGGTTGATCTGACTGTGCAGGGCACGCAGTTCTGCGCGCTGCTTCTGCAGTTCGTTTTCCTGCCTCATAACGCTTTCCTTGTACACGTCCTCGATGAGCACGCGTATGCGGTCGGTCATGTGGTTGTAGTCACGGATGAGGGCGCCCAGCTCGTCACGCCCCGGATAGATATCAATGGTCTCAAAGCGCTCATCCTTGACCATGTTGAGATGCTTGGTCAGAAGCTTGACACGGGATGTGATGGAGCGGTTAATTACAAAGATCGCCGCAGCCGGAATCAGAAGATTGACGAGGATCATCGCAGCAAGAAGCGCCCATCGCGAGCGGATAAGGGAGTTGACGGTAAGCTCGCTGCTCTCCTCCGACTGATACATATATACATTCCACCGCGAGCCGAACATATTGTAATCAAAGCTCTGGATCGCCTTACCCAGATCAACAGATGACAGCTCAGCAAAGGGGCGCGCGCCGTTGGACGGGTCGGTGTTGGAAAAGAGGATCCTGTCCGCGCTGCAGATGTAAATATCCGTAGCCAGCTGCTGGGAGAGGATGCGGCTGTAATAGCCGTAGCTCAGATCCAGCTTGAGAAAGCGTTCACGCTTTTTATTTCCGCTCTTGACGAAATCAAGCTTTCTTATGACGGAGATGGTCCGGGTCTTGCGCGACCGGTCATAGTACGAGCACACTACCGATTCCTTGCCGGATTCCTTGTACTCCTGATACCATTCGGTATCACGGACATCGGAAATCCTGCCGACGTGTCCGCCGTTGATCAGCGAATCATTGTCGGCGTAAATCACATAGTTGCTTATGTAGGTATTGTTGCCGTAGACCACGCTGATGGATTTGATGTACTCAAGGTATGCCTCGTAGAACTCAAGATTGTCCGCGTAGATACCGTCGAGGAAGCTGTACACGTCGGTGTTTGTGTAGAACGTCGCGGTCATCGTGGCAATACTCTGCTCCAGACTGTCCAGCTGGTATTCCGTGACGGAGCGCACGTCCTTCATCTGGTAATCCACGCGTTCCTGCTCGGCGTTATACATCATCGTCCAGAAAAGCACGTTGGTGACGATGACCGGGATAAGCACGCAGGTTATGCTCAGAATAATCATTTTGGTGCGCAGCTTGAGATTGTCCGCAATTCTCTTTGAGCGTCTTTTCCCGGCAGCGCTGTTTTTGTTTTCAGGCTCAGCATCGCTATGTCGGTTTACCGGAAGCATCCCGGCGCTGACGGTGTCAATATTCTTCCGGTTGCCTTTCTCTTTTTTCGACACAGCTTTTCACCTCAGTTTATTCTTCGGGGTCAAGATCGTTGCCCGTAGCAAGAACGGGAGTGGCAGTGGTTTCCACCCACTCACCGTCATCAAAGCCCTCATCCTCTGCTTCGTCATCGGTGTCCTCGTCGGGAATATACTTATCGAATATCTTGACGAACAGTTCCATTTCCATATAAGGTATGCCCACGATGCAGAAGAAAGCGAGAATGTACATTGCCTCGGGATAGAAGAACGCGACAAAGATCGGGCAGAACTTGACCAGAAGGATCAGGATGGTTCTGGGCAGGTTCATTATGCTGAGGATAAAGGAATTCTTGATGGTTCCGAAAATGGTGTTCTCAAACTGCGCCTGCATTGGGAACACATAAGTGCCCACCATCACCGCAAGGATCGACATGACGACCAGTCCGATCCAGAGCACGCTTTCGTATGCCATATCTCTCGACATGAGCAGAGTGTAGTCAGCGTACATAACTGTGATGACCGCAGCCATGATCAGCCAGAGCACAGTGGACTTCCAGAAATTTTCCTTGAACGCCTTGAAGAAGAAGCGATAGACGCTGCCTTCCTTTCTGCGCACCATCTTGAGTACGGTGTAATAGACCGCAGTGACGGACGCGCCCACCGTGACGATGGGCAGACAGCAAACCAGAGCGATTATTCCGAGGAACAGAATATCCACCAGCTTGCTCATAAAGACCATAAAGGGACTGCCTATGCGAAATATATTCATTTTAATTCCTCCCGCCCCGGGCAGCACGCCGCCGCAGGTATGCAAATATAATGTAATTAACTATATAATAATATCCCGAACACATGGTATTGTCAAGAAAATGATGGCATATCAGCAGTATGCGCCATTCATCACAAACGCATCATAATATGTCAAAAAGCAAGATGATATGTAAAAAAGCAGGTATTGCATATTCCTGCCCCACAGTATAGAATGTGGGTGACAGGCAGGTGTGCTTCCGCATCCCTCGCCGCACCTCATTTACTGAAAGGACAGGCATTGTAATATGGATAAGCTTCAGCATCGCAAGGCATCGCGCCGCATCGTCATCAAGGACAGCAGCGGCAGAGCCGTCGCCAACCAGAGCGTTCACGCCAGGCTCAAGAGACATCACTTCATCTTCGCCTGCGGAGCCTTCTTCACCGCTCCCATGCTCGATCCCAATGTGCCCGAGCACATCCGCGAGCACTTCAGCGGACTGTGGGAATCCTGGAAGGAGCTTTTCAACCTTGGTGTTCTTCCCTTCTATCAGGGCAGATACGAGCCGGTTCAGGGTCAGACTCAGGAAGAATCCACCCTGCGCGCCGCCCGATTCCTCAAGGAAAACGGCCGCACCGTCAAGGGTCATCCCCTATGCTGGCACACCGTTGATGCCCGCTGGCTGATGGACATGAGCAACGAAGAAGTGCTGGAAAACCAGAAGTTCCGTATCCGCCGAGAGATGACCGCCTTCAAGGACATCATCACCGTGTGGGACGTCATCAACGAAGTGGTCATCATGCCGGTGTTCGAAAAGTCCGAGAACGCCATCACCCGTCTGTGTCAGCACATGGGCCGCGTTCCGCTCATCAAGGCTCTTTTCGATCAGGCTCGTGCCGTTGATCCCAATGCCACCCTGCTCATCAACGACTTCAACACCTCCGACAAGTACCGCCAGATGATCCAGGAAATGATCGAAGCCGGCTGCACCCCCGACGTCATCGGCATCCAGTCCCATCAGCATCAGGGCTTCTGGGGCATGGAAAAGCTCATCGAGGTGGTTGAGCGCTTTGCTTCCTTCGGTCTGCCTCTGCACTTCACCGAGAACACTTTTGTTTCCGGTCACGAAATGCCTCCCGAGATCGTTGACCTGAACGACTATCAGATCCCCGAGTGGCCCACCACCCCCGAGGGAGAGGATCGTCAGGCTCGCAACGTACTGGAGATGGTGGACTATCTGTTCGCCCACCCCAGCGTACACGCCTTTACCTGCTGGGACTACAACGACGGTCAGTGGCTGGGCGCGCCCTCCGGTCTTGTGCGCAAGGACGGCAGCCGCAAGCCTGCATACGACGCTCTCTGGCAGCGCATCAACCGCGACTGGTCCACCGACGTGACCCTGCACACCGACGAAAACGGCGAGCTGGAGCTGGAAGGCTTCATGGGTCTGTACACCCTCACCTGCGGCGATACCCAGGCGGAAGTCGAGCTGCTGCGCGGCGAGGGCAACATCGAAATCACCCTGTAATCATCCACAACCGAACATGGCAAAAGGGAATTTCTGTGCGGAAAACGCTCACGAAATTCCCTTTTTTGTTTTTTCAGACGGTACCGCGTGATCTCACTTCTGAAATCACGCGGCGTACTTTTTTATTTCGGGATGAATCAGCTCAGCGTAAAGCTGCGCAGCATGGGCTTTCCGCCGCCGCGATAGGTGATGTAAAGCGAGCCGATGCCGTCGGGAATGGCAACGGGAGCGGTGTAGGTTTCCCAGACATTTGTATTCTCCACGGGCAGGGTGGCGAGAACCTCGCCGCCGATGGAGGTGCTGATCTCAAAATGACCGTGGCAGTAGCCGCGAACGTCGATGCTGATGGCGGTCACACCCTTGAAATCGAAATACCTGAAGCCGATGGTTGCCGAGTCGCGGATGTTGGCAACGTAGCCGATCTCCTCGTCGCCGTCCTTGCCGTCCTGAGTGACTCTGGGGAAGGGATCGTTGTTGTCACCCACATAGGGGCAGGGCTGATCGGTGAACATATGGCAGGCGATGTAGGCAGGATATTCGCCCTTGCCCTCGAGGGGACCGCCGTTGAGTCCGCAGGAGGTGATCTCCACCTGAGGGATGCTGCCGTCTTCGGCAAAGGTGATCTTTTCGGCGCAGCCCTGACGGCTGAACCATGTGCCGTTGGTCTGGCGATGATAGAAGATGTACCACTCGTCCCTGATCTGCACGAAGCCGCCGTGGTTGTTGCCGCCGTAGGCAGCAGGCATATCGGCAGGCTTGTAGGTGTCGATGTACATATCGTTGTTGCTTACGATGGGTCCGCCGTAAACAAAGCCGCTCGTGGGGCTCTTGCTGGTGGCGTAGCACAGCTCATGCATCAGGGTAGAGGAATAAACAAGATAGTAGGTGTCGCCCACCTTGCGGATGGAGGGAGCCTCAAAGTAGGCATGGCCGTGGAAGCTGGTACCCTCGGAATACTCGCAGCCGGGAACGACGAACACAGGCTCCTCGATGATGGTGAGCATATCGGAGCCGAGAACGGTCGCCATGCAGCCCGAACGGGACTTGTCGCCGCGTCCGCAGAAGCCGGTGTAGAGATAGGTTCTGTCACCCTCGGTCAGGACAGCCGGATCGAACTGGGGCTCGTCACCCTCGCGTTCTCCAAGAATGGTCCCATCGGCATAATGGACGTAGCCGAGGAACTCGTATCTGCCGGCAGGCGTGTCGCACACTGCGACAGAAACGCGGCTGATCTTATCGAGGACATAGAAAAGATAGTATCTGCCGTCGGGGCCGACGGTGACATCGGGGGCGTAAAGGCACATTTTGCCTTCCTTGTTGATGGGATCCTCGTTACGGGGATAGATCACGCCCTCGTAGCGCCAGTCGCTCAGATCGTCCACCGGAGCGGACCAGCAGACGTAGTCGCCCATGCAGAAGACGTAGCCGTTGAAGAAATCGTGGGAGCCGTAGACATACACGCGGTCACCAAAAACATAAGGCTCACCGTCGGGAATGTATTCCCATGAAGGCAGATAGGGATTGAAAGCTTGCTTTTTCATAGCGTTCTCCTTTTGAGATGAGAATGGATTTTCAGGAATATTCAAGTGACCCGTCTCCGCGGATCAGCCACTGATGACAAAAGCTTTTCGGTATTCGCTGGGGGAGCAGCCCCGGTGCTCATGGAACAGACGGCTGAAGGAAGAATTGCTGCCGAATCCGCTGCCGTATGCAATGTCGGCAATGGACATCTCCGGCTTCATGAGCATGACCTCCGCCGCCTTGAGCCGCCTCAGGGTGAGGAATTCATTGAAGGGACAGTGAAGGTACTTTTTGAAAAGACGCGAGAAGTAGTATTTGGAAAGACCGAAATGCGCCGCGACATCTTCAATGCACAGCGGCTCGGCATAATGCTGATCTATGTACTGCGCCACCTTTGAGAAGATGGCCTTGTATTCCTGCTGCTTGTCCACGCGGGAGTGGCTGTTTTCCGGCTCGCGCAGGTTGTGGTTGAGCAGCCGCTCGACAAGCTGTAGAGTGTAGGAATCCACCAGCAGCTCACGCAGCTCGTTGTCGCTGAAATAGGCGCTGCGCATCTGCTCCAGCAGGGTAGTAACTGCAAGATGCAGCGCAGGCAGCCCGTTCTGGGTCAGATATACAGGATGACGCAGCGACGTCATCACGCAGGACGCGCTGCGGATGTTCTCGATAAAATCAAGAGAGAGGAAGTAGACAAAACCGTTGCAGTCGCGCGCAGGCGCAAGGGAATGGACGATGCCGCCTGGTATTATCATTATGTCCCCCGGCGCGATGGTGTAGGTCTCCCCCTCCGCCACACATTCGTAATGCTCGTTGACGCAGAGGATTATTTCCATTGCGGCGTGCCAGTGCTCGGGATAGCTGGTACCGCGGTGGGTATACCAGATGCGCATGGACGTACCCGGCAGGAACTCGATATTCTCCTGCTGACCATCCAGCATCTGATAGGTATCGGGATCGCCTACGGGCTGCTTGTATGGAGATTTTTCCGTAAAGCCTGCCATTGTCCCTGCCTCCTCTCGGAATCGGTCAAGCATCAGACGCCCTCCGAGGACACCGACGCATTTTCCTTGATAGCATTGTAGCAGAAAATGCATTACAAATAAAGTGTTTTGCCAAAATTAAAAAAAGAAAGCAATGTATAGAAAGAAATATTGTGCAATACATTGTATGCTAAAGACACCGTGGGTGAGTATGAGTCATACTGCACCTTTCCGAAAAACAATATGCTGAAAGGATTATTCGAATGAATAAGATTTCTGTTACCCGGCGTACCAACGCGCCGACTATAAGCCGAATGATATACGGTCATTTCTCCGAGCATCTCGGCCGCTGCATCTACGAAGGCATCTTCGTGGGCAAGGACAGCCCCATTCCCAACACCAACGGCATCCGCAACGACGTTCTGGAGGCACTGAAGAAGCTGGAGATCCCCGTACTGCGCTGGCCCGGCGGCTGCTTTGCAGATGAATATCACTGGCGCGACGGCGTAGGCGAAAAGCGCCGCCGTATGGTCAACACCAACTGGGGCGGCGTTGTGGAGGACAACTCCTTCGGCACCCACGAGTTCATGGAGCTGTGCCGTCTGATAGGCTGTGAGCCCTATGTCAACGCAAACGTGGGCAGCGGCACTGTCCGCGAAATGGCTGAGTGGGTGGAATACCTCAACAGCGACAGCGATTCCGACACCGTTCAGGAGCGCTGGGCAAACGGCAGCAAGGAGCCCTTCAACGTCAGATACTGGGGCATCGGCAACGAGAACTGGGGCGGCGGCGGCAATATGCGTCCCGAATACTACGCCGACGTTTACCGCCAGTTCCAGACCTTCTGCCGCACCTATGGCGACAACAAGCTGCACCGCATCGCCTGCGGTCCCAACGGCGACGACTACAACTGGACTCAGGTCATGATGGAGCGCGCAGGCGGATTCATGGACGCTCTGACCCTGCACTATTACACCGTTCCCTTCTGCTGGGAGGACAAGGGCAGCGCCACCGACTTTGACAACGACGCATACCTCCAGACCCTGCGCAAGGCATCCTTCATGGACACCCTCATCAAACAGCACTCCGCCATCATGGACCGCTTCGACCCCGAAAAGCGCGTCGATCTGTTTGTCGACGAGTGGGGCTGCTGGTACAATGTTGAGGAGGGCACCAATCCCGGCTTCCTCTATCAGCAGAACACCATCCGCGACGCCATGGTCGCAGCCATCACCCTGAACATCTTCAACAAGCACTGCGAGCGCGTGAGAATGGCGAACATCGCCCAGACCGTCAACGTGCTGCAGGCGGTCATCCTCACCGAGGGCGAGAAGATGCTCCTCACCCCCACCTATCACGTTTTCGATATGTATCGTCCCCACATGGACGCCCAGCTGCTTGACTGCGCCGTTGAGTGTGCCGATCTGGGCGGCGGTCTTGCCGGCATCCACGCTTCCGCTTCCGAAAAGAACGGAGCCATCACCGTCACCATCGCCAACATCGACAAGGCTCAGAGCGTCGAGCTGACCGGCATTGCCGCTTCCGGTTACACCGCCACCGTTCTCTCCGGCGAGCCTCAGGCTCACAACACCTTTGACGCTCCCGAGACTGTAAAGCCCATCGAATTCACAGGCGTTGTCATCGGCAAGGACGGCATCACCGTGGATATGCCTGCCCACAGCGTTATCGCCATCACCTTCACCAAGTAAATATACGGCATTTGCCCGAATATCAGAAAGAAAAGGAGACAGAGATTTATGATCCGCAGAGTCAAGACCGAAAACGGCTGGGTCAAGGGTCTTCCCGCAGCCGACCCCCGTATCACAAGCTACAAAGGCATCCCCTTTGCCGCACCTCCCGTAGGCGAAAACCGCTGGCGTGCTCCCCAGCCCTGTGCTGACTGGGAAGGCGATCTGCAGGCTCACGACTTCGGTCCCATCGCCATGCAGGCCATCACCGGCTATGACAAGGAAAACATCTACACACGCGAGTGGGCGGTGGACGTGACCCTGCCCATGAGCGAGGACTGCCTGTATCTGAACGTATGGGCTCCCGCTGATCCCGAGGGTCCCAAGAACCTGCCCGTTTACGTCTGGTATTTCGGCGGCGGTCTGCAGGTGGGCAACACCGCGGAGATGGAATTTGACGGCGAGCGTCTTGCACGCCGCGGCATCGTCGTGGTCACCGTGGGCTATCGTCTGAACGTGTTCGGCTTCCTGAGCCATCCCGAGATCACCGCTGAGGATCCCGTCAGAAACTGCAACTTCGGTTTCCTCGATCAGCAGTTCGCTACCCAGTGGGTCAAGCGCAACATCGCTGCCTTCGGCGGCGACCCCGACAACATCACCATCGGCGGTCAGTCCGCAGGCGGCATGAGCGTCGGCGCTCAGATCACCTGCAAGGCTAACGAGGGGCTTTTCAAGCGTGCCATCGTTGAGAGCGGCGTTTTTGCTCCTGCCTATCCCATGATGCTCCACTCTCTGGAACTGACCAGAGAGGCAGCCGAGGCTCGCGGACAGCGTTTCTTCGAGTTCATGGGCGTTTCCAGTCTTGCTGAAGCGCGCAAGCTGGACAGCCAGTTCGTGCTGCAGAAGATGTTCGACTGGGAGGAGAACTATCCCTGGGGCGCTGTTACCGATAATGTATTCATGTCCGACAAGGGCCCCTGGTTCACCCACACCGACCGCATCTGCTGCCCCATCTTCATGGGCAACACCAACAACGAGTTCATCCTGACTCCCGACGCCACAGACGACGCTTCTCTGGAAGCCTTTGCCGATAAGATCCCCGGCGTGGACAAGGAGAAGTTCCTCTCCCTGTTCCCCCATCCTGCCACCGAAGAGGACATCAAGCGCATCGGCACAAAGAACGCTGTTGAGTTTGCCATGCGCGCCGCCGGACGTATGATGAAGGCAGCCGGCGACAACTCCCCCGTTTACTACTACAGCTTCGAGACCGACATTCCCGGCTGGGACGATCCCGGTGCTTTCCACTCCGTTGACCTGTGGTTCTTCTTTGAGACCCTCGCAAAGTGCTGGAGACCCTTCGTGGGCAGACACTACGACCTTGCCCGTCAGATGTGCGACTACTGGGCAAACTATATCAAGACCGGCGATCCCAACGGCATGGGCACCGACGGCAACGCTCTGCCCTACTGGCCTGCTTTCTGCAGCGAGAACCCCGTGCGCATGACCTTCGGTCAGAGCGCATATCCCGAGGCCTGTCCCTCCGACGAGCTGACCGAGCTGCTGCTCAAGGCTCAGTTCGGCATCTGATAATCCTCGATAATTTCACCATCTAAATCCATGTGCGGCACAGAAATATCATCGGGCATCATTTTTGATGTTCGGGCGATTTTTTGTGCCGTACTACTTTAAATTCGCGTCGTTTTCATATATAATTAGTTAAAATGTCGAGGTTTCGCCTGTGCGGAGCCATCTTTCAATGAAACGAGGCGATCAATACATGAGCGAACGCATGAAGATAGTCCCTCTGGAAGATCAGGTCTGGCTGCTGGACGACAACGGTGACGCCACCTGCTATGTTGTATGCGGCACGGAAAAGGCCATGGTCATCGACACGGTCAACGGACTTGAGAACCTGCACGACATCGTGCGCACCATAACCGACCTGCCCCTTGTGGTGGTCAACACCCACGGTCACCCCGACCACATCTTCGGCAATGCATATTTCGAGGAAGCGTGGATTCATCCCGACGATGCAGAGCTTGCGCAGTTTTTCTTTGACATGGTCAAGGATAAGGCAGACGCCATGGGACTGAAGCCCTGTCCCTTCCGCTGGCTGGAGATCGGGCAGAAGTTCGATCTGGGCGGCGGCACGGTGCTGGAGGTCGTTCCTCTGGTGGGACACACCAAGGGCTCCATCGCGCTGCTGGACCGCAGACGCCGTGTGATGTTCACCGGCGACGGCATGAATCCCCACATCTGGATGCAGCTGGACGAAAGTCAGGGCATCAGTGTTCTGCAGGCTTCGCTGCGCGCCATTCTGCGTGATTACGGTGATGCTTTCGACCGCATCCTGTACGGTCATGCCCACGACGGCTACACCGACAAGGCACTGATCAACAAGCTCATAGACGGCTGCCAGCAGCTGCTGGACGGCAAGACCGAGGGCGACGCTCCCTACCAGTGGCACAACGAGGAGCTGAGCGGCATCAGCAAGCAGCATCACTTTGACAAGGATGACCCCGAGCTGGTCATTGTATATCGTGACGACAAGATAAACCCGTAAATTCACCAATCAACCGAAAGGGGATAATCTATGATTTTCTATGTCAACTGCAACGCTCCCCGTGAGGGCAACGGCAGCAAGGAAACTCCCTTCCGACACATCAACGACGCGGCGAAGATCGCCCGACCCGGTGACGAGGTCATCGTTGCTCCCGGTATCTACCGCGAGTACGTCGATCCTGTAAACGCCGGCACCGAGGACGCGCCCATCGTCTACCGCAGCGAGCAGCCTCTGGGCGCTGTCATCACCGGCGCGGAGGAAGTAAAGAGCTGGACGAAGTATCAGGACACCACATGGGTGTGCCGCATCAGCAACGGCGTCTTCGGCAGCTATAACCCCTACACCACCATGGTTGGCGGCGACTGGTACTTTGCTCCCGTCATCCGTCACACCGGCGCGGTCTATCTCAACGACCGCATGATGTACGAGACCACCAGCCTTGAGGATTGCGTCGAGGGCAGGATCTATGAATGTTCTTGGGTGCCCGAGGAATCCATCTACAAGTGGTTCACCGTTCAGGAAGGCGATGAGACCGTCATCTACGCTAACTTCCAGGGCAAGGATCCCAACAAGGAAAACGTTGAGATCAACGTGCGCCGCAACTGCTTCTTCCCCTCCAGGACCGGCGTGAGTTACATCACCTTCAGCGGCTTCAACGTAAACAAGGCAGCCACCACATGGGCTCCCCCTGCCGCTTTCCAGGACGGTATGGTGGGTCCCCACTGGTCCAAGGGCTGGATCATCGAGGACTGCGAGATCAGCAACAGCAAGTGCTGCGGCATCTCTCTGGGCAAGTATTACGACGAGGAGAATGACCATTATTTCTCCACCAAGCGCGTAAAGAGCCCCACCCAGATGGAGCGCGACGCCGTATGCCGCGGACAGTACCACGGCTGGCTCAAGGAAAAGATCGGCGGTCACATCGTGCGCCGCTGCCATATCCATCACTGCGAGCAGACCGGCATCGTTGGCCGCATGGGCGCTGTGTTCAGCCTCATCGAGGATAACCACATCCACCACATCAACAATATGCAGGAGCTGGGCGGCGCCGAGATCTCCGGCATCAAGCTGCACGCCGCCATCGACGTGGTCATGCGCCGCAACCATATTCACCACTGCACCATGGGCATCTGGTGCGACTGGGAGGCTCAGGGCACCCGTATCACCCAGAACCTGCTTCACCACAATCATCCCCCTGTGGGAACCCCCAAGGCTGAGGGCGCGATGATGAGTCAGGATATCTTCATCGAGGTCAGCCACGGTCCCACTCTCATCGACAACAACATCATGCTGTCCCACGATTCCGTGCGTCTTGCCACCGAGGGTGTCGCCTGCGTGCACAACCTGATGCTGGGCGCCTTTACCGCTGTGGGAGGCGGCTGCGACAATACCATTCTGGGCAAGAATCAGCCCCGTTACACTCCCTATCACATCCGCCACCGCACCGAGGTCGCCGGATTCATGTCCATCCTCCACGGTGACGACCGCTTCTACAACAACATCTTCGTCCAGAACTGGCCTGCTTCCGAGGGCGAGGAAAAGGAAGACATGGGCTTCAGGATGAAGGACAACGACATCGCGGGCACCGACGTTTTCGATGAGTATCCCACCTACGAGGAGTGGTACAACTGGTTCCACGCCGACGAGAAGGCTGACATGATGAAGCTGGGCGATTACCACTTCTCTCCCCTGCCCGTGTGGGTGGACGGCAACGCCTACTTCAACGGCGCAAAGGCCTGCAGGAACGAGAAGATCAACCTCATCGACACCGAAAACAAGGTATTTGTCGAGCTGGAGGAAAAGGACGGCAGGTATTTCCTCCGAACCAACGTCTACGAGCTGCTGGGCGACTTCAGAGCCGGTATCATCACCAGCGACATTCTGGGCTGTGCTTTCGAGCCCGAACAGCGCTTTGAGAATCCGGACGGAACCGCCATCACCTTTGATCAGGATTATCTGGGCGCGCACCGCGGCGTGAGTGCCATCCCCGGGCCTTTTGCCTCCGCAGAGGAAGCAAAGAAGCAGCTCTGGTAATCAGAAAACGACCATCGGCGCGGCGGCACTTCGCTGATGTGCTGCCGTACATCAAATCAACATAACAATACGGAGTATCAGATATGGAAAACAAAATGAACGGCATCGCCCTTGGTATCGAGCTGGGTTCCACCAGAATCAAGGCGGTTGCCATTGACGGCGATCACAAGCCGGTTTCTTCCGGCGATTACACATGGGCCTCCAGCTTCACCGACGGCATCTGGACCTATTCTCTGGATGAGGTCTGGACCGGTCTGAAGACGGCTCTTTCCGGCGTGGAGAACCGCGACAAGGTCAGCGCCATGGGTGTTTCGGCAATGATGCACGGCTATCTCGCCTTTGACAAGGACTGGAATCTGCTGGTCCCCTTCCGCACCTGGCAGAACACCATCACCGGACCTGCCGCCGCCGAGCTGACCGAGCTGTTCGGCTTCAATGTTCCCCAGCGCTGGAGCATCGCCCATCTCTATCAGGCAGTGCTCAACGGCGAGGAGCATATCGATAAGATTGCTCACATCACCACCCTTGCCGGTTACGTTCATTACACCCTGACCGGTGTCAATGCCATCGGCATCGGCGAGGCTTCGGGTATGTTCCCCATCGACAGCGACAAGCTGTGCTACGACGAGGGTATGCTGGAGAAATTCAACGCACTCATCGAGAAGCGCGGACTGCCCTGGAAGCTTATCGATATCCTGCCCAAGGTACTGGTTGCCGGTGAAAGCGCAGGCACTCTGACCGAGAGCGGCGCTGCCAGACTGGACGGTCTGCTTGCCGCAGGCATCCCCTTTGCTCCCGCCGAGGGCGACGCCGGCACAGGAATGACCGCCACCAACGCCGTTGCACCCAGAACCGGCAACGTATCCGCCGGTACCTCCATCTTCTCCATGGTGGTTCTTGAGCGTCCGCTGGAAAAGGTCTACGAGGAGATCGACCTCGTCACCACTCCCACCGGCAAGCCCGTTGCCATGGTGCACTGCAACAACTGCACCAACGACTCCAACGCATGGGTCAGCGTGCTGGGTGAGACCGCCAAGCTGTTCGGAGCCGACTGCTCCACCGGTGAGCTTTACACAAAGCTCTATCAGAAAAGCCTTGAGGGCGATCCCGACTGCGGCGGCATGATGGTATGCAACTACATGGCAGGCGAGGGCGTCACTCATATGGACGCCGGTCGTCCCATGGTTGTTCGCCGTCCCGACTCAAAATTCACTCTTGCCAACTTCTTCCGCGCCACTCTCTATTCCACCATGGCCACCCTGAAGATCGGCATGGATATCCTCGCTGAGGAAAAGGTCGCCATCGACAGCCTGACCGGTCACGGCGGTCTGTTCAAGACCCCTGTTGTGGGACAGAAGTACATGGCTGCCGCCTGCAACGCCACCGTCACCTGCATGGACAACGCCGGTGAGGGCGGTCCCTACGGCATGGCTCTGCTGGCTGCCTACGCGCTGAACAAGGCTGATGGTCAGTCCCTTGAGGATTACCTCAACGCCAATGTATTCGCTGACGTTTCCAGCACATCCCTCGCTCCCGAGCAGGCTGATGTGGACGGCTTCAACGCCTACATCAAGGACTACAAGGCACTGCTTGAGGTGGAACGCGCCGCCATTGAAAATCTCTGAGACAGGTGAACAAATATGCTTGAACAACTGAAAGAACAGGTATGCAAGGCCAATCTTGAGCTGCCCCGTTACGGTCTTGTCACATTCACATGGGGCAACGTGTCCGGCATCGATCGTGAGCGCGGTCTGGTGGTCATCAAGCCCAGCGGCGTATCCTACGACGGAATGACCGCCGACGATATGGTGGTGCTGGATCTTGAGGGCAACATCGTCGAGGGCAAGTACAAGCCCTCCTCCGACACTCCCACCCACATCGCTCTGTACAAAGCGTTCCCTGCTCTGGGCGGTGTGGTGCACACCCACTCCCGCTGGGCTACCACCTTCGCTCAGATGGGCAAGGGCATCCCTGCACTGGGCACAACCCACGCCGACTACTTCTACGGTGAGATCCCCTGCACACGCAAGATGACTCCTGCCGAGATCGGCGGCGAATACGAGCTGGAGACCGGCAACGTCATCATCGAGACCTTCAACCAGAAGGGCATCGAGGCGGCGCAGGTACCTGCCGTTGTGGTTTACAGCCACGGTCCCTTCGCGTGGGGCACCGACGCAATGGACGCCGTACACAACGCGGTGGTTCTGGAGGAGCTGGCATTCATGGCGTATCACACCATGCAGCTCAACCCCGAGATCACTCCCATGCAGCAGGAGCTGCTGGACAAGCACTATCTGCGCAAGCACGGCGCAAACGCCTATTACGGACAGAACTGACATAACGCAGCAGACCCCTCCGACGCGGATTTTCGCATCGGAGGGGTCATTGTTTATTGTTCGCCGAGACGCTCGCGGCGCAGGAGCTTTATCATAATAGATGTATTGAGATTGACCGCATCCTCGGGATAGGCTTCTCTGACATTGCCCTTGCGGTAGCGGCGCTTGAATTCGGCAATGATGTCCTCCTCCGCGCAGCCGCTCGCTATCATATCGGTCATCCAGCGGATGGCGTCTTCGGTGACGCTCCTCATGCTGTCGAGGAAGAACGAGGTCTGTGCTTCGCTGAGCAATCCGCAGTGGGGTGAGACTATCTGCCTGACGGGCAGGGCAGCGGCACGGTCGATGGACCGCATCGTCATTTCGCAGCCCACGAGAAACGCAGGAGTGATGATATCGCTGCCGTTGTACACGCCCAGCGTTTCGGGGGCAAGCAGCAGTCCTTTTTCGCGGCAGAAATAGCCCACCGAGCATCGTGTATGTCCCGGCAGAGCCAGCACCTCAAAGCGCATTGCGCCCGTGTCGACGCTGTCTCCGTCGTTCACGGGAATATCAACTCGCAGCTCATCGCCGAGGAATTCATATTCGCCCACGCCGCATCGGTCGGCGAATTTTCTGTCCATCTCACGCATCACGCGAAGGGCACCCTCACGTGCGAATACATCGGCGGCGTACTGCGCGGCGACAACCTTTACATTCGGATAGCTGCGCAGGATATAGGGGCAGCCGAGGGCGTGGTCGTAATGGGAGTGTGTCAGGAAGATAAAATTCAGCTGTCTGTCGCCCAGCGCATCCTGAATGTTCCGCGCGATATCATAGCCGGTAAAGCCAAATCCCGTATCGTAGAGCACCGACGTTGTTCCGTCGTCAACGAGAAAGGCACTGTCACCTGCCCTTGCGCGAACATCGGTTACCTTGATATTCTTCATTCTGTCATCCGCTTTCGTTTATTGATGGCTTTCGCACCACTCGCGCCACAGGTCATCGTAGATGCGATAAAGCCGCCCGACTATTTCGTTGCTGACCTCGATTCTCTTATCGAGGAACTGCATTCCCCTCTCGCCCATGAAATCCACGCAGAACATCAGGGTGTAGAACAGGAACCGCTCACTGTCTCCTTCATCTGCCCGCAGCTCCTCCAGAAGACAGCTGACGTAGTCGGTGTCCAGCTCCATGTTGAGCAGCGCCATGTTGGTCAGGGCGGCAAAGGTGAGCACATCGCCCACGCCTATCCAGTCCACGTCGATCACTCCCGACACCTGACCGTTGTGTATCAGCAGGTTCTTTGTGCTGATGTCATCAAGGTACACCGTGGGCTGCACCGCGGCAAACCTGTCTGCAAGCTGTTCAGCCGCTCTGCGCAGTCGGTCAACGCGTTCGGTGTCAAAATAGCCGTTGGCTCTGATGCGGCTTTCGGCTCTGTCAAGCATTTCGTCCACGAAAGCTTTCCATGTCCAGTCGTCGGCGATGCCCTCCGGCTCAAGCTTTGAGGCAAGCCGCTGGATACGCGCAACCTGCGCGGCGATGGTTCGCTTCTCGCTGTCGGTGAGGCATTGGTAGACCTGACCGAGATCCTCACCCTCGATGTAGGAGAGTACGAGATACTCGCAGCTCTCGTATTGTCCATGCGCGATGATTGCCGGAACGGGAATCTGTACCTCGGCAAGACGTGACAGCCAGTGTATCGTTTCGCGGTAGGCGCCTGCTTCTTCGCTGAGACGGAAGACGTATTCTCCAACCTCCGTTTCAACGACGGAGACATAGTTCCCCTGCCCGATGGTGCAGCGCTGTATGCTGTCGGGAGTTTTCCCGAAGATCTCCGCGCACAGGTTGGCGATGGCATGCTCTTTCATTGCGGCACCTCCACAGTCAATAATATGATTATAGCATAAATCGACGTTTTTGAACACGAAAACAGATTTATCCCGTTCCTGCGCTTTATCTTTTCTCAAAAGCGTGGTAGAATACGGTTGTGCCGCAAAGCGGTACTCAGGAAACGGAAAAGAGGAACGATTAATGAGCAGATACGTTATTGTTGATCTGGAGATGTGCAACGTGCCTACAGGCAAGCAGACCGAGGATTTCCAGTTGAAGAACGAGCTGATTCAGATCGGCGCGGTGCTGCTGGGTGACGACCTTGAGATATGCGACAGCTTCATGACCCATGTTTCCCCGGAATACGGTTCTGTGGATGCGTTTATCGAGAAGCTGACCGGCATCACCCGTGAGGACACAAAGGAAGCGCCCACCGCAGAACAGGCTCTCTGCAGATTTGTTGAGTGGATGCCCGACGACGCCATTCCCGTGTCGTGGAGCAACAGCGACGAGGTACAGATACGGAAAGAAACCGAGAGCAAGGGACTGAACATTCCCGGGCTGGGAGAATATCTCGACCGATGGGTGGACTGCCAGAAAACCTTTGGCGAGAAGATGAAATCAAGCCGTGCCTACAAGCTCTCCGAGGCGCTGATCATTGCGGACATCTATTACGAGGACGGCGAGCACGACGCGCTGGTTGACGCCAGAAACACCGCGCTGCTCTTTGCCAAGATGGAGCGCGAGCCGGAGCTGAAGCTCAGTCCGTACTATACAAATGAGGTGAAGGAGCCTCCCCGTTACAATCCCTTCGCCGCGCTGCTGAAAAACACGGATTTTTCCGACTAAAACGCATCTTTGAGGGCATAATGGTATCATCACCCTGAAAGGATGCGAGAGCATGATCGAAGCTGATACCATCAAGCTGCTGCGCGAATGTGACGCAGGCGTAAAAATGGGCGTTTCCTCCATCGACGACGTCATGGAGTACGTCCGCGCCGACCGGCTGCGGCAGCTGCTGACCGACTGCAAGGCAGAACACAGCAAGCTGGACGCCGAACTGCAGCAGCTGCTGGACAAGTACCGTGACGACGGCAAGAATCCCAACCCCATCGCAAAGGGTATGTCTTGGATAAAGACCAACGTCAAGCTGGGGCTGGACGAATCGGATCACACCGTTGCCGACCTGATGACCGACGGCTGCAACATGGGTGTCAAATCCCTCAACCGTTATCTCAACCAGTACGGCGCGGCGGATGAGGTGTCCAAGGATATCGCCAAGCGTCTCATCAACCTTGAGGAAAAGCTGGCAGTTGACATCAGGGATTTTCTCTGATCGCGCGGCGGACGGCAGTCAATCGGCTGCTGTCCGCCGTTTTGCACATATCGTGCGGCATTTTTCGCCATTTTTTCTGCCGTTAATCGGTTACAGATTTTTCACTGTCTTTATTGAAAAGAACCGCCGATTGTGATATAACCTTACAGTAGTATTTTTCTGCTCTCCCGTCGGGATGGCAGTTTACATTTTTCATTTCAGAAAAGAGGATGACAATGGGCGGAATCTTCGGCGTGTGCATTGACAAGGACTGCGTGATGGATCTGTTCTTCGGAACGGACTATCATTCCCATCTGGGCACCAGACGCGGCGGCATGGGCGTTTTCGACGGCAAGCGTTACAATCGCGCCATACATAATATTGAGAATTCACCGTTCCGAACCAAGTTCGAATCGGACATCTCCGACATGAAGGGCGGCATCGGTGTCGGCTGCATCAGCGACGACCACCCCCAGCCCATTATCCTGCACACACGCATCGGCAGCTTTGCCGTGGTCACCGTGGGGCGGATCAACAATAAAGAGGAGCTGACCGAAAAGCTCATCGCCGAAAACAACGCCTATTTCACCGAAATGAGCGACGGGCGCATCAACGAGACCGAGATCGTCGCCTCGCTTATATGCAGCAAGAACAGCATTGCCGAGGGCATCCGTTACGCGCAGGAGCAGATCAAGGGTTCCATGTCCATGATCGTTTCCGCCGACGGCGGTCTTTACGCCGCCCGTGATCGCTACGGCCGCACACCTCTGTTCATCGGACACAAGTCAGGCGAGGTCAATGGCTACTGCGTCAGCTTTGAATCCTTCGCGTATGTCAACCTCGGCTACACCACCTGCCGCGAGCTTGGTCCCGGCGAAGTGGTGTTTATGACTCCCGATAAGCTCGAAACCGTCTATAAAGCCGGCAGCGAGATGAAGATGTGCACCTTCCTGTGGCTGTATTACGGCTTCCCCTCCTCCGGCTACGAGGGCATCAACGTGGAGGATATGCGCTACAGCTGCGGCCGCAGCATGGCAAAGCAGGACAAGGAACTGGGCACTCAGCCCGATGTGGACTACGTTGCCGGTATTCCCGATTCCGGCACCCCCAACGCCATCGGCTATGCCAACGAATCCAAGATTCCCTTCGCCCGTCCTCTCATCAAGTACACTCCCACCTGGCCCAGAAGCTTTACCCCCAAGGATCAGAGCATCCGTCAGCTTATCGCCCACATGAAGCTGACCCCTGTCAACGCTCTTATCAAAGACAAAAAGCTGCTGCTCACCGACGATTCCATCGTGCGCGGCACTCAGCTCAGAGGCATGATGGACACGCTGTTCTCCTACGGCGCAAAGGAGCTGCACGGACGCATCGGCTGTCCGCCCATTCTGTTCGGCTGCAAGTATCTGAACTTTACCCGTTCCTCCAACGTCAACGAAAATATCGCCCGACGCGCTATTCTCAAGCTGGAGGGCAAGGAGCAAGTCAGCGATGAGGTTGTTTCCCGTTACGCATGCTTCGGTTCGCCGGAATACAAAGCAATGGTAGACGAGATCAGGCATCAGCTCAACTTCTCCTCGCTGGAGTATCACTCCCTCGAGAATATGCTGAACTCCGTGGGCATCGACAAATGCAAGCTGTGCACCTACTGCTGGAACGGCAAGGAATAAACCGCTGAGGACAAAATATGCCTGAAAACAGAAAAGTCGCTGTCGTTACCGGCGGCGCGCAGGGTATCGGAAGATGCATTGCTGAGGAATTCCGCAAGGCAGGCGCACAGGTGTGCATCATCGACCTGCAGGACAACCCCTATTTCAAGGGCGACCTTTCCGACAAGGAAACGCTGGAGCGCTTTGCAGAAAAGGTCATTGCCGATTACGGTCATGTAGATTATCTCATCAACAACGCAGCGCCGCTCTCAAAAGGCATTTCATCCTGCTCCTACGAGGAGTTTGAATACGCGCTGGCGGTGGGAGTGACTGCTCCGTACTATCTGGCAAAGCTGTTCGTCCCGTATTTTGCCCCCGGCGCGGTGATAATCAACATCTCCTCCAGCCGTGACCGCATGAGTCAGGCGCAGACCGAGAGCTACACCGCAGCCAAAGGCGGCATCCACGCACTGACCCACGCGCTTGCGGTCAGTCTCGCCGGAAGGGTTCGGGTCAACTCCATCTCTCCCGGCTGGATCGACACCGATTTCGTCGAGTACGAGGGTCCTGATGCCTATCAGCAGCCTGCAGGCAGGGTGGGCAACCCCATGGATATCGCAAGCATGGTGCTGTTTCTCTGCTCGGACAAGGCAGGCTTCATCACCGGCGAAAACATCTGCATTGACGGCGGCATGACCCGGCTGATGATCTATCACAACGACAACGGCTGGTCGCTGGAGTAACCGGCAGAACAAAAAACACAAAACGGGCTTCCGTGAGGTTTGATCCTGCACGGAAGCCCGTATTTATTTATCTTTCGATGTCGAGGAATACGCCGGGAAGCTCGAGGATGATATCCATGGGTGTCATGGCGTGGTGGGAGTAGTTGCTCGCGGCGCTGTCT
>SVPO01000027.1 GCA_015065795.1 Oscillospiraceae bacterium | reverse complement strand
ATGATGTCCGTGCCCACCGCCTGCTCCACCGACAGGCGCACGGCCTTCATGCCGCAGCCGGTGTTGCCGGTCACTCCGGGGATGGGGATGATCGCCGGGACGGGCTGATCGCGGTAAACGGCGATCTCGCTCTCCAGCTGACTTGCCAGCTGCTCGGTGACGTAGATCACCGCGTAGCGCATACCGGCAAGACGCTCAAGGGCTTCCCGACCCTCTCCGGCGTCGGACACGGGAAAGATATCCATGCCCAGCGCCGCGTAGCAGTAGATGCTGTCGCGGTCGCCCAGCACGGCGATATTCATGCGTTCTTTCATAGGGATGTTCCTCCGATACGGTACGGACTGTTCCTTTCCGGAACTGCTCCGGTGACGGAGCTGTTACAGCATGGAACGGATGCGATCCGGCTCCACGCCGTTGCGCAGTCCTGCGAGGATAATGCGCACCTTGCGGGTCTCCTCCTCGCGGTTGAGGATGTAGGCGATCAGCGGAGCGATGCCCAGGGGATCGTACTTATGCTCGTCCAGAATGGCGGCGCGGCACTGTCTGCACAGGCGCTCAAAGGCGGTCAGTCCGCGGCTGAGAGCCTCGCCGGCGTCACGGTCACGCTCGGACAGGTATTCCAGCACGGCAGCCTCGCCCATGGCGGCGGCATCTGCCAGTTTGTCGGCATCGATGGACGCGCAGCGTGCCAGAGCGGTGTCCACCGCCTTGCGCGACTTGCCCATTCGTGCCGAGCGCACGGCGATGCGCACGTTGGCGGCAAAGGCATCCAGCTCGGTCAGCCGCAGAGGGATATCGCTGTCCTTCTGCTTTGCCGCCGATTCTATGGCGTCCTCCAGAGCGGCGCGGTCGAGAATGACCTCGCACAGCTGACCGTCCGCCCAGGAGATCAGCGCTTCGTATGCTCGGGCGGCATCGTCGCGCATATTCTCCGGCAGCAGATCAAACTGCTTTTCGCTGACCGCTTTTTCTATATCGGCGAGGGAAACCGTCGCCGGGTACATACACAGATGCTTCCACTCGCACTGCTGCAGGCGAGCCTTGAGAGCCACCTTCAGGTTGTGGAAGTCGTTGGGGATGCGCAGGAAGTCAAACTCGGAGCTGTCGGGGGCGATCTCGTCGATCAGCTCCCATGTGCGCTCGGACTGGCGGCGCAGCATGGTGCTGTCGTCGGCAGCCGCGCCGGCACTCTCCCAGCCCTTGTCGGACAGACGGGCGGCACAGCGGCCGCAGTCGCCCGCAGCCAGCAGACCGTCGATGTCCTGCTGGCTGAGCATCCTGACCTCGTTGGAACGCACACGCGCCACGGCGAATGCGTAATCGGCTTCTTTCATAAGCTATTGCTCTCCATATTTGATACTGCCGTGAGCCGCTTCCGTCTCAGACGGAAACACATCCGGCAGGTCAGTCGAACAGAATCTTACCCAGCTGGTCGGAAAGGGAGTCGCGGTGCTGCTCCACGATAGCGGCAAAGGAGCAGTTCTCCTCGATTCCGCCGTAGCGCAGCACAAAGCCGCCATTAGTCTCCACGGTGTCCGCGGCAAGGGTCAGCTTTGCGCCCTTGTCGGACAGCTTGCCGTTGAGGGCATCCATGAATCCGCCGGGCAGACGCTCACGGTCGGCAGCGGAAAAGAGGATCTCGCCCTCGCCCTTGTCGGCAAAGCGGCAGGCAAGCCGCTCGCAGACGGAAAAATACTGCTCGGCAGGCAGGGCGCGCAGTCGCTTGAGCGCCTCATCGATGACGCCGGCGATGAGCTCCTGACGCAGGGAAAGCAGCAGCTTTCTGCCCTCCAGCTCGGAGCCGGAGTCGGCGATGCGTCCGATGAGCTCAGCCTTTTCCCGGGTCACGTCCACCAGAGCGGTGGATTTTGCCTCGGTGGCGGCATCCGCCTTCTTCAATATTTCGGCGGCCTCCGCCCTTGCCTCGTCCATGATGTCCGCGGCCTGCAGGTCGGCGCCAGCCTGTATTCTTTCAAGGATCTTTTCAAGACCGGTCATGTGATGAATTTCCTTTCGGTCGTGTATTCCTTATGGTCAAAAAATCAGTGCAGCGGTGCGGCTTATCAGATGCCCAGACCGCCGATGCTGAACAGAGCGAGGATGGAGATGAGCAGAGCGAAAACGGCATAGGTCTCGACCATGGCGGCGAGGATCATGCCCTTGGACTGCTGCTCGGGCTTCTTGGCGACCAGAGCGACACCGGCAGCGGCGGTCTTGGCCTGCTTGATGGCAGACAGATAGCCGACAACGGTGATGGGCAGGCAGGCCATGAAGTAGCAGATACCTGCGGCAACAGAGGGAGTTTCGCCGCCCAGCAGACCGATCTGGGTCAGGAGCAGGAAGGCAGTCAGCAGGCCGTAGATGCCCTGAGTACCGGGGAGAAGCTGGAGAATGAGTACCTTGGAGAACTTGGAGGGATCCTCAGCGACGACGCCTGCGGCGGCCTCACCCACCATGCCGACGCCCTTTGCGGAGCCCAGTCCGGGGAACAGGGTAGCCAGAGCGGCACCTGCCAGAGCGAAAATGATACCGAGATTTTCAACGAAACCTTCCATGATTAGTTATCCTCCTTGAATCTGAAATATTTTGTGTTTGCGGTCAGCGGTGTGAAAGCACGACCGCCGCCTTCGTAGAACTTGCCGAAGAACTCAACGTACTGCAGACGGCAGTCATGCACGTAGCAGCCGATGAGACTGATGCCGATGTTGAGCGCGTGACCGATGATGCCGACGATGACCAGCATGATCGCTCCGAACACTCCGCCGCCGAACATGGTGCCGATGGTGTTGAACACCTGGCTGATAACGCCGGTGGCAAGACCCAGAGCCAGCAGACGGGAGTAGGACATGAAGTCGCTGAGGTAGCTGGTGGCTCCGTAAAGCTCATAAGCACCCTTGAGCAGGCGCTTGAAGGGGGATTTGGTGGGTCTGCCTGCCATGAGCAGGATCGTGACCACCGCGACGCCCACGAGAATGAGCAGGATATTGCTGACAACGGGCGGTACGGTGAAGGGCAGACTGTCACCCATCATGGTCACCAGTGCCCAGCCGATGCCGCTAACCAGCAGCAGGAGCCACGCGCCCGGTCCGCACAGACCGCTGACGTAGTCTCCGTTTTTGAAATTGACGTATATGCCCAGGATCAGACCGCAGAACAGATGTATGCCGCCCAGGGCGATGGAGAAGATCATCATGTTCATGGGCTCGGCGATGGGGTCGAACCAGAGCGGCCTGACCACGCCGTAATTGTCGATGGCGCCCTCCATGCCGAAGAACACCTCGCCGATGACGTTGGGCAGGTTGCCGAAGTAGCTGCCGAAGATGATTCCCCATATAACTGCGGAGAATCCGGAGAACATAAAGAGCTTCATGTTCTTGCGCTGGCGCGCCTCGGGCTTGAACTTGAACAGGACGAAGGCACAGGCGATGACCATTATCGCGCCGTATGCCGCGTCGCCCAGCAGTATGCCGAACAGGAAGTAGTACCACACCGACATGATGGGGGTGGGGTCGATGTCTCCCTTGGAGGGCATGGAGTACATTTCCAGAACCGGCTCGCCGCCCTCGGTGAAGGCGTTGTTTTTCAATGCCACCGGGGGATTGTCCTTTGCGCCGGTCTCGATGCGCTCGCAGTAGGCACCGAACTGAGCCATTTCGCTCTCCACCTGCCCGTAATCCCTCTCGGGCGTCCAGCCCTCGATGATGAAGCAGTTTTCGCCGCAGCCCAGCCGCTGGATGTTCTGATACTTCTCCAGCCGCACCGTACAGGCATCGGCAAGATACTGCAGCTCACCGCGCCGGTCGGCAAGGTCGACTATCGCCTGCCTGACTTCCTCCTCACGGGAATCCCGTCCCGACTGCTCGCTTTCCAGCTGAGCCATTACGTTCCGGGGCAGATCGTCCGCCGACTCGGAGGGCCGGGCATAACCCACGCTTCTGAGCGCGCCCTCGATGTCCTCGGTGTCGGCTTTCATGCACAGCACCATGACGCAGGTGGAGTCGCCCATGGTGCACAGCACCTGACTGTGTACGCCGTCCACCTCGGGACAGAGCTGAGCCAGACGCAGTGCCAGCGATTCACTTGTGTACACCGACTGCACCGTGCCGATAAAGGCGGTGGTCGACGAGGTGCCCCTGAAGTTCATGGGCACGGTCAGATCCTTCCACGGGGAAAGGGCATCCAGCCGTGTCTGGGCACGCACACGCTCGGAGCGTATTTCCTCCAGCTCGCGCCGCAGCCGCTCGATGTCGGCACACAGCGAAAGCCCTTCGCCGCAGCCGCTCAGAACGTCGGCATATTCCTCGGCGGAGATCACCGGACGGGGTCGCCATCCGGCAAGGAAAGGCTTTTTCTCCGGGGCGGCTTCTTCCAGCACGGCGAGCGCCCCGTTGATATCCTTGATAAAATCCTCAAGCTGCGTGCATTGCGCCGAGGTGTCGTCGTGCAGCAGTGTCGGGTCGTCGGGAGTGTATTCGATCTCCACCAACCCTGATCGCTGCAGCTGCTCCAGCACCTGCTTGCGCTCGCTCCTCATGGCGATGATGCGCAGCTTCTGCATTTTCAGTTTTGCCATATCTCACCTGAACTGCCGCCCGGAAGCGGCCCTTTCGGAATGATTATGTCGTGATGGTTTTGGCGGCTCAGCCGTTGATGATAGCCTCCAGAACAGCCTCCACAGCCCTGTCACGGCGGCCGGCTGCCTTTTTCTGCAGCTGCTGACCCTGCTCAAGATACTTGTCCTTGTCGGCTGCGGTGCGGCGGCCGCCTTCGGCCTTTGCAGCCTCCAGAGTCTCACGGGCTGCGCTGAACGCGGCGTTCATGGTGTCATCGTGGCGGCGCTGAGCCTCGGCACGGGCATTGCGCACCAGTTCTGCGGCTGCTTTGCGAGCGTCCGCCACCGTCTGCTGAGCCTTCTGCTCGGCTTCGCGGATGAGCTCGACCGAATCCTTTTGCATAAGCTTTATCCTCCATGCATGGTGGTACGGTATAAATATAAAGTATATTGCAATCAATATATACTATGCTGCATAAATATACCCCTACATCTTACCATACACCTGTTTCCATTGCAACCGTTTTTTTACTGTCTGTTCACATTTTGTCATTTTCCTGTACGCGCTCGTCCGCCGGCCTGATTGCAAAACCGGCTGCGCGGTGATATAATCTGACGGCGCATACAACAGGAAAGGGGATAATCCATGAAATTGCTTGTTATACGGCACGGTCAGTCGGAGGCGGATGTGCTGAATGTGCACGAGGGCCGCGCCGACTTTCCGCTGACCTCTCTTGGGCTTCGGCAGGCTGCCGCGGCAGCGGAGTATATCAGCCGCCATTATACCCTTTCGCGGATATATTCCAGCACCCTCACCCGTGCCCGTCAGACCGCGGAGCAGATCTCAGCTGCCTGCGGCGTGCCCGTGACCGCCGAGGATATGCTCATGGAGTTCAACAACGGTCTCATCGCCGGACTTGACCGCGAAACAGCGGCAAAAAGATACCCCAGACCCGAGCGCCTGCCGATCCACGACGCGGTGCACGGGCAGGAGTCGGCGCTGGAATTCCGCTTCCGCGCGGACGTTATGCTCTCCCGGCTGCTTTCGGAGAACGACCCGGACGCGGTGGTTGCCGTTGTATCCCACGGCGGCATGATAACCCAGCTCTATCGCTCCTTCCTGCGTCTGCCGGCGGACAGCGACATCTGGTTCGCCACGGGAGACACGGGCATACACGAATGGATGGTGTCCGATGACCGGCGGCTGGTGGTCCGCGCCAATTTCACCGCCCATACCGACGGTCTGGGCGAGTAGCCTCTATATTGCTCAGAGCCAGCCCAGCAGCTCACCGATGACCTTGACGGCGAGCAGCACCAGCACCGTGAGGATCACCGGGCGGACGATCTTTGTTCCGTTGCGGATGGTCAGGCCGGCTCCGAGGTAGTGCCCTGCGATGGAAAACACGGCGGCGATAAGCCCGATGCCCACGATGACCTTTCCGGCAAGCAGCGAGGTGACCACCGCGCCGATGTTGGAGGCGAAATTGACCACCTTGACGCTGCCCGACGCCGAGCGCACGTCCATGCGCGCAAGACCGCAGAAGATGAGCAGCAGGAAGGTGCCCGTGCCCGGACCGTAGAAGCCGTCATAGGCGCCGATGATCAGCGCCGCGCCCCAGACAATCAGGCGGCGCAGGGCTTCGTTCATCTCACCGCGCTCCTCGGGGAGGTTGCGCCGGCGAAGCATGACCACCGCCACCACGGGCAGCACCAGCAGCAGGAGATACTGCAGGTATTTTTCGTCCAGCATGAGCTGAAGGCGTGTGCCCAGATGGGAGCCCGCCAGTGCCAGTGCCACCGCAGGCAGACTCAGCACCCAGTCCACATAGCCGCTGCGCACATAGCGCAGGGTGGACGCAGCGGTGCCTATGCCTGACGAAAGCTTGTTGGTGCCCAGCGCAAGGTGGGTGGGCAGTCCTGCCAGCAGATATACCGGCACGGAGATGATCCCACCTCCGCCGCCGATGGCATCCACAAAGGACGCCGCGAACACTCCGCAGCATATCAGCGCTACCACCCATATGGGATAACCAAAGATCTCCATGCCGAACCTCCTGAAATAGAACTGCACACAGTGTAGCATCCGCGGACATTCATTTCAATAGCCGCGGTACAGAACGAAAGACAGAGCTCCTCTCCCCTCTCTGTCTTTCATAATATTTCTTAATATTTCACTTTTTATCCGATATTTTCATTTTTAAGCAGTTCATCAGAATTAGATCTTCGACCCTTCATTCCGAAGTCCTCGGCAGGCGGCGTGAAGTCGTATACGATCATATCCTCCCGGTCGGGGCACGCTTCGCTCACGGTACGCCCGTTGTGGTCGATGACCGCCGTGGGCGCTGTCTGGAATCGGGAGATACTGTTGACCGAGAGAACGGTCATCACGTTCTCCGCCGCTCTTGTGACCAGATGACCTTTGATGATGGCGTATCTTTCCGCATCGGGCTGCTCAGCCGTATCGGAAAACAGCACCACGCACAGATCGGTGTGATTTCGGTATAGCTCCCGAAACAGCTCGGGAAAGCGGACATCAAAGCATATGCGCACTCCTGCTCGAACGCCGTCTATCTCAAACACTCCGCTTCTGATGCCCTTTTCAAAATTTTCGCAGTCCCATCCCCACAGTGCTTTCTTGTCATAACGGGCGATCAGGCGACCGTCGGGAGCATACACCACTGCCGAGTTGTATCGCCTTTCGTCCTCGATCAGCACCGTTCCCAGCAGGATGTGAATGCGGTGCTTGGCTGCCAGAGCGGATATCTCCTCCAGCGCGTCGGCAATAGTTTCTCCATCGATATCCCTGGCGCGAACTTCAATGGGAGGATAGCCGCACAGGGCGCATTCATGGAAGCACACCAGATGTGCGCCCGCTTTCGCAGCGTTCTCTACCCCAAGGCGGATGTGTCGGAGATTATTCTCCACATTGCCGCCCGAGCCAAACTGACAGCACGCTATTCTCATCGTATGTCCCCCTTTTCCGCATTTTGCTCAAGTATACACCGACACTCGGCAATTATCAACCATATCAGGATTATACAGACAGGAAACCGCCGCGAACAGCAGTCCGCGGCGGTTTGTGTGATTGTACCGGATCACTCCGAACGAAGCGCGATGACGGGATCGCGGTTGGCGGCCTTCTTGGAGGGGATAAGTCCGCCCAGAATGGTCAGCAGCATACTGAGCAGCACCAGCACTATGGCACTGCCCACGGGCAGCTGCGCGTTGATGTCGGTTGCATCGGCAAGGGCGTGGATGATGGCGTTGATGGGGATCAGCAGCCCCAGCGTCACGCCCACGCCGATGGCACCCGAGCACAGTCCGATGATGAAGGTCTCGGCGTTGAATACCTGCGAGATGTTCCTCTTGGACGCGCCGATGGCACGCAGCACGCCGATCTCCTTGGTTCGCTCAAGCACGGAGATATAGGTGATGATGCCGATCATTATGGAGGAAACGATGAGCGACACCGCCACAAAGGCGATGAGCACATAGCTGACGCTGTCCACGATGGTCTTGACCGAAGACATGAGCACGCCGGTCACGTCGGTGTAGTTGATGACCAGATCCTCCTGACCGGAATCCTCCATCTCCTTGTTATAGCCGTCGATGAAGGCAAGGAAGCGTTCCTTGGCGGTGAAGTCCACCATGTAGACGGAAATGGAGGTGGGCTGACTGCGGTCGGCATAGCCCAGGGCGTGGAGGTTGCTGTCCGCGGTGCGCTCACGGTTGGGATCGGAGAACACGTTCATCAGACGGGCAAGCTCTGCCTCGTCCAGCTCGAAATTGAACGCCGAGGTGAGCATACCTGCGTCCACGTTGAAGGACTGGGCGACGGTTTTCATCATGTCCGCGCTGAACTCGTCCATCTTGCCGGTGATGCTTTCCTGCAGGGTGGCTTCGGTCATGCTCACCGACATAGCGGCTGCGGTGCCCTGCACCACTGCGTTGGTCATATACGCCTCCACCGCGCCGTTAACGTCATCGGCGGAGATCTCCGCAGAGAGCATATCGGGATCAACGGGCACGGTCACGTCGGGAGCAGAAGGAGAATCGGAGCCGGAGGGCTCGTCCGCGTCGCTGCCCGATGCGGCAAACTCCGCCAGCTCGAGGAGGAATCTTCCGCCCACAAAGCCCTGTGCCGCAGCCACGGGCGAACCGCCGCCCGGCATAGCTTCGGCAGGCTGATCGGTGTCTGCTTCAGCGTCGTCGGTTTCTGCGCCGCTGGTGCTGTCGTTGGTACCATCGGTGCTGTCGCTGTCGGCTCCGCTGTCCGTATCATCGGAACCGTCATCCGGCTGTGTGTTTCCTCCGGGGATATCGGGGAGGTCAATATCAGGCAGCTCGATGTCGGGGATATCGATATCGGGCAGCTCATCGTCAGGAATGTCAATGTCGGGCAGCTCAATATCGGGAGCGTCCACGTCGGGGATGATCGCCGATGAGATATATTCGGAGATCAGTCCCAGCAGCAGGGGACGGTAGACCTGTGCGAAGCTGCCGTCGGGCATGGTGTATTTTGCTTCGATGGCGGCGATGAGCGAACGCGCCTCGCTGCCTGCGAGGTAGGACGTGACGATGGTCTCCGCGTCCTCAAGGCGCAGGGAAGCCTTGCCTGTGTCGGGGTCGGCGTTGTCGGCGATGTAGTCATTGAGCATACCGGCGGCGAGCTGCTTCAGGGTGGCGATGAAATCCGCCTGGGCAGGAGCGGTGCTGCCGCTGACCGAATCCCCCAGCTCGTCCATGTACTCACCCATCTTGTCGGTGAGGAAATCGTCGCTGAGATCGATACCGAATGCCGAAGAAAGCATATCGGTGTCCACGGAGATCATGTCCTGGAAATCAAGGTCGGAGCCGCTGGTCAGACTGCCAAAGGGCTTGCCGCTGAACACGTCCACATCGGAATCGGACAGCTGGGCGGCAACGATGGGCGCGTTCTCCGCCTTGTCGATGATGTGATCGGTCAGGCCGGAGGTATAGGCAATGCCCGGCGTCAGCGCGGAGGCAGACACGCCCTCCTTGGGGCAGACGATGCCCACCACGCGCAGCTCGGTGCCGTCTGCGATGAGCTCACGCATGAACTGCTCGTCGCCGGACATATCCTCCCAGACGCCGTACTCCTCGTTGTAAACATAGGTGTCGGAGGGGATCACCAGACGGAAGGTCAGGTTCATCAGCTCGTCATAGCTCCATTCCATGGGCTCGCCGGCAACCTCAACCTCCTGCCCCTCCATGACCTGCCGGACCATCTCGCTCAGCTCATCCGGGTCGCGCATGCCAAGGGTGTAGGAGATGTAGTCGGTGATGAGGCTGGGGCTTGCCAGCACCATGACCAGCTCGTCGTGAGCCTGCGGCCATCTGCCCCGCAGAACATCGTACTGGGAATCCAGCAGCTTGACGTTGCCTATCATCTCGTGGAAGGCGTTGGTGTCCATATACGCTGACATCATGGGGTTGCCGGTCAGATCGCCGAACAGGGTGCCGGGATTGACCTGCACGATCTTTTCCGATGTGTCGGATGCATAGATGCGCGGCGTGATGCTGTAGCCGTACTTCAGGGCGTTGATGGCGTCGCCGATCTCGTCCATGCTGCTTTCCAGATGGTTTTTGAAGGCGCCAAGATCGTTGGAACCTATCTGAGCAAACATCTGGGAGATCATCTGCTGCTCGCGTACCGTTTCCGGCGCAACGTCCTTGGAATCCTCGATGACCGCACCCATGGCGGTCATGGCGGACATCATGTCGGCGGTCTCTGCCTGAATGGTCAGGGGATAGGTGGACAGAGTATCCTCCTGTATCTTGTCGATATACTTCTGGGAGCCGGTGGACAGGGACATGATCAGCGCGATGCCGATGATGCCGATGGAGCCGGCAAAGGAGGTGAGCAGGGTGCGCGCCTTCTTTGTCCAGAGGTTATTGAAGCTGAGAGCAAGGGAGGTGAACACCGACATGGACGACCTGCCCATGTTTTTGTGCTCCGGTTCGGCAAGAACCTCGTCCTCCGCCTCGTAGGGATTGGTGTCGTCGATTATCCTGCCGTCACGCAGGCGCACGATGCGGCTGGAATATTCCTCGGCGAGTTCGGGGTTGTGGGTGACCATGACCACCAGACGATCCTTGGACACCTCCTTGAGCAGCTCCATGACCTGCACGCTGGTGTCGCTGTCCAGAGCGCCGGTGGGCTCGTCAGCCAGCAGGATGTCGGGATTGTTGACCAGCGCGCGGGCGATGGCGACGCGCTGCATCTGACCGCCGGACATCTGGTTGGGCTTTTTGTGCAGCTGATCGCCCAGACCCACGTCCTCCAGCGCCTTTTTGGCACGGCGGCGGCGTTCGCGCCGGGATACGCCGGAGATGGTCAGCGCCAGCTCCACGTTGGAGAGCACCGTCTGATGGGGGATCAGGTTGTAGCTCTGGAAGATGAAGCCGATAGTGTGGTTGCGGTAGGAATCCCAGTCGCGGTCGGTGTATTTCTTTGTGGATATGCCGTTGATGATGAGGTCGCCGCTGTCGTAGCGGTCCAGTCCGCCGATGACGTTGAGCAGGGTGGTCTTTCCTGAGCCGCTGGGCCCCAGAATGGACACGAACTCGTTGTCGCGCAGGCTCAGGCTCACGCCGTCCAGCGCCGTCTGCACAAGGTCGCCGGTTTTGTACTGCTTGCGGATGTCCTTGATCTGAAGCATCTATGTTCCTCCTGTGTGCCCTTCGGGGCACTCCCCTCCTGCGCCGCTTTCTTTTCTCTGCGGCGCGATGTTTATTCTCTGCCCTTGAGGGCAGTTTCATTCATTGATGTTTGCCCGTTCCCCACGGGTTTAATCGCACTGTCCGAAAAACGCCATACGCTCGCAGACGTACATACTTTCACAGATAAATTCTAGCAGACCCACGGAGCAAAATCAATAAGACCAGTCCAAGCATACGAAAGCTATCACAATAATCATCATTGCCCACATATTCCCACTGCCATGCGTCGGATTTTTTCACGGCACAGGCAAAAGGGGAGACCGCCCGAGGGCAGCCTCCCGTAATGATTTGCGATATCAGACGGTCAGTCCGCTTTTCTGCGCAACGGCACGCATATGGTTGGCGGCGGCGAGATATGCCTCGTGGTCGGGCAGGTGCTCCACGAACACGGGCACGTCGCCCAGAGCGTCCGCCAGCTTCAGCACCAGACCGAGATCGATGCTGCCCTTGCCCGGAGCGACCTCCTCGATGCACAGTGGCAGGCGCACGTCGTCCAGCAGCAGATCCTTTGCGTGGATGCTGCGGATGTGGGGCGTCAGCAGCTCAAAGCAGCGGCGGATGAAGCCCGAGGAATCGCGGTAGCGTCCGATGCTGTTGATCATGTTGGCGTAGTCAAGATGCACAGCGAAGCCCTCGCGGTCGATGTCCTTTATCAGCTGCAGATATTCCTCGGGAGATTCGGGGCACATCCAGGGCATTGGCTCAAGGGAGAAGCAGGTGTTCCTGGGCTGCACCGCGTCGATGATGCGGCGAGTGATGCCCACAAGGCTCTCGTAATACTCACGGGTGGCGTGACCGGGGTGATAGCCGTCCCACAGCTCCGACCACGCGCCTGCGATGTTGACGCAGCAGCGCGCGCCCACTTCCTCGGCAAGCTCCAGCTGTCCGATGGCGTAGGCGATGTGCCGCTCGCGCCCGGCAGGGTCGAGGGACATACAGTTGCGCCACACGCCCACCTCGCCGATGAGCAGATCGTTATCCTTTATGCACTGCAGATACTCCCGGCGAACCTCCGCAGGCGCGGTGCAGTCCACGGGGAAAATAACCGCCCGATAGCCCAGCTCGTTTACCTGAGCCAGCCATTCGGAGGGGGAGTTATAGGGCTTCATTACAGAACCGCCAAGACGCATGATTATACCTCCTTGTGTTTCCGTCGGAAATGTTTACCAGCTGAAACGGCTTTCGCGCACAACGGTGCGGTCGATGGACGTGATGTCCTTTGAGCAGGTCATGGCAAGGGTGTAGGCAAGGTCACGGGTGATCTCCTCCACGCCTGCCTGCACGCCTGCGGCACCGTCGGTGCGCAGACGGTTCATCAGCGGACGGCCCACCGAGCAGGCGGTGGCACCCAGAGCCAGCGCCTTGAACACGTCAAGGCCGCTCTGCAGGCTGCAGTCCACAAACAGCGGCACCTTGCCCTCGGTCTCCTCGAGGATCTCGGGCAGGATCATCAGCGGCGGCACGGCGCAGTCAAGGCGTCCGTTGTGGTGGGACACCACCATGCCCTGCACGCCTGCGTCAAGGCACTTGCGCGCGTCCTGACGGCTGAGCACGCCCTTGATGACAAAGGGGAGAGAGGTGCTCTTTACCAGCTGGGACAGCTCGGCGCTGCTGAGGGGGTACATATCCATGCCGTCGATGCGGTCGTAGCCGTTCTTCCGCTCGAAGGCGTGGTCGATGTCCAGACCCACCGCCAGCGCGCCGCATTCCTCGGCGTGGGCGATCTTGCGGCGGATGGAGTCGCGGTCGGCGTAAGTCTTGATGATCTTGATGACCGAGGCTCCTGTGGCGACCATGGCTTCCAGCTCCTCCTGGGGACCCATGCCGCTCCACACCACCGCGCCGGCGGCGGAGGCTCCCTTTGCCATTTGCGCCATGCCGTCGGGATAGGTGTTGTTCAGATGGGAAAGGGCACCGGTCATTACCGGCGTGGCAAAGGTTTTGCCGTAGAGCTTCAGCTCGGTGGAGGGCTTTACGGCATCCAGATGACGCATCTCCACCAGCAGGCTGTCGAGATAGGCACGGGTGATTACGTCGGAGGAAACCGAACGGCGGTAGTTATCCATGGCGTTGTTCTCCTTTTATGTATGATGATGTGATGCAGGTCTATTCAAGCCCGAAGTGTTTTGCCAGAGCGAGCAGGGTTTCTTCCTTTGTGTCTCTGCCCTCCTCGCGGACAAGGGTGAAAAAGCCGCTTTCGGCGAACTCACGATAGCGCTCGGGGCTGTTGACCGCAGCGATGCAGCGGCGGAAGTTGTCCATTGTCGCTTGGGGATCGGGGCAGTTGTCTATGACCGACAGCAGGAACTGCTTTTCCGGATCGCCGCGGTCAAAGAACCGCTCCACCGACATGGACTGGGGCGAGAGCATGACCGCCACGCGGCTGTGATCGGAAATCTCCCTGAGCATCGGCACGGGGATGTTGGTGTCCACGATGATCTTTCTGCCGCCTGCGGACAGGCGAATCAGCTCAGCCACCTCGAAGCCGGCAAGCTCGGCGCTGTTTCCGTCGATCCACGCAGCGTATTCCTCCGGCGAGCGGCTGACGAAATGCTCCCACGAGGGCTTTGTGTTCATATAGCAGATATTGGGCTGACGCTCGGGCTGCGCCACGGAGAGAATACAATCGAGGTTGTAATTTTCGCCGCAGTGCACCATATCGTACCTCTCGGCAAGCAGGGCGCACATGGTGGACTTGCCTGCATAGGCGGTGCCGGTGATGAAGTAGCAGTTTTTGAGATAGTGCCTGAGAATGTTGCTTTCGATGATCATGCGATACTCTCCGATTGTGCCTTATAGGCAGATTATTGCGCAATTCAATTGTATAGGAAGCGGAAGCCGATTGCAATAGCGCAGGGCGGCGGCTTGTGCCCACTTTTTTACCATTATTATCACGTTTTATCCTTGCTGCCGTGTTGAATAATGTCGATTGTGATGATATAATGATGAAAACAGTATTATGCGGCGGCTGCCGTGTTTTCGGGACGTTTCAAGAGGTAACAACATATGAAGAACAAATCCACATTTATATCCGCTCTGGCGCTGCTGTGCGTAGCCGCCGTGACTGCGGCGGTCTTTCTGTTCGGTTCGGGCACGCCCTCCGCGCTGGCGGTGAGCAGTCCGCCCGGAGAAGTGCGTCTGGGCGGCGCAGACCGCGTGGGCACCTCGGTGATGATAAGCGACGAGGGTTGGGGAGAGAGCGGCGCGGACACGGTGGTCATCGCCAGCGGCTACGGCTATCCCGATGCCATGGCAGGCGTGCCCCTTGCCGCCTGTCTGGACGCGCCCATCCTGCTCACAAAGGGCGAGCTGCCCGAGCAGAGCCTCCTTGACCAGCTGCGCAGGCTGAACACGGAGAACGTCATCATTCTGGGCGGCGAATCCAGCGTCAGCAGCAGCTTTGACCCGTGGCTTGCCTCCGCAGGTCTGGGCGTGGAGCGCATCAGCGGCAGCAACCGCTACGCCACCTGCGCTGCCGTCGCAGAGCGCATCTGCGAGATCGAAGGAGAGCCTGAGGAGGTTTTCATCGCCAGCGGAGCCAATTTTCCCGACGCCCTTTCGGTCAGCCCGGTGGCAGGCGTGCTGCGCCGGCCGGTGCTGTACGCCGATCCCGACGGTGGACTGAGTGCCGACACGCTGGATTTTATCAGCCGCCACGGGATCTCCCGCGCGGTGCTTCTGGGCGGTGAAAAAGCGGTGTCCTCCGCTGCCTGCGACGCGCTGAGAAGCGTCGGTGTGACCGATATCGACCGCATCTCCGGCAGCGACCGCTACCAGACCTCTCTTGCCATCAACCGCCGCTACAACGATGTGCTGGACAGCACCAACATCGCCCTTGCCAGCGGCGCCAACTTCCCCGATGCCCTTTCCGGCGGCGCGCTTGCCGCACGGCGGCATATGCCCGTCATGCTGGTGAGCAGCACCGCGAGCATCCCGGGAGCCTATGATTATCTCACCCAACGCGCCCCCTACACCACCTACGTTTTCGGCAAGGAGGGCGCACTGTCATCGTATGTGGTCAGCACCTTCATGTCCGGCGGCACCATCACCACCACGACGACCACAACGACCACGACCACAACTGCCGTTCCGGCAAACGCCAAGAAGGCCTATCTGACCTTTGACGACGGTCCCTCCGCCAACACCGCGAAAATCCTTGACATCCTCGACCGCTACGACGTCAAGGCGACATTCTTCGTGATATACCGCAAGGGCTACGAGGACACCTACAAGGACATCGTAAAGCGCGGACACACCCTTGCCCTGCACAGCTACACCCACCAGTATTCCAAAATCTACAAGAGCACCACGGCATATTTCGACGACCTCAACAAGCTGTCCGACTATCTCTACGATCTGACCGGCGTGCGCTGCACCATCATGCGCTTCCCCGGCGGCGGCAGCAACACCGTCAGCCGAAGCTACTGCCGCGGCATCATGTCCACCCTCACATCCGAGGTACAGAAGAAGGGCTACCGCTACTACGACTGGAATGTGGACAGCGGCGACGCCGATGACGACCGCGTCAGGGCATCGACACTCGTCTCCAACATCAAGAAACGCTGCGGCTCCCAGAAGGAGGCGGTCATCCTGATGCACGACGCCCCATCCAAAACCACCACCGTTGACGCGCTGCCCGATATCATCAAGTATCTCCAGTCAAAGGGTTACGTTCTGCTGCCCATCACCGAGCAGACCCCTCAGATCCACCACGCGGTCAACAACTGACATCCGCACACACAAAGCCCCTCCGCACGACATCCATCGCGCGGAGGGGCTGTTTTTCTGAAATTATGTCTCATTTTCTCCGAGAAGGTACACCATCAGGAACAGAAGCAGCAGAGCCGCAATCGTCGGGACGAGAGGATGCTCCTGAAGCCAGTTCGTCACCTTGTCCCACACGCCCTGTTCCGCGTTTGCATAGGGGTTCTTGGGACTCTTGACGATTTTGGGAACCGACTTGGGGTTGACGTATGCCACGGTGTCGTCCATGCAGCTGTCTTCCTCAGTCTGCACCACAGGATCCGGTCTGTCCATGCCGCAGATCTCGCACAGCTGGCTGACGATGCTGTTTTCCGTCTCGCAGTTGGTGCATACCCAGCAGGGACTGCGCATACAGGCACCGATTATTGATATTACATTGTTTGTGTCTTTAGACATAGAAATGAACCCTTTCGCCGCTCTGTTGCGTGATCAGTCGTTGCCGTACCAGTAGATCGTCTGAGAGCCATCCTCGTTGTTTATTGCAAAGCATATCGCGTCGAAGGAGGAAAACACGTCGTCGACCTTCCTGCCGTCCAGTATGAGGTCACGTCCGTCCTTCACGGAAAGCTCCCCGTAGGGCATGACTCTCCTGCCGTCGGGACTGTAGACGCACATTTCTCCCTCGCGGTTTTCATAGGTATAAAAGTTTGCCTTGGTTCCGGTCTTTCCCATGTTGAACAGATCCTCGTCCACCACGGAATTGCCGTCCTTGTCCACGATAAACCATGTGTCGCCTCTGTGGTAGGTCAGCTTTGTGCCCATGGCGATCCATCTTGAGGAGCAGTCAATGCCCAGATTGGTGATGTCACCCTTCGGGCTGATGGTACAGAACTGTCCGTCATAGTTTACGGAAAAAACCACTTCCTCAAGGAAATCCGTGTCCGAATCGATGGTCTCGTCCGTCATCTCCCGGACTACGAGCCCGGTCGACCCATCCACCATCGCTGTCACTCCGCTGCGCGCCACGGTGTTGATGAAATAGTATCCCTGATACACATCGGCTGACATATCAATATCGTTGAACGTGTATCCCGCCTTCATCTCGTCCCATGTGTTCTCCCAGTAGCTGCGGACCAGATCCTCGGTGATGACAACATGCATCAGGCCGCCGGTTTCAAGATTGCTGTACTGTATCGTGCTGACCGAACCGTCCAGAACAATGGGGTGAGCTCCGCTCACGCTGATATACGCTTCGCCGAAGTCCTCGCTGAAAACAACATTACCGGAATAGTCGATCACCTTGTACCCGGAATCCCTGACTATATCCCCGTTGCTGTCGAATACGATGATATATTCCTTGCCGAGGAAATCCAGTACCCTGTCGCCGCCTTCCGAGATGGTGGTGAGCAGTTCGCCCTCGGAGTTGAACACGTCATAATCAGGGGTGCTCTTGTGGGCATAGGTTAGCAGACATTCGTCGTGAAACTGCTCCACGAACTTGTATTCCATGGGGATTATCTCTTTGCCCGTGAGGTCAAACACGCCGCATCTGCCGTCCAGCGAGGCATAGAGAAAATTCTGCTTGTCGTTGCGATCGGAGGAAAATTCCAGCGAATCGTATTCGACGGGCAGAACCTCTTTGCCCTTTACATTCAGCGCGCCGTAGGGACCGTGTTTGCCCTTTGCCACTATGAAGCAGCCGTTGTGATAATCCTCCACAACGTAATCGGTGGTAAACGCCTTGCCGTTGCTGCCCTTAGCGGAGCCTCCGCAGGAGCCGAAGATAAAGAACGCGGCAACAGCCAGCGCCGCCAGCACGCCTGCGCCAATGAGCAGGTACAGCTTTGTGCTGCCGCCGGTTTTGCTGCCGGTTTCCGGCAGCCCGGATGACGAAGAACTACCCGAACCGATATATCCGCTGTCGGCGGACCTTCTTCCGCCGGTTCTTCCCCGGGGTATTTCGTCCCTGATCTCGTTGAAGGGCATGGTTCTTTCGTACTTATCCTCCTCGGACCGTCCGCGTATCGGGGAGGGTCTTACGGGTGAAGCAGCAGGAGCATCCCCTCGGAAAGGCGTTCTGTCCGATGCGTCGCGCACGGGTGCGCTGACGGGAATTGCTCCGTCCATTCCGGAGGGTGCCGGAGCAAAGCCGCGCGCTCTGCGTTCAGGAGCGGTGGGCAGCTCCTCATCAAAGCCGAAGGATGCAGGTCGGCTTTCGGGAATCTCGCGCGCAGGCTCGCCGCCCAGACCCGAAGGCGCAGGGGCAAAGCCGCGCGGTCTGCCGCCCGGAGCAGCAGAGGCAGGTCGGCTTTCGGGAATCTCGCGCGCAGGCTCCTCGCCCAGACCCGAAGGTGCAGGGGCAAAGCCGCGCAGTCTGCCGCCCGGAGCAGCAGAGGCAGGTCGGCTGCCGGGAGCTGCCGCAGGAGCGGAAATACCCTCGGGCGCACTGCCGTCAAGACTGGCAGGAGCCGGAGCAAAGCCGCGCGCGCTGCGTTCATGGGAAGGAGCAGGTGCCGCGGTGTGAGGTCTTGCTTCGGGAGCTGCCGCAGGAGCGGAAATACCCTCGGGCGCACTGCCGTCAAGACTGGCAGGAGCCGGGGCAAAGCCGCGCGCGCTGCGTTCATGGGAAGGAGCAGGCGCCGCGGTGTGAGGTCTTGCTTCGGGAGCTGCCGCAGGAGCGGAAATACCCTCGGGCACACCGCCGTCAAGACTGGCAGGAGCCGGGGCAAAGCCGCGCGCGCTGCGTTCATGGGAAGGAGCAGGCGCCGCGGTGTGAGGCCTTGCTTCGGGAGCTGCCGCAGGAGCGGAAATACCCTCGGGCGCACTGCCGTCAAGACTGGCAGGAGCCGGGGCAAAGCCGTGCGCGCTGCGCTCAGGAGCAGCGGCAGGCGCAGGTCGGCGCTCGGGCGCACTCTCGCCGCGTGCGGCAGGCGCAGTCAACGGAGCGCCTCCGTCGAGGCTGGCAGGAGCCGGGGCAAAGCCTATGGTGCGGCTGCCCGTGGGAGCAGAAGCCGGAGCGGCAGCCACCGCGTCGGGCTTTGCCGGGGCGGCTTCCGGTGCGGTTCTGCGTCGGTCTGCAGCGGCATCAGTGCGCACCCTGACCTTTCTGACCTCGATGTGACGCGGAGCATCTCCACGGGATCTTGCTTTGTGCCGGTCGGAGCGTGAGCCTTCCGCAGAAGCTCCGCAGTGGGGACAGAAGCTGGAGCCATCAGGCAGCTTCTTGCCGCATTTCACGCAAAACACAGTGTGATTCCTCCTGTATATACAGAGCTATCCGCCCTGCGAACGATTTGCCTGACCGTATCTCCCCGGGAAAACGCCCGGAACGGCGGAAAAAGCCGCCTTACAGATCGCCGGCAGAAGAAAAGAACGAATTGACTTTCGGCGCTTCCTGCCTGGGCGCAGGAGTCTCCGGAAGGTCGGTGGCGGTCGTGAAGCTGAAGGTGGTGGAAACAAGCCGCGATTTTATCTTGGGTTCGGGGCGCTTTCTGCCCATGAGCACGGCATAGACCGTGGCGATATCCGGACGTGCCTCCGCGGCAGAGGAAAGCATCTCACGGATGATCTCCGCAAAGCCCACGGGAATGGCGTCCGAGACAACCAGCTCGGCTCCGTCCAGCACCGCCTCAAAGGCATATTCGTACTCGTCGTGATCAAATGCCGGCAGCTCGCCGCACATGAGCTGATGGAACACCAGACCAAGGCTGAAAATATCCGCGGCAAGGCCGATTCTGGCTTCCTCGCCGTACATACGCACAAAGGATTCGGGCGCAAGATAGGTAAGGTCGCCGTTGACCTCCTCGTCCTCGGGAATGCCCTCGTGCACAAAGAAGCTGCCGTCAAAGTCGATAAGCTTGGCGGTGTATTTGCCCGTCGCGGTCCTCCTGACCAGAATGTTGGTGGGCTTGAGGTCAAAGTGGACCAGTCCCACGTCATGCAGGCATTTCATGGAGAAGGCGATGGTTCTGCACAGGAGCATCTTGTCCTCCAGAGGAACGCTCTGCAGCTCCTCAAAGGACACGGAATCGCACACCTTTTCCATGACCACATAATATCGGCTGCCCATGCGGAAGAACTCCTCGATGCGCACAAGACCGCCCCGGCTGGCGCGGTTGACCGCCTCGTAGCAGCGCAGACGCTCCTGCTCGTACATATAGCACTCCCTGTAGCGTCCGCTGAGCAGCTCCTCGCTCATGGCTTCCGTATCAACCGGATAGACCGGCTGGAGATATTCTTTTATAAAATACTCTTTTCCGTCTTTCTGAGCAAAAGCCCATTTCGAAAAGCCGCTGTTGTTGCTCTGCAGCTCTCCGTCTATGAAATATCCGTTGATCTCCATATCGATTCACCGTCTCCTGCGTTATATGCCGTCCGGACCTGCCGGCGGTTCTTTGGGCAGATAGCAATAATAGCCCGCGGAATAATCGTACCACAGCTTTTCCATTGCCGTCTGGCCGTTTTCCAGAGGATAGATGTATCTCTGCTCAAGATATTCCAGACGCCGCACGAAATACGCGCGCACTGCCTCGAAGCTGCCGAAGCCGATGATAGCGGTGCACAGCGTGTAGTCGTCGCTGGAGCAGTCGCGGAACAGCTCATCCAGTCTGAGCTTCAGCGCATCGATGCTCTCGCTTTCCACAATGGAGCGCACCAACACATATTCAAACTGCATGGGCGTGTTGATGTAGCCGAAGCAGCCGTCGGAGGCGGAAAAGATTATGCACGGTGTATCCACACGGTAATAAGCGCGGTGGATATCGAAGCCCACCGAGCTGCTGATGACGTTGGTCAGCACTCCGTCGTCACGCAGGTTGGACAGGGCGTCCTCGCCTGCTACGTCGTCCACGCTGAGCTGATGCAGTCCGCCTGCGTCGAGGCAATAGCAGCGCGAATCGCCTGCCCACATGACCGCGGCGTCCACACAGCTGTCGGTCACGTTGAAGACCGTGACGGCGGCGGTGGTGGGAAAGCTTTTGCCCAGACTGCCCATCATGCGGCTGGTGCTGCGGTCGGCGTGCTGATCGCACACCGAAAGAGCCCTGCACACATAGCTGTACAGCGCTTCATCCGGCTCGCCGCTGTCAAACCACCGGCTGACAGCACCGCTGACCGCGCGGGAGGCAACATAGGCTCCGGTCTTTCCCGAGAAATTTTCATATCGGCGGGCACCGATGCCTCCGCAGCCGTCAAAGGCAGCCACCATACCGCGGCTGCCTGCGGCGGAAAAGGCATAGCTGTCCTCTCCGTTGTTTTCCAGCATTTCCCCGTTGACGCAGAAGATGGCATCTATCTGCGCGCCTTCGGGGCGGCTGTTTTTCTTTTTCTTCATTGAGTTTCCTCTGATCAGATGGTGTTGGAGATGGCATCGATGATCTGGCTGTACTCAAGCTGGCTCAGACCGTCGCCTGCGGTGGAGGGGAAATGGAGCACGCAGTCCCAGTTTCTGGAGATGATGTTCCATGCCGGCTCGTCGGGAGCGAACAGAATCAGGCGCTTGGCGTTGTTGTCCACAAAGCCCTTGTGCTGGCGGTCGCCCCACCATGCGGACAGCTCGGGCAGATCTCTTGCCATGCCCTTGGGATAGTAGGGACTGCTGCTGCCGTAGCCCAGATCGTGGGTGGAGGAGTCGGTCCAGACAACGATGACCTGTCTTTTCTTGATGCCCTCGGTTTCCCAGTTGGACTTGATGGAGTAGGCAAGAGCCTCAAGGCCGTCCTCGGGCTCGTCGCCGCCGCCGAAGGCGGACAGGCTGCGCACGCACTGCTCAAACTCCTTGCTCTGCTCGGGCAGGGTGAAGAACTCGGTGACCTGCATGGCGTTTTCGGCGTCCTCGAGATAGTCGCGGAACGCAACCACGCGCACGCGCAGCTGATTGATGTGCTTGTGCTTGTTTGCCATGACGCCGGTGACGTCCTGATAGAAATTCAGGGCGTTGTTCTTTACGATGTCGATGACATTCTCCATGCTGCCGGTGCAGTCGATGCAGAACACCATGTCCACGTTATAGGAAATCTTGTAATTGCTTGCCATATCTATATCTCCTGTCTGATTATTTATGATGGTGGTTATCACTGTTTATCGGGGTCAGCAACAAAAGTAGGCGCTGTTGGAGCAGGTGTTGTAGCTTTTGTTGTAGTTGTCGTTGTATTTTTTGTAGTAGTTGTTGTTTTTCTTGTAGTAATTTTTCCGCCATTCTGCCCCTGTGCCCTTGTGGCTGTGGTAGTCTCCACCGGATTATCTCCTTCGCCCGATGCCGTTTTCTCCTCGTCAAAGTCGTCATCCTCGTCGTCCACGGGATCTGTTTCGGGGGGCGGCTCCTCCTCGCCGGTGCCTGCATCTGAAGGCGAAGTCGGGTTGTCCACATCGGTGCTGCTGGTATCTTCCGGATTTTCCTCCCAGAGAGCATCGTTGTCGTTCCCCTTATCCGATGCCGACAACAGAGTGTTAAGCTCCTCTATCCTTGCGGCATCAGTCGCCCTGCCGATCAAGGTTATCACAAGAAAGATAAGCAGCAGGACACAGATGGCAGCCAGAGCGCCCAGAAGCGTCCTGCTGTTCCGGTCAAAGAAACTGCCGCGGCTGCCCGGATTTCCGCTGTATATCGGCGGTTCGGGATAATACCCCTGATTCGCCGGGGGCATCGGAGGTGCCATCGGCGGCACGGCGGTGGGCACGGGCGGAGCGGCAGGTGCCGCAGGTGCGCTTTCGTAGGTCAGAATGTCCGCAAAGCCCGCACACATCGAGCGCGGCGGCATGGGAGCGCCGCAGCCGCAGCAGACTCCCACATTCTGCGGATTGGAAATTCCGCATTTTTCACACAGCATTTATGTAATCCCTCCGAGATCAGATATCTGTATTTTCTGCCGCTCAGCGAGCGTACAGACCGGCCTTTTTGAGACACGCCATTGACAAACGTCACAAAAATACATGCTTCGACCGATTTATAGTAAATTATATTACCAAAAAGTGATATTGTCAAGAAACTTCCGTCCGTATCGTCTTTCCCTCTGCCGTGTCTCCGCGCCATGCCGTTATCGGCCCATTATTCACGGTTGAAATAGCCCGTGCTGTTTGGTATAATATAGTTTATGCAAATTACCGATCGCAAAAATCAAGGAGGCAGACATATATGGAATTCTGGGTCGCGCTTGGCATTGAACAGACCAAGGACGAAGAAGCGATAACCGCGGCATACCGTGAGAAGCTGCAGCTGGTTCACCCCGAGGAGCATCCCGAGGAGTTCATGCAGCTGCGCGCCGCTTACGACGAGGCGCTGAAGTTCGCCCGTCAGACCGAGGACGAGGCAAAGCCCACCGAGCTGACCCCCGTTGACCTGTGGATACAGAAGGTGGAGCAGGTCTACGACGACTTCGCACTGCGCACCAGCGTGGATGAGTGGAAAAAGCTGCTGGAGGACGAGGTGTGTCAGGGTCTGGATTCCCGGATCGACGCACGCAACGCCCTGCTGAAGTTCTGCATGGAATGCTTCTATATGCCCAACGACGTGTGGCAGCTCATCATCGACACCTTCTCCATCCGCGAAAACTACGACGAGCTGTGCGAGCTGTTCCCCAAGGCGTACATCGACAACGCCGTCATTCTGGGTGCCGACGGCGTGCCCGTGGTGCCCTACGGACTGTTTGCCGAGGGAACCACCGGCAATCCCGATGCCTTCATCAAGCTTTACTACAAGGCGCGTGACGAGCGCCGCTCGGGCAACTACGACGCCTCCGCCGCCACCATCGAGGATATGAAAGCCACCGGCTTTGAGCATCCTTATATCACTCTTGCCGAGGCTGAACTGGCAGGTGTAAAGGGCGACGGTGACCGCTGCGCCGAGCTGAGCGATCAGCTGACCGCGAAGTATCCCGAAGATCGCGGCATCCGCCTGCATCACGGTGAGGCTATGCGCCACATCCGCAAGGATTATGAAACTGCACTTGCCGATTACGAATTCGTGCTCTCCGAAGCCTCCGAGAACAATCAGGCTCTGTGGGGCAAGGGCGAATGTCTGCTGGCTCTGGAGCGTCTGGAGGACGCCAAGGACGCCTTCCTCGCCCTGCATCAGCACATCCCCTACGACGAGGATGTGCGCGCGCGCATCGACACCATCAACGAAAAGCTCTCCGCCCGTTACGAGCAGCAGATCCTGGAACAGCCCGACAACTTCGAGCTGCGCCTTGACTACGCCTGGAGCTGCCTGCAGCGCAAGGAGCACGACAAGGCAAAGGCTCTGCTTGCCGACGCTGTCCCCTCCGACATCGCCGAGCGCGCCGACCTTGAGAATCTGTCCACCAAGCTCTATCTCAACTGCGAGGAATGGGAGCAGTCCCTTGCCCACGCCACCGAGTGGGAGTCCATCGTAAAGGAGCTGCCCGAGGGCGAGACCGAAAAGGAAAAGAAGCGCAAGGGCAAGACCGGCGAGATCCTGTCTCTGCAGGCGGTCTCCCTGTACTCTCTGAATCGCATCGACGAGGCTCTGGAAAAGACCTTTGCCGCCGAAGCCGCCGATCCCGGGTCCACCGAGCCTGTGGATCTGCGCCGCCGCATCTACAACCGCCGCCGCGAATTCGACAAGGCGGTGGAGGCTGCCGAGAAGGTGGTTCAGATCGAGGCAAACTACAGCAATCTCTTTGCTCTCGCCTACGAGCAGTACAGGCAGGGCGACAAGGTCGCTGCCTACCACAGCTTCGGCGAGGCGCTGGAATATGCCCGTACCCTGCAGGGATATATGTACCGCGGCCGCATCCTGTGCGACTTCGAGGAATGGGATGCACTCAAGGAGCTTATCTCCTTCCTTGAGGAAAACGGCATCGACAAGGACAGCCTGTCCCTCCGCTACCTGAACGCCCGTCTGGAGCACGGCGCAGGCAACAAGGAGGAAGCTCTCAAGGTCTACAACGAGCTGCTGGAGCTGTACGAAAGCGACACCGAGGAGCACGGCACCGACTTCATCCACGAGATCTATCACCACGCCGCCGACATCGAGGACGACTTTGAGCGCGATCCCGACGAGGTGCTGGTCAAGGTGGAAAAGGGTCTTGCTCTGGAGGAGGATCATCTCCCCCTGCTGGAGCTCAAGAGCTATGTCCTCCACCGCAAGAAGGATCATCAGGGCATCATCGACCACAATCTCAGGACCCTTGAGTTCTATCCCCGTAATCAGTACGCTCACGTGCGCATCGCCGACGCCCACTATTACCTCGACAACTACGCCGAGGCTGTGGAGCATTATCTCCAGCAGGAGAAGATCCGCGATTCGGCATGGGTGCAGGAGGTGCTGGGCATCTGCCTGATGTACCTCGAGCGCTATGACGAGGCGGAGATTCACTTCCGCAACGCCACCGAGATCGACCCCGAGCGCATCCGCCCCAGAGCCAATCTCGGTCTGATGTACGAGCGCCGCTGGAACGCAGGCAAGGAAGCCTACGACTTCGACCTCTCCCTGCCCCTGCAGGAGGAGTGCGTGCGCATGAACGACGAGCTTGAGGAAGATAAGCGCAACAGAGTGTACCGCCTGTGGCTTGCCCGTACCCTTTCCCGTATGGGCCGCTACGACGAGGCAATGGCAGTCTACCACAAGAACTACGAGCTCCACGGCGACGAGGAAGACCTGCGCAAGGAAGTGGAGCTGTACATGGAGAGCGGCCGCTTTGCCGAGGGCGAAAAGCTGCTGGACAAGTACCACAAGGAAGGCAAGCTGGACGATCCCTACCTGATCATGAAGGCGGACTTCCGCCGCTATCAGGGCAAGGACAAGGATTTCCTCAAGTACATGGACAAGATGGAGGACGGCGCCCGTAAGTTCATCCATCTGGCTCACTTCTACAACGACCGCTTCGACCTCAAGAAGCGCAGGAAGGCCATGGAGCTTTTCCGTCAGGCGCTGGCGCTGGCTCCCGACCGCGTTGACGCCATGGACGGCTACATCCGTCTGCTGCGCGAAGCCGGCAGAAAAGCCGACGTGGAGGCCATGACCAAGACCGCCTTTGAACAGGTGGAGGAAATGCGTAACCACGGCTGGGAAGTGGCTCTGTATCTGACCAAGATGGCAATGGTTCACCTTGCCGCCGGTGAGCCGGAAAAGGCAAAGCCCTACATCGACAGGGCAATGACCGGACCCATGTGCGACCACTGCCGCTACCGCCGCTGCAAGGACGCCTATCTTGCCCAAATGTATTATTATCTGGACAAGGAAATGTACGAGGAAGCCGCGCAGACCTGCCGCGAGGCTGCGGAGTTCGTCGCCGACGAAATGGATTTCCGCACCATTGTCAAACAACTCAAAAAGGAACGTAAGATAAAATGATTGTAGGTATTGATCTTGGAACCACCAACAGCCTTGTCGCCTATTACGACGGCAGGCAGGCGCGCGTCATCCCCAACCGTCTGGGCGAGAATCTCACCCCGTCGGTGGTGAGCGTGGACGACGACGGCACTGTTCTGGTGGGCAAAACGGCGCTGGCACGCAGCCTGCGCCATCCCCTTTCCGCCGCGTCGGTATTCAAGCGCAGCATGGGCACCGACCGCGAATATGTTCTCAACGGCAACAAGTTCTCCGCCGAGGAGCTGTCATCCTTTGTGCTGCGCTCCCTCAAGGAGGATGCCGAATACTATCTCAAGCAGCCGGTGACCGAAGCCATCATCAGCGTGCCTGCCTACTTCAATGACAAGCAGCGCAAGGCGACCAAGCTGGCGGGCGAGCTTGCCGGTCTGCACGTTGAGCGCATCATCAACGAGCCCACCGCCGCCGCCATCTCCCACGGTCTGCTGGACAGCCGCGACCGCTCCCGTTATCTTGTTTTCGATCTGGGCGGCGGTACCTTTGACGTTTCCATTCTGGAGCGCACCGGCAAGATCATCGAGGTGCGTTCCATCGCCGGCGACAACTTCCTGG
>SVPO01000026.1 GCA_015065795.1 Oscillospiraceae bacterium | reverse complement strand
CCGGACAGACTTGAGATGAACAAGTATTGCAGGTTCTGCAAGAAGCATACCCTGCACAAGGAAAGCAAGTAAGGAGGGGCATTCATGAGCGAGAAACAAAAGGATATCGTCAAGTCTTCTCCTGACAAACCCGGCTTTATGCAGCGCGTCAGCAAGTTCCTCAAGGAATATCGCGGCGAACTGAAGAAGATATCCTGGCCGACGATGGCTGAAGTCGTCAAGAACACCATGATCACACTCGCCGCCGTTCTTATGATCGGCGTGGTTATCTGGGTCTTTGACTATGCCGTCACTTCTCTGCGTGATATTCTTATCACCAGCGATAAGGCTTCTGCCAGTGATGTCGTTTCCGATTCCACCGCTGCTGATGAACTTGCAGCAAGCATTGCTGACGTTGTCAGCGATACCGAAGCAGCCGCAGTCAGCATTGCCGATGCCATCAGCAACGCCGACGCCAACGCTCAGGGTTAAGCAGAATTCCCTTGACCAGACAACAGAAAGGGGAAAGGTTAGTGTCTGATTTCGAAAATTCCAGCCAGGAAAGAGAAGCCCTGTGGTATGTAATCCATACCTATGCGGGTTACGAAAACAAGGTTGCGACAAATCTCAAGACTGTGGTTGAAAACCGCGGCATCCAGGATCTTATTCAGGATATCCGTGTGCCCACTGAATCAGTCAAAGAGTACAAAACCGTCAAGAAGCGTGAAATCGGTGAAGACGGAATTGAACGTGAGATTGAAGTAGAAGAAGAACACATAACTGAGCGAAAGATTTTCCCTGGCTATGTTCTGGTCAAAATGGTTCTTACCGATGACACCTGGTATATTGTCCGCAACATTCGCGGCTGTACCGGCTTTGTCGGTCCGGAATCAAAACCAATCCCCCTCACCGAAGAGGAGATTCACAAACTTGGCGTTGAACAGACCAAGTTTGAACTTCCCTATAAAGTCGGTGATACAGTCAAGGTCGTCGAAGGACATCTGGAAGGGTATGTCGCACAGGTTGACAGGATCGAACTTAACACGGATGATCCCAAACTTTCCAAGGTCTGGATTACAGTCAATATGTTTGGACGCAGCACTCCTGCGGACATTGACCCCAGACATATCGTTCCTCTCGACTGATCCGAGAAAACAGAAACCGACGCCGCAAGGCGCACGATAAGCGTGCAAAGACACGCTCGGGGAAAGATACTTTCCCTGTGGGAGGAGCGGTCAATAATCGATCCGTTCCGCCATTTACCACGAATTTTGGAGGTGCAATATTTTGGCTCAGAAGGTTACAGGTTACATCAAATTGCAGATCCCGGCAGGTAAGGCTACTCCGGCTCCCCCGGTAGGCCCTGCTCTCGGTCAGCACAGCCTGAACATTGTTCAGTTCACGAAGGATTTCAACGAGCGTACCAAGAATGACATCGGCATGATCATCCCCGTCGTCATCACTGTCTACGCCGACAGAACTTTCTCCTTCATCACCAAGACCCCGCCCGCATCCGTCCTCATCAAGAAGGCCTGCGGTATTGAGAGCGGTTCCGGCGTCCCCAACAAGACCAAGGTCGCCAAGATCACCCGCGATCAGCTTAAGTCCATTGCAGAAACCAAGATGCCCGACCTCAACGCTGCCAACATCGACACTGCTATTAGCATGATTGCCGGTACAGCCAGAAGCATGGGCGTTGTCGTCGAGGACTAACCGTCCCCGGTGGGAGGACAATCTCCGATTTAACCACTTTACGGGAGGAATAAACATCAATGAAACACGGTAAGAAATATAATGCAGCTGTCAAGCTGTACGATAAGGCAAATCTTTACGATGTTGCCGAAGCTATCGAGCTGACCACCAAGACTGCTTCCGCTAAGTTTGATGAGACCGTTGAGGCTCACTTCAAGCTGGGTGTTGACGGTCGTCACGCTGACCAGCAGGTCCGTGGTGCCATCGTCCTGCCCAACGGCACCGGTAAGAATGTCCGCGTTCTGGCTATCTGCAAGGACGACGAGAAGATCAACGCTGCCAAGGAAGCCGGCGCCGAGTTTGCCGGTGCTGACGAGTTCATCCAGAAGATCCAGTCCGAAGGCTGGATGGATTTCGACGTTCTGATCACCACCCCCGACATGATGGGTATGGTCGGTCGTCTGGGTAAGATCCTCGGTCCCCGTGGTCTGATGCCCAACCCCAAGGCCGGTACCGTTACTCCTGACATCGCCAAGGCTGTTCGTGAGGCCAAGGCTGGTAAGATCGAGTATCGTCTGGATAAGACCAACATCATCCACTGCCCCATCGGTAAGGTTTCCTTCGGCGCTGAAAAGCTCCAGGAGAACTTCGAGGCTCTGCTGGGCGCCATCAACAAGGCTAAGCCCGCTGCTGCCAAGGGTCAGTACATCCGCTCCTGCGTCGTTACTTCGACCATGGGCCCCGGCATCCGCATCAATCCTTCCAAGATCATGTAATTTTTCGCTGCTGAGCGAAAATTATCTTGACAATGCCACTCCTCGGTGGTATCATATTATAGCTGCCTAAGACAGCAGGTGGTTTAACAGCCCCAACTGACCGCAAGGTCAGCCTGCCGAGGAGAGCTTTCAACACATTACCGGTATCCCTGTAGGATGCTCTGTGTTCATGTGCTTTCAAAGCCCTTTCCTCGCCATCGGGGAAAGGGCTTTTCTAAATCACCTTGATAATTACATCAGGAGGTGAATCCATACAATGCCTGCAAATTATGTTCTCGAGCAGAAACAGCAGATCGTTAACGAGCTTGCTGAAAAGATGCAGAATTCCATCTCCGGCGTTCTCGTCGAGTACAAGGGAATCACTGTTGACGCAGATACCAAGCTTCGTAAGCAGCTGCGTGACGCCGGTGTTGAGTACCGCGTCATCAAGAACACTCTGATCAAGCGTGCAGCCAACCAGATCGGTCTGGAGGGCCTGGACGATGTCCTGGAGGGAACTACCGCTATCGCAATCGGCGGCGACCATACCTCTGCTGCAAAGATCATCAACGACTTCATCGAGAAGACCAAGTCCAAGACCTTCAAGATCAAGAAGGGTTATCTGGAGGGCAAGGCCATCACCAAGGAAGAAGTCGTCGAACTGGCCAAGATCCCGAGCATCGAGGTTCTGTACTCTCAGCTCGCTTGCGCTCTCAACGAAGGCGCTCGTACTCTGGCTGTCGCTCTCAACGCTGTTGTTGAGAAGGGCGAATCTGAAAACGCATAATAAGTATTTATAATAGGAGGAAATCTATCATGTCTGATAAGATCGTAAACATTCTTGAAGAGATCAAGGCCCTCAGCCTCATGGAGGTTAAGGAGCTTGTTGACGGCATCTGCGAGACCTTCGGCGTTTCCGCTGCTGCTGCTGTTGCTGTTGCTGCCCCCGCTGCCGGTGGTGCTGCTGCTGACGAAGAGAAGACCGAGTTCGACGTCATCCTCAAGGGTGCCGGCGCAAGCAAGCTGAACGTCATCAAGGTCGTTCGTGAGCTCACCGGTCTTGGCCTGAAGGAAGCTAAGGACCTCGTTGAGAGCGCTCCTAAGGCTCTTAAGGAAGGTATCTCCAAGGCTGACGCTGAGGCTCTGGCTGAGAAGCTTAAGGAAGCTGGCGCTGAGGTCGAGGTTAAGTAATTTAGCTTACTTACAATCAGACAGCGGATGGGTCTGCGCCCGTCCGCTGTTTTTCCATTCATATAAAAAAAGCCCCCTTTCGGGGGCTTTTTCAATTTTGCAGAATAAGTGAAATCAGAGTCCGCGGGAGTAAATAGTGCTCTGAATAACACCCAGAAGCTCCTTGAGCTTTTTCTTGATGAATGTACCGGCGAAGCCCTCAAGATCATGTTCGCCCAGCATGGAGTCATGCGTCCAGCCATGAAGAATAACGGAATGGTCAGAGAAGATAGCGGTTACGCAGAATTTTTTGATGAGCGTGCCGTCGCCCTTTGACCAGACACTCTGTCCGTTAAACACCTCCGGCGTGTAACCGGCAGGCTGGAGAACCGAGTCAATGACGCCGAGAACCTCGTTGATCTGTTTTGTTTTGAGCGGTATTTCAATAATTGTTCTTTTCACGGTTGTCCTCCTGTCAGCGTATGATTAGATGGGCTGCTTGAATCCACAGATAGAACAGAATGCAGCACTGGAATTGATCGGGGTACCGCATTTTGGACATGCCTTCGCAGCCGGTGAGGCATCAGATGCATAAGATCCTTCTGATGCGGTTCTTACAAGCACTGTATGTTCAAAATGATCGTCGTCTGAATCGCGATAGCGAGGAGGTTCATGTGCTATAGAAGAAGCCGGTGCAGATGCCGGAGCGGATGTGGGAACTGCAGCCGCGGGAGCGGTGGCGTGGGCTGATGATTCGGGAGCAGATGCGCCGCTGGGGGATGAAAGAGAACCAATCAGACCGGAACGTGAGGAAGCTGATGTTTCTGCAGGCGCAGGAGTGCTTCCTGAGGAGCGGGAGAGAGAACCGATCAGACCGGAACGACTTGCGCTGTCTGCAGGTGCCGGTGCGGAAGCAGGAGCAGGCGAAGGGATGGTTATAGGCGCACGACCGGGCATAGGTGCAGGACCGGGCATGGGTGCAGGGCCGGGCATGGGTGCAGGGCCGGGCATGGGTGCGCGTCCGGGCATGGGTGCAGGGCCGGGCATAGGTGCAGGACCGGGCATGGGTGCAGGGCCGGGCATAGGTGCGCGACCGGGCACAGGTGCAGGACCTGCGGCAGCCATCGGGCTTGCTGCGTATGCGCTGCGAGGGATGGAGCCGTCGCATCTCGGACAGTTGTCAAGGTTGGGTACGACCTGAAGTCCGCAGCCGGGGCAAACGGTGAAGCCGTATTCGATGGCAGTGTTGCCTGTATAGGGGGTGCTGCCGCGTATTGTCTGATACAGCACAATTCCCAGCCAGACGAGACCGAAAACGAACAGAGTGATTCCGAGCCATTTTATCGCGGTTGCGGGGGCTCTGTGAAGACCAAAAGCCCGGTTGTGTCCAATGAAAAACAGTACAAGACCGAGGATCGTATCTCCGGCACCGGTCAGCCAGGAGAATATGTTGGTTTTTTTCATGGATAGAACGTACTCCTTTCATAGCATATCCATAAATTCTTATACAAATTATATATCAATACAAACGCCGATGCAAGGGAGATTTTTCAAAAAGTGCACACTTTTCTTGCTGTAATACAGGGCAAATTAATACGATATAACAAACGTATGCCGCTGTGGGAATGCTTCGCTCCACACTGATCCATCAGCAGCGGAAGCGGTGGCGCTGTATATTGGCGATGAGCAGCAGGCGGTTTGCGGATTTTTTGGACAGTGTTCCCTAATGACTGCGTATAAATGATGATTACTTTGTAGAAAAACACTTCTTTACATTACAACTTTACCATGCTAAAATAAATTCGCGCAAACAAAAATAATTAATAACTGGAGGAAAACACAATGAAGAAAATCATCGCCATTCTGCTTGCTGCTCTCATGATGGTCAGCATCACCGCCTGCGGCAAGGAATTCGACACCGATTCCGAGTACATCAAGGATAAGGGCACCCTCGTTGTCGGTATCACCGACTTCGCTCCCATGGATTACAAAGAGGCCGGAAGCGACGAGTGGGTCGGCTTCGATGCCGATATGGCCAAGCTGTTCGCCGAGTATCTTGACGTTGATGTTAAGTTCGTCGAGATCACCTGGGGCCAGAAGATCAACGAGCTCAACAGCAAGTCCATCGACTGCGTCTGGAACGGCATGACCCTCAATGACGAGGTCAAGGCTGGTATGGCTACTTCCGTTCCTTACTGCCTGAACGCACAGGTTCTGGTCGTTCCCGCTGACAAGGCCGCCGATTACGAAGGCCTGACCGATCTGAGCGGTCTGAATGTCGCTGTCGAGAGCGGTTCTGCCGGTGAGGATGCTGCTGTCGCTCTCGGCGCCAACACCGTCGCTGTTGAAAAGCAGGCTGACACCCTCATGGAGATCGCTGCCGGTACTTCTGATGCCGCTGTCATCGACCTGCTCATGGCTGGCGCTATGATCGGCGAAGGCACCAACTACGACAACCTGACCTGGGTCCTCAACCTCAACGATATGCAGAACCTCGAGTCCGAGGAGTACGGTGTAGGCTTCCGCAAGGATTCCGATCTGGTCGAGAAGTTCAATGCCTTCTGGGCTGCTTCTCTGGCTGACGGCACTGCCATGGAGATCGCCACCACCTACGGCGTTCAGGAGTCCATCATTGCCGAGTAATTTCGTTGCCGGTAATTGATAATATCTGTCAATAACCAAGCAGAGGGCGGATATTCCGCCCTCTGCCTTTGCTGATTTATGAGGAGAGAAAAGGGACATGAGCTTTTTTACTTCACTTGAATTCCGCACGGTAATAGAAGCGCTCAATCAGGGCTTTCTGCGCACTCTTGAGCTGTTCTTCGTTACTCTGGTGGGTGCGCTGCCCCTGGGACTGATAATTTCCTTTGGCTCCATGAGCCGCTTCGCGCCCCTGCGGTGGTTCACCAAGACCCTCGTCTGGATCGTTCGCGGCACTCCGCTGGTGCTGCAGATCATCGCTATCTTCTACGTTCCCGGTCTGCTGGGAGTGTACATCTGGGGCGGCGGTGATTCAGGACGCTTTGCTGCCGTTTCGGTGGCGTTCATCATCAACTACGCTTTCTATTTTTCCGAGATTTTCCGCGGAGGTATTCAGGCGGTTGCTCACGGTCAGACCGAAGCCGGTCTGGTGCTGGGTATGACCCGCAGGCAGATCTTCTTCAGAATCACTCTGCTGCAGATGATCAAGCGCATCGTGCCGCCCATGTCCAACGAGATCATTACCCTTGTCAAGGATACATCCCTTGCCCGAGTCATCGCCCTGCAGGAGATCATCTGGATGGGAGAATCCTTCATGAAGGGCAATCAGGGCTTTGCAGGCCTTGTCTGGCCGCTGTTCTTCACCGCTGTCTACTATCTTGCTTTCAGCGGAATCGTGACCATACTGCTCAACCGGCTTGAAAAGAAGCTGGATTATTTCCGTGTTTAAGGAGGATTTGTCATGGCTATTCTCAGTGTAAAAAATATCAGCAAATCCTTCGACAGCACCGAGGTTCTCAAGGACGTCAGCTTCGATCTGGATGCCGGCGAGACCATCGCCATCATCGGCTCCTCCGGCTCGGGCAAAACCACCCTGCTGCGCTGTCTTACCTTCCTTGAAAAGCCCACAACCGGCACGGTTGCCGTCAGGGACGAAGTCATCATCGACGCTGCCGATACCACAAAACTCGGCGATGAGCTTATCCGTGAGCGACGCAGCCATTTCGGCTTTGTGTTCCAGTCCTTCAACCTGTTTCCTCAGTACAGCGCCCTGCGCAACGTTACCCTTGCCCGTGAGCTGCAGGCAAAGGAGCAGCCTGACTTCAAGGCAAACCGCAAGGCTATCCTTGAGGAGATAGAGAATGAGGGACGGGAGTTGCTGGCAATGATGGGTCTTGCCGATCGTGCGGATTACTATCCCCATCAGCTCTCCGGCGGTCAGCAGCAGCGAGTTGCCATTGCGCGCGCACTTGCGCTCAAGCCGGACATCCTCTGCTTTGACGAGCCCACGTCGGCTCTCGATCCCGAGCTTACCGGCGAGGTGCTCAAGGTCATCCGTTCCCTTGCTGACCAGAAGACCACCATGATTATCGTCACCCACGAAATGGCGTTTGCCCGTGACGTTGCCGACCGCGTCATCTTTATGGACGGCGGCGTTGTCATCGAACAGGGTCCTGCAAAGGAAGTCATCGACAATCCCCAGAACGAGCGCACCCGTCATTTCCTCGCCCGTTACAACGAGCACTGACGTACAATACAGACAAAGCACAAGCGGCACAGACCGAACCCTCGGTTCTGTGCCGCTTTTTGTATCTATGTGCTATTCCTGTTCACCAAGCTTTTTCAGGGTGTCCCTGCGGATCTCATCGCGCAAAGCTTTCAGATAATCCGAAAACGCCACCCTGTCGTCCGCGTAGGTCCTGTTCAGTTCGTGCTCCCTCGGTGTCCATGTGCCGAGGTCGGAAATGTTGTGCTGCACGAGCGCCTCCAGACTGTCGATGGCTTTGTATACCTTCGCTTCCGGCGTTTCTCTCAGCGCCATTTCGCTATACAGCGCGGTCATTTCCTCCGCGACGCTGTGGGGAAGGGTTCCCACCCATCGGGAAAGCAGCGCATCCTCGGTCTGCTCGTGCTTCACCGTCTTTTCAAATGTGGGGATATCTCCGGTGAATGCTTCGCCCAGATCGTGAATGATGCACATCCTGATGACCTTGTCCATATCAACATCGGGAAATTCGTCCCTCATGAAGAATGCCATCAGCGTCATCATCCAGCTGTGTTCGGCGACGCTCTCATGGCGGCCCTTTGCGGTGTAGCAATGTCGGGTGGTGTCCTTCAGACGTTCGGCTACGGCGAGAGCATCAAGCAGTGTTCGTGGTTCCATGATCGTCCTCCTGTGTATGTGAATATCTGCTCACAGCAGCTCAAAATGCTTCCGGTGACTGTCGATAATGCCCTCCCTGCGCAGCTTGCTTATCTCCGCGGAAAGACCGCTGCGGTCCACTTCCAGATAATCGGCAAGCTCCTGTCGGTCAAAGGGAACGTCAAAGCTGTTGCTGCCGGCACGCTTGGAGCAGCTGTTGAGGTACGCCAGCAGCTTTTCCCGGGTGGAGCGTCGGGATGTGATCTCGATCTTCTGGTGGAACATCAGGTTCTTTGTTGCCAGAAGCTTCATGAGATTGTATATCAGCTGCTGGTGAAAGCCGCAGCTGTTGGAACAGGTGTGCAGAATATGGCTGCAGTCGATGAGCATGACCTCGCAGGGCTCGCTTGCGATGATGCTAACGGGCAGCGAGCTGACCTCCGCGCAGGCAAAGGCCTCGCCGATGGTTTCGGAGGCGGCTGCACCGGCGATAATGCTGCGGTTGCCGTAATAATCGGTCTGCACGATCTGCGCCGAACCGGACAGCATGATGCCGATATGACGGGCGGACTGCCCTTCGGCAAAGATGGTATATTTTCTGTCATATTCGGACACACTTGCTCCGAGACACTCAAGCATCCGCAGGAGTTTCTCCTCCTCTATGCGGTCAAACAGAGCGCACTGCTCCAGCACTTCCAGATATTTTTTCATAGATTTCTCCATTTGTTGAATTTTCAACATACAACCAGCCCGTATTATACTATAATGACACCGTAAACACAAGGAGGTAACCGATTATGAAGATAGCCTTTTTTGATACAAAGCCCTATGACCGCCCGTCCTTTGACAAATTCGGCAGAGAGTACGGCGTGGAATTCAAATATTTCGAGACCAAGCTCAACGAGGATACCGTGGAGCTGGCTCAGGGTTACGACGGTGTGTGCGCCTTCGTCAACGACACCGTCAACGCCGCGGTCATCGACCGCCTGCAGGAGATGGGCGTACGGGTGCTTGCCATGCGCTGCGCCGGATACAACAACGTGGATGTAAAGCACGCCTTCAAGCGGCTGCACGTTCTGCGCGTGCCGGCATATTCTCCCTACGCCGTGGCAGAGCACACCATGGCAATGCTGCTCACTTCCATCCGCCGCATCCACAAGGCGTATATCCGCACAAGGGATTTCAACTTCAGCCTGTCCGGGCTCACCGGCTTCGACCTCTACGGCAAGACCGTCGGCGTCATCGGCACCGGACGCATCGGTCGGGTGTTCATCGACATCTGCCGCGGCTTCGGCATGAAGGTGCTCGCCTACGACAAATTCCCCGCCGAAGGACTGGACAACGGCGATACCATCAGATATGTCACCCTTGACGAACTCTTTGAACGCAGTGACATCATCTCCCTCCACTGCCCTCTGACAGAGGATACCTACCACATCATCAATGAAGCCTCGCTGGCACGCTGCAAGCAGGGTGTAGTGTTGCTCAACACCTCCCGTGGCGCGCTGGTGGATGCCGAAGCGCTGCTCACGGGCATCAAATCCCGAAAGGTCGGCGCTGCCTGCCTCGATGTCTACGAGGAAGAATCGGACTTCTTCTTTGAGGATCTCTCCGGTCACATCCTTGAGGACGACACCCTTGCACGACTGATCTCCATGCCCAACGTCATCGTCACATCCCATCAGGCGTTTCTCACCGAGGAGGCGCTGGAGAACATCGCCGAAACAACGGTGACTAATCTGGTGGGCTTCTTCGAAAAGGGCGAGTGCCCCAACGAGCTTTGCTACCGCTGCGGAGCAGCCGAAGACTGCAAACGTGGAAAATGCTTTTGACATAGTCCGGATGGAGGAGTATAATTATGATCAGAAAAATCATCAGGATAGATGAATCTGCCTGCAGCGGCTGCGGAGCCTGTGCCGCTGCCTGCCACGAAGGTGCCATCGAAATGATCGACGGCGTGGCGCGGCTCACCCGTGAAGATTACTGCGACGGTCTGGGCGACTGCCTGCCGGCGTGCCCCACGGGAGCGATCACCTTTGAGGAACGCGAAGCTCCTGCCTACGACGAGGCGGCGGTGCTCAAGGCAAAAGAGCAGCGCGGATGCCCCTCGGCGTCGGGAGGCTGTCCCGGCTCAGCAAGCAGGAGCATCAGACACGATGCAGCTCCGGCTCCGAGAGCAGCGGCTTCGGTCAGCCGGCTTGCCCAGTGGCCCTGCCAGATCAAACTGGCACCGCTCAACGCCGCGTACTTCGAGGGCGCCGATCTTCTGATAGCCGCCGACTGCACCGCCTTTGCCTATGGCAGCTTCCACAGCGACTTCATGCGCGACCACATCACCCTCATCGGCTGCCCAAAGCTGGACGAGGGCGATTACGCCGATAAGCTTACACAGATTTTCATCGCCAACAACATACGCAGCGTCAGGGTGGCACGCATGGAAGTGCCCTGCTGCGGCGGCATCGAAAACGCCGTCAGACGCGCGCTGCAGGCAAGCGGCAAAAATATCCCCTGTCAGGTAATAACCATCTCAGTTGATGGAAAGATATTAGCATGATTGAAAATCGGAGGGAAATAATATGACCATCACCAACGATATCAGATATGTGGGCGTAAACGACCACAAGGTAGACCTCTTTGAGGGTCAGTACATCGTGCCCAACGGCATGGCTTACAATTCCTATGTCATCATGGATGAAAAGATCGCCGTCATGGATACCGTGGACGCAAACTTCACCCACGAGTGGCTGGATAACCTGCAGAATGTTCTGGAGGGCAGAAAGCCCGATTATCTGGTCATTCAGCACATGGAGCCGGACCATTCGGCAAACATCGTCAACTTCATCAAGAACTATCCCGACGTACAGATCGTGTCCTCCGCAAAGGCGTTTGCCATGATGAAGAACTTCTTCGGCACCGAATTTGAGGATCGCCGCATCGTTGTGGGCGAGGGAGATACCCTCACTCTCGGAAAGCACGTTCTGACCTTCGTTACCGCTCCCATGGTCCATTGGCCCGAGGTCATCGTCACCTACGACAGCACCGACAAGGTCCTGTTCTCCGCCGACGGTTTCGGCAAGTTCGGTGCCCTGGATGTGGAAGAAGACTGGGCGTGCGAGGCTCGCCGCTACTACATCGGTATCGTGGGCAAATACGGCGCTCAGGTGCAGAGCCTGCTGAAGAAGGCTGCCGGACTGGATATTCAGATCATCTGCCCCCTCCACGGTCCCGTGCTGACCGAGAATCTGGGCTACTATCTCAACCTCTACAACACATGGTCGTCCTATCAGCCCGAGGAGGAGGGCATCGTCATCGCCTACACCTCCGTCTACGGCAATACCAAAAAGGCAGTCATGCTCCTTGCCGAAAAGCTGCGTGAAAAGGGCTGCCCCAAGGTGGTCGTCAATGACCTCGCCCGCTGCGATATGGCAGAGGCGGTGGAGGATGCCTTCCGCTACAGCAAGATCGTCCTTGCCACCACTACCTACAACGCCGAGATATTCCCCTTCATGCACCAGTTCATCACCAATCTCACCGAGCGCAATTTCAGCAACCGCACCGTTGCCTTCATCGAAAACGGCAGCTGGGCACCTCTTGCCGCCAAGGTGATGAAGGGTATGCTGGAAAAGAGCAGGAATCTCACCTATACCGAGAACAACGTCAGGGTCCTGTCCGCCCTCAACGAGGAGAGCACCGCTCAGCTTGAGGCTCTCGCCGACGAGCTGTGCATGGAATACCTCGCCCGGCAGGACGCCACCGCCAACAAAAACGACCTCTCCGCGCTGTTCAATATCGGCTACGGTCTCTATGTCGTCACCTCCAACGACGGCAAAAAGGACAACGGCCTCATCGTCAACACTATCACTCAGGTGACCAACACACCCAACCGTGTCGCCGTCACCATCAACAAGGAGAACTACTCCCATCATGTTATCCGTCAGACCGGCGTGATGAACGTCAACTGCCTGACGGTGGACGCTCCCTTCAAGGTGTTCGAGGCATTCGGATTCGTCAGCGGACGCAATGTCGACAAGTTCGCTGACTGCGAACCTCTCCGCTCGGACAACGGCCTTGTTTTCCTGCCCAGATATATCAATTCCTTCCTGTCCCTCAAGGTGGAGCAGTATGTAGACCTCGACACCCACGGTATGTTCATCTGCTCGGTCACCGAGGCGCGCGTCATCTCCGACCGCGAGACCATGACCTACACCTACTATCAGGACAACGTCAAGCCCAGGCCCGAGACTGAGGGCAAAAAGGGTTACGTCTGCAAGATCTGCGGCTATGTCTACGAGGGCGACGAGCTTCCCGAGGACTATGTCTGCCCCCTGTGCAAGCACGGCGCGGCCGACTTTGAGCCTATACAGTAATTCACAGACAAACATTAGGAGGACTTAACATGAGCGACAACAGATTTTTCGTGTGTGAGCATTGCGGCAACATCGTCGGAATGATCCACGACGCAGGTGTACCCATGATGTGCTGCGGCCAGAAGATGAAGCAGCTGGAGCCGGGTACCGTGGAAGCCAGTGCCGAAAAGCACATCCCCGTCATCTCTGTCGAGGGAGATACCGTCAGCGTTTCCGTAGGTTCTGTGGCTCACCCCATGACCGCGGAGCACAGCATCCAGTGGGTCTATCTCCAGACCGACCGCGGCGGACAGCGCAAGTGCATCGCCGTGGACAGCGAGCCTGTTGTACGCTTCGCTCTGGTTGACGAGCAGCCCGTTGCCGTCTACGCCTACTGCAACCTCCACGGCCTGTGGAAGGCAGACATCTGAGCCAATAAACTGACAGAATAAACGTCGCCCCTGCCGCAACATACGGCAGGGGCGATGAATTACCAAAGGGTCATTCTGCTTCTTCGGCAGATGATTCAGCGAGTCGATGAAAAATCTCCCACGTCACCGCTCCGGACACCAGTATCACCAGAATGTCCGCAGGAGCCAGCACAAGCGCTCCCAGCCCGTCAAAGAGCCATCCTGAGCCGAAGCGATAGAGATTGCCGCTGAGCAGCAGCATCTCTCCGATGTGCATCACCAGCGTCACCGCCGAGGCGATACAGGCAGGCAGCAGTACAGACAGTGCCCGACCTTTTTCTGTCAGGAACGATCCTGCAAACAGCCCCGCGGTCACGCCCATCAGCATGAAGAACAGGCACATCAGAATGGCGGACAGGGGAGAGACCACAATGTCCCCGTCACGATAGAACGCCGTGAAGCAGGCAAGAATACACAGTCCGAGAAAAAGCCCCACAGAAACCGCCTGCAGAGTGAGCACACGCTTCCTGCTGCGGTCGCCGTCAAGGATCATCCGCCCAAAGCCGTAGAAGCAGTTGAGCAGACCGAGGATAAGCAGTATGGATATGACGTAGAAATGCAGCTTGAACCACGGACTGTAGTCGCCGATGAGGATATCAACAGCGCGCCATGTGCGCGTCTCGTACATCTCCGGCGGAACATAGCACATATACATCTGCCAGCTTTCCAGCGATGTTTCCACGGTGTCGGTGACGATGACCAGGTTTTCCAGCAGCCATTCCGAAATGAAGAAAACGCACGAGGATACCGCCGACGCGGCAGCCGTCGCCCATCTGCTCATCTTCCGCAGAAACAGCGGCATCAGCAGCACACCCACAATCACCGCAAGGCTTATGGGAGTGTATGGGATTATGTATTTCGGGTAATTCTCGCCGAGTACGGTACCTGCTATGACCATATCGGAAATCACCCTCACGCCCATAGCCAGAGGGTACGCCGATGCCAGCAGGACCCCGATTGCAGAGAGCGCACAGTATAGTCCGAAGTTCTTTTTCGCAGCCATATTCATCGCTCCTTATATCACTATAAAAGAATTCTAATCTCATTACAGGCTGAATTCAATAACACTATTGAAAATTTTCTGTTAACTTGTCGATTGCCGATTCCACTTTTGCTGACAATGTGATATAGTTAGAAAGCACGCATAAGTGCTGAGCTGATTTTGAAAAGAGAGATTCAAAAGTGAATTTACATAAAGATAAAAAACGCAAAAAACTGATCACCCTGCTGGTGATGGCTGCGATCCTTATCTCCGTTGCCTGTGTGTTTGCCGGCAGGCAGCGTGGTCTGATAGAAGTTCCGTCGCTTCCGGCTGCTGTGCTCGACGATGAAACCTCCGACGGCTCTCAGAAAACGCCCATTTCCGATGCCGATGTGACTCAGCCCACCACCGTTCAGCCCCAGAGCACGACCACGCAGAGCACCGAGGCTGATATGCCGCCCGTGGTGGTTGTCCCTCCGGACTATCAGCCCCAGCGCGCCCAGTGCAGCGGACACTTCAAGGTGACCAGCAACTCGGCGAATGTGCGCACCGATGCGGACAAAAACGCGCAGATGGTTCGGGTCATCCACGCAGGCGAAAGCTACGAGGTTATCGCGCAGAAGCCTTCCTCCGGAGGAATCCTGTGGTTCGAGATCCTTCTGGGAGACGGCACCTCCGGATATGTTTCCTCGTCCTACGGAACCTACGACGGCAAGATCGTCAACGGCAAGGTGTATCTGACCTTTGACGACGGCCCCTCCTCCAACACCCTGCGAATACTTGATACTCTGGATAAATACGGTGTCAAGGCCACATTTTTTGTCATATACCATCCCGGACAGGAAAGCACCTACCGCAGCATAGTCGAGCGCGGACACGTCATCGCTGTGCACAGCTATACTCACACATACTCGCAGATATACAGCAGCACCGATGCCTTCCACAGCGACATCAGTAAGCTGTCCGATTATATCTATGATGTAACGGGCGTGCGCTGCAACGTGCTCCGATTCCCCGGCGGCTCCAGCAATACCATCAGCCAGAAATATTGCAAGGGGATTATGACAAAGCTTGCCCGAGAGGTGGAGGAGCGCGGCTATTCGTACTACGACTGGGACGTTGACAGCGGAGACGCCGATGACAACACCGTCGATAAGGACAGGATAGTCAGCAACATCAAGGCGCGCATGAGCAACCGACGCGATGCCATAATCCTGATGCACGATGCCAGAGCCAAGACTACCACCGCCGATGCCCTGCCGGAGATCATCGAATATCTTCAGGGGCGTGGCTATCAGATACTTCCCATAACATCCGATACCCACACCTCGCACCAGCAGCTCAACAACTGATAAAGAACCATACTGCCGCATATCCTATTTATTTCTTGCAAAGGATATGCGGCAGTAGTATAATATCCTAAAAGTTCATTGAAATGGAAACGGGGGCGAAAACGATGGAACTCTTTGCAGGAAAAGGCGGCGCAGGCCGCAGTGCCCACAAGGCGCTTGATAAGATCGCCAATATGCTCGCTCAGCTGCCGAACCTTCGTCTGGAACAGCTGGTGGAGGATAATGCGGTGCTCATTATCGTTGACATGATCAACGGCTTTGTCAACGAAGGTCCGCTTGCCAGTCCGAATGTTCTGGCGATAAATGATCGCATCGCTGCGCTTGCCGCAGCCTGTGCAGCCAGCGGTATTCCTGTTGCTGCCCTTGCCGACTGCCATACCCTCAGCTCGCCTGAGTTCGGCAGCTTTCCGCCCCACTGTCTGGAGGGCACTGCCGAAACCGAGCTTACCGATCAGCTCAGGGCAATCGGAGGTATTACAAGAATCGAGAAAAATTCCACCAACGGAATGCTCGAACCGCGCTTCAAGGACTGGCTCCGTGAATACGGCTCCGGCACATATATCATCGTCGGCTGCTGCACCGACCTGTGCGTCCAGCAGCTTGCCCTGACCCTCAAGACCACCTTCAACCGCGCCAACGCCACCAGTCGCGTGATAGTGCCCTCGTCGTGCGTGGCGACCTATGATCTGGGATTCCACGATTCTGGCCTGACAGGTATCATGGCGCTCTACAATATGATGCTGGGCGGCATAGAGCTGTGCAGCGAAATAACATTCTGACCGTGCGACCACTTAATGCTGAAAGGATAAACGAAATGAATTCAAGAGAACGCTTTGTCAATATGACCATGCTCACGGATTTCTATGAGCTTACCATGGCGAACGGCTACCTCAGCGCCGGCTTCCGTGACACCATCGCGTATTTTGACGCCTTCTTCCGCAAGGTTCCCGACGACGGCGGTTTTGCCATCATGGCCGGTCTTGAGCAGATCATCGAATACCTTTCCGAGCTGCGTTTCACCGAGGAGGATATCGCCTATCTGCGCGGACGCAGCTGCTTCTCCGAGGAATTCCTCGATTATCTTGCAAATTTTGAATTCTGCTGCGACGTCTGGGCGATTCCCGAGGGAACAGTGATCTTCCCCAACGAGCCGGTCATCAAGGTGCGCGGTCCCGTCATTCAGGCGCAGTTCGTTGAGACTGCCATCCTGCTGATGTTCAATCATCAGTCCCTCATCGCCACCAAGGCAAACCGCATCGTCCGTGCCGCCAAGGGACGCGCAGTCATGGAGTTCGGCTCCCGCCGTGCCCACGGTGCCGACGCCGCCATCAACGGTGCCCGTGCCGCGTACATCGCCGGCGTTGCCGCCTCTGCCTGCACCATCACCGATGTGGTCTACGGCGTGCCGGCCACCGGCACCATGGCTCACTCCTGGGTTCAGCTTTTCGACAGCGAATACGAAGCCTTCAAGACCTACGCGGAGAATTACCCCGACAACTGCGTGCTGCTGGTGGATACCTTCAACACCCTCAAGTCGGGCGTGCCCAACGCCATCCGTGTGTTCGACGAGGTGCTGGCTCCCATGGGCTACCGTCCCAAGGGCATCCGTATCGACAGCGGCGACATTTCCTACCTCGCCGGCAAGGCGCGCAAGATGCTGGACGAAGCAGGATATCCCGACTGCACCATCTGCGCCTCCAACTCACTTGATGAGTACATTATCCGTGAGATGCTCACCAACGGAGCACCACTTGACAGCTTCGGCGTGGGCGAGCGGCTCATCACCTCCGATTCCAACCCCACCTTCGGCGGTGTTTACAAGCTTGCTGCCATCGAGCGCGACGGCAGGATCATCCCCAAGATCAAGCTCAGCGAAAACGTCGCCAAGCTCACATGGCCGGACAGCAAGCAGGTATGGCGTCTGTTTGACCGCGAGACCTGCAAGGCTATTGCCGACGTGGTCACCCTGAACGACGAGGTCATCGACGACAGCAAGCCCTACGAGATCTTCGATCCCGAGTTTACATGGAAGCGCAAGGTGTGCGAGAATTTCGTCGCCCAGCGTATGCTTGTTCCCATCTTTGAAAAGGGCAGGCTGGTTTACGAGCTGCCGGCTCTGGAGACCATCCGCAACCGCTGCAAGGCAAGCGTTGACGGTCTGTGGGAAGAAGTCATGCGTTTTGAAAATCCCCACAAGTATTACGTCGACTATTCTCCTGCCCTCTGGGAGACCCGTAACCGTCTCATCGAGGAGATCAGAAGCCAGCAGAAGGGCTGATAACAGATTAATCGAAAAAGGACTGCCGCCGGGAGCGTCCCGACCGCAGTCCTTTTGGTATATTCTGATGTTATCTCTGCACGCGTCCGGAGCCGTCGCCGCCGGCGAGCTTTTCGACCTCGGCAACGCTCACGCGGTTGTAGTCGCCTTCCACGCTGTGCTTGAGAGCGGAAGCCGCCACGGCAAATTCGATAGCCTGCGCGGAGGTCTTGCCGGCAAGCAGCGCGTAGATCAGACCGCCGCCGAAGGAATCGCCGCCGCCCACACGGTCAACGATGTGCAGATGATAGCTCTTGGAGAAGTAGTAATCCTCGCCGTCATAGAGCATACCTGCCCAGTCGTTGTCACTTGCGGATATGGAGGAACGCAGGGTGATTGCGACCTTCTCAAAGCCGAATTTGTCCGCCAGCTGCTTGGCGACCGACTTGTAGCCCTCGTGGTTGAGCTTGCCGCCGTAGATGTCGGTGTTCTCCGCCTCAATGCCGAAAACATCCTTGGCGTCCTCTTCGTTGGAGATGCACACGTCAACGTACTGGCACAGGTCGGTCATCGCCGCTCTTGCTTCCTCACGGGTCCACAGCTTGCCGCGGTAGTTGAGGTCGCAGGAGATCTTCACGCCCTTTGCCTTGGCTGCCTTGCAGGCTTCACGGCAGATGTCCACAAGATTGGAGCCCAGAGCCGGAGTGATGCCGGTGAAGTGGAACCAGTCGGCGCCCTCGAAAATGCTGTCCCAGTCAAAATCGGAAACAGAAGCTTCCTGAATGGCGGAGTGCGCGCGGTCATAGATGCACACCGAACCGCGCTGGGAAGCGCCCTTCTCAAGGAAATAGATGCCCACGCGGTCGCCACCGCGGACGATCTTCGATGTATCCACGCCGAAATAGCGCAGGGAATCCACAGCCGCCTGACCGATGGCGTGCTTGGGCAGCTTGGTAACATAAACGCTGTCCAGACCGTAGTTGGCGAGGGATACGGACACGTTGGCCTCACCGCCGCCGAAGGTGGCCTGCATCTGATCGTTCTGGAAGAAACGGTAGTAGCCGTTGGGGGCAAGGCGAAGCATAAGCTCACCAAAAGTAACAACTCTGCTCATGTTTTAACCCTCCATTTTCTCAAGCGCTTCCTTGACAAAGAAGCTGCCGCCGATGGCTGCGATTTTGTCAAAGGCGAGGAACTCGTCAATATTGCTGCGGTCCACGCCGCCGGTGGGGATGAACTTCACCTGAGGGAACGGGGCAGACAGTGCCTTCAGGGCTTTCAGACCGCCGTATACGTTGGCAGGGAAGAACTTGACGGTGGTGATACCCAGCTCAAGAGCCGCCATGATCTCGGTGGGAGTCACGCAGCCGGGATAATAGGGCACGCCGCGCTCGCTGCAGATTTTCGCCACCGCCGCGGACAGACCGGGGGAGACGATAAAGGTTGCGCCTGCGGCGAGAGCCGCCTCGCACTGCTCTGCGTTGATGACGGTGCCGGCGCCGATGCTCATGTCGGGATAATTCTTCACGGCATAGGCAATGGCTTCCGCGGCACAGGCGGTGCGGAAGGTAATCTCCGCGCAGTTGATGCAGCTGTTTTTCAGCGCGGTGAGGATCTTATCAGTCTCACCGATTTCCTTGATTACAACAACAGGGATAAATTTTTCCATACTTTGTCACACTCCTGAATATGCAGAGAATCCGCCGTCCACGGGCAGTACAACGCCGGTGATGAATCCGGCGGCTTTTTCGTTTACAAGGAACAGCAGTCCGCCTTCCAGTTCCTCCGTCTCGCCGAAGCGTCCCATGGGAGTGGCGGCAAGGATCTTTCCGGTGCGCGCGGTTGGGGTTCCGTCGTCGTTCCACAGCAGCTTTGCGTTCTGCTTGGTGGAGAAGAATCCCGGGGCAATGGCGTTCACGCGGATGCCCTCACGGGAGAAATGCACCGCCAGCCACTGGGTGAAGTTGGAGATGGCGGCCTTCGCGCCTGAATAGGCAGGGATCTTGGTCAGCGGCGTGTAGGCGTTCATGGAGGAGATGTTCAGGATGGAGCATCCCCTGCGTCCAAGCATATGGGCGGCAAACGCCTGCGTGGGAATCAGCGTGCCCAGAAAGTTGAGGTTGAACACAAAGCCAACGCCGTCCGCGTCCAGATCAAAAAAGCTCTTGGTGTCCGCATCGATATCGCCCGGCTCGTAGTATTCCTTGTCGGTGGTGGCGCGGGGATTGTTTCCGCCGGCACCGTTGACAAGAATGTCGCACAGACCAAGGTCTTTCTTTATCTCGTCGGCAACAGCGGTGCATACAGCCTTGTCCAGCACGTTGCAGCTGTACGCCTTTGCAATGCCGCCCTCAGAGGCGATCTCGTCTGCATAGCTCTGCGCCGCTTCAAGATTCAGGTCAAGAAGTGCGACCTTTGCGCCTGCGCGAGCCAGCACCTTTGCAAAATAGCTGCACAGCACGCCGCCGGCGCCGGTGACTACGGCAACCTTGCCGCTCAGATCGGTATTCAAAACATTGCTGTTCATACGGCTTCTCCTTGTATACTAGTATATTATAATCAACTAAGACTCTTTTCGCAAGCCTCAAATAATCCGTTGATGTAAGTCGCTCCTAGTGCGCGGTCGAAAAGACCGTAGCCCGGCTTGCCGGTTTCGCCCCAGATCATGCGACCGTGGTCGGGGCGCACGTAGCCCTCGTAGCCGCATTCGCACAGAGCCTTGACGATCTGGTAGATATCCAGCGAACCGCAGGAGGAAAGATGAGCGCGCTCCTCAAAGGAACCGTCCTCCATGATCCTGACGTTGCGGATGTGCATGAAGGCGATGCGGTCCATCTGCGCGTACTTGCGCACCATGGCAGGGATATCGTTGCTTTCGGCACAGCCGAGGCTGCCGGTGCACAGGCACAGGCTGTTTGCCGGACTGTCCACCAGAGCGAGGAATCGGTCGAGATTAGCCTCGCAGGTGATGATGCGCGGCAGACCGAAGATGGGGTAGGGAGGATCGTCGGGGTGGATTGCCATTCTCACGCCGCACTCCTCGGCAACGGGGATGACCTTTTTGAGGAACTTTTCGAGGTTTGCCCACAGCCCATCCTCACCGATCTCGCCATAAGCGGTGATCAGCTCGCGCACCTCATCCTGAGTGTAGCTGGAATCCCAGCCGGGCAGATGAATATCGTCCTTGAGCGGATCAAGACCGCGCATCTGATCCCAGTACATCACGAGACTGGTGGAGCCGTCGGGGGCTTTTTTGTCCAGCTGTGTACGGGTCCAGTCAAAGACCGGCATGAAGTTATAGGTCACGCACTTTACGCCGTATTTTGCGCAGCGGCGGATGTTTTCGCAGTAGACGTCGAGGAGATGATCGACATCGCCTCGACCCAGCTTGATGTCCTCGTGAACGGGAATGGATTCCACCACGTCGAACACAAGACCGCTGGCGTCACATTCCTCTTTCATTTTCTTCAGGCTTTCTTCCGGCCACACCTCTCCGGGCTTTACGTCGTACACCGCCGAAACGATGGAACGCATACCGGGAATCTGGGAGATGTACTCAAGACTGATGGGGTCGTCCTTGCCGTACCAGCGGAAAGACATTTTCATTTTCATGCTTCTATTCCTCCGATTTTTATTCCAATCCGAAATAACGGCAGGCGTTGCCGTAGCAAATATCACTGACGATCCTGCCGAGAGCTGCTTTGTCGTTGGGATACTCGCCGTTTTCTACCCATTCGCCAATGAGAGCGCACAGGATGCGGCGGAAGTATTCGTGACGGGTGTAGCTCAGGAAGCTGCGGGAGTCGGTGAGCATACCAACAAAGTTGCCCAGCAGTCCGAGGTTGGCAAGGCTGGTCATCTGCTCGCGCATACCCTGCTTGTTGTCGTTGAACCACCATGCGCTGCCGTGCTGGATCTTGCCGGGGATCTCAGTGCCCTGGAAGGCACCCATCAGCGTGTCGATAAAGGCGTTGTCGGCAGGGTCGAGGCTGTAGATGATGGTGCGCGGCAGCTTGTCCTCGCGGTAGAGCCTGTCCAGCAGACGGGCAAGAGCCCTGCTGCCGTTGTGCGGACCGATGCAGTCAAATCCTGTGTCGGGACCGAGTTTGGCGAGCATGGTGGAGTTGGGGTTGCGCAGGCAGTTGTAATGCAGCTGCATTGCCCACCCGAGGCGTACATACTCACCGGCGCAGAATACCAGCAGCTCGGTTTTCACCGCGTCAGCTTCCGCTGCGGTGACCGCCTCGCCGGCGAGTCCCTTCGCGATGATGCTGTCCAGTACATCGGGAGCGGCTTCTTCGTATACCATATAATCAAGTCCGTGGTCGCTGGCCTTGCAGCCGCAGGCGGCAAAGTGCTCCAGCCTGCGCCCGAGAGCCTCCTTGATGGAATCCATACCGGTTATCTCAACGCCGGAAACCTCGGCGAGCTGAGCGATATATTCCTTCCAGCCGGGCTTGTCCATGTTCAGTGCCTTGTCCGGACGGAAGGACGGAGCCACCACGGTGCTGATGCTGTCGTCCTCTACGATAAGTCTGTGATACTCAAGGGAATCGATGGGGTCATCGGTGGTGCCGATGAACACCACGTTGCTCTGCCTGATAATGCCCCGCGCGCCCATGTTTTTCTCCTTGAGCTTCTCGTTGCACAGCTTCCATACCTTGTCGGCGGTCTCGGGACAGAGCACGCCGTTGTAGCCGAAGTAATTCTTCAGCTCAAGGTGACACCAGTGATACATGGGGTTGCCGATGGCTTTGGGCAGCACCTCGGCAAATCTGCAGAACTTCTCGTAATCATCCGCGTCACCGGTGATGTAGCGCTCGTCCACTCCGTTTGAGCGCATGAGCCGCCATTTGTAATGGTCTCCGCCCAGCCAAAGCTCGGTGATGTTGGCAAAGTGCCTGTCCTCGAAAATCTCCCTGGGGCTGACATGACAGTGATAATCAATAATGGGCTGTCCTGCGGCATACTCGGCGTAAAGCTTTTTTGCCGTGGTGGTATTCAAAAGAAAATCGTCGGTGAGAAATTTCGGCACAATGGTTCCTCCTTGGTCTGTTTGCGTTTTAGTTCTGTTTTACGGTCATGCGGTATTCTCTGGGCGTTTTGCCTGTATGCTTTTTGAATATCTTGGAAAAATACTGAACATCCATAATGCCGCAGTGCAGCGCGATGGTCTGGATCTGCAGATGGGTGGTTGTCAGCAGATGGGCGGCGTGCTTGATGCGCTTGTCTCTGATGTATTCGGAAACAGTCTTTCCTGTTTCCTTTTTGAAAACGGTGGAAAGGTATCCCGGACTTATGCTCTGACTTTCGGCAAGAGTGCTCAGCGTGAGGTTTGCCGAAAGGTCGGAGTCAATCAGAATGACCGCCTTCTGCACCACAGGGGAGTAATCTTTGAGCGAATGTTTGCGCACCAGCCGGCAGTATGAGCGGTACATATCGGACATCATGGAAGTGCTGTCCGCAACCGATGTCTGCTGTTCGATCTTCACCGCAAAGGATGATGAAACCCGGTCAAGATACATAGGGTGTACGCCGCCGTTCTGCGCCGCCTTGCGCAGCAGTGTATTCATGATGATCATGTAATTCTTTATATTGCGCAGCGAATCGGTTGTGCGTCGCTCCAGGATCTGTTCGGTCATGCCTGTGGGGAAACTGAATTCACCGTGCAGCTGCCCGCGCTCCACAGCGCGCATCAGTTCGTTTTCGTAGCTGTAACGCTTTTCCAGAGCTACCATGTTTACCAGTACGTCGTCAAAGCCTTCACTGCGGCTGGGTTCGTTGATGGGCGAAGCAGGAGTCTGCCACTCCCTGTCCATATCGACAACCGAAAAGGAAGGGCTATGCCATATGAACTCGCAGAAGGTGTCCAGCATGGTGAAGATATGACTGTTTTCGGGCAGAACGGGAATACTTCTGTAGTATTCCTCAAGATAGCGCTGATTCTTCGGCGACAGACCGTTGCTTTCGGCGATCTCCATTATCTGACGCTGAGAGATATCCGTGCGTGTGTACGGCCCGATGAAAAAATACTCAGATCTTGATGATTCCGGCAGGATAAAAAAAATATATGAAAGACCAAGGGCGTCCGACTGCCGGTACATGGTGTTTGCTTCGGTGTCGCCGAGTACCTTATGCAAAGGCGAATCGCAGGGATAATAATCGCCGAACAGCGTTTCCAGTTCCGGCGGAAGTATGTTGCGGAAAGGCTTGCCGGGAGAAACAACGGAGGTGTGAATATGGGCGCGCTTCATTGTGGAGCGCAGAAAGCTCAGCTCGCTTTCGTAGTTCAACGAAGCACCTCCCTCATGTGACTGTGTAAAAAAAGCACACGCTGATGATACGGGATTTTTCTTACATCCCAGCTTATTATATCACTGGTTTTGTGTAATTACAACATGGTTGACGCAACACAGATGAAGATAATACAAAAATTCATAAAAATATTACTCACATCTTTACGGCGAATCCGATATACTAAAGACAAAGATTGATTGGCTGTGCGGTCTTTTTTGACGTGACCGGTCAATACACACAAGAGAAAAGGGAAAACTCAAACAGGAGGACAAAAGCATGAAAAAGCAGAAAAAAGCAAAAATTGATGCCAACGGCTACCGCAAGTTTGGTATGCGCGACAAGCTTGCTTATGCTGCCGGCGACTTTGGATGCAACATGAGCTTCTCGCTCAAGAGCACCGTTCAGACTTTCTGGCTGGTCTACATGATGATGGAAACCGGACTGCTGTCCATACTCCTTCTCGCAGTGCAGATCTGGGACGCCGTAAATGATCCTCTGATCGGCTCCATGATCGATAACGACCACAGAAAGTACAAGCGCGGCAAGTTCAAGACCTACATCCTTATCGGCGCCATCGGCCTGCTGGTTGCCGGCTCCGCAGTATTCCTGCCCTTCCCCAACGCCAGTGTGGTCGTCAAGGCGATCCTGTTCGTTGCAGGATATATCGTGTGGGATGCCTGCTACACCGTTGCAAACGTTCCCTACGGTTCCATGCTTTCCGTGGTAACCGAAGATCCGGGCGAAAGAGCACAGCTCTCCACCTGGCGCTCGGTGGGTTCCATGATCGGCAACATGGTTCCCATGATCGTTCTTCCCATGCTCATCTGGAAGAAGGTCACTTATGATGGAACCACCGATTTCCTCGACAAGATCATGATCCCCGAGGGCTTCGATAAATCCCAGTTCCTTACCGATCCCTTCACAGGAGAAGCCTACAAGGTCGGCGATGCCGTGCTCAGCCCCGAGACCGGCAAGCAGGTTGAGATCCTTCTGGGTGAAAGAGTGTTCTGGGCAGCGCTCATCATGGGCGTTCTGGGCTTTATCGCCTTCATGTTCATGCTCAGAAACATCACCGTCCGCGTGGACGAGAATACCGTTAAGACCAACGAAAAGGCCGAGAGGTTCAACGTGTTCTCCGCGTTCGGCAAATTCATGAGAAACCGTCCCGCTGTGGGCGCTACTCTGGCTGCCATGGGTATGTTCCTTGGTATGCAGTCCGCAGGCACCGCCAACACCATCATGTTTGCCACCTATTTCCAGAACGCTTCCATGTCCGGTGTGATCATGCTCATCGGCTTCCTGCCCATGTTCCTGTTCATGCCCTTCATCAAGAAGATCGTTGAGAAGTTCGGCAAAAAGGAATCCTCCGTGTTCGGTACCGTTCTTTCGATCGTCGGCGGTCTGGTGATGATGGTGTTCCCCATGGTCTCCAACACCGACACCGCTCTGCTGGTTTATCTTGCCGGTCTGCTTGCCTTCGGCATCGGCATGGGCGTATACACCTGCGTATCCTGGGCGATGATGGGCGACGCCATCGACTACAACGAATGGAAGTTCGGCACTCGCGAGGAAGGTACCGTGTATTCCATTCACTCCTTCTTCCGTAAGCTCGCTCAGGGCATAGGCCCCTCCATCGTTCTGCTTATCATGGGCGTTCTGGGCTATCAGTCCAAGCTCGGCACCATCGGTCAGAGCTATGAAACCTCGAAGAATATGTGCTGGCTGGTTGCCGGTCTCTATCTGTTCAGCGCTGTGGTTCAGTTCATCGGCATCGCCCTGATCTACAACCTCGACAAGAAGACCCTCGCAAAGATGCGCGAAGAACTCGCTGCACGCAAGACTGCCGAGGAAGCCGCTCCTGTTGAGGAGGCCGTCGCCGAGGAAGCCACTCCCGTCGAGGAGACTGTCGCCGAGGAAGCCGCTCCCGTTGAGGAGACCGTCGCCGAGGAAGCCGCTCCCGTTGAGGAGACCGTCACCGAGGAAGCCGCTCCCGTCGAGGAGATCGTCGCCGAGGAAGCCACTCCCGTTGAGGAGACCGTCGCCGAGGAAGCCGCTCCCGTCGAGGAGACCGTCGTCGAGGAAGCCGTCGCAGCCGAAGATGAGGATGCCGCTTTTGAGGCTGCCCGTATGGCTGCCATGTTCGACGAAATGGACAAGACCGAAGAATAATTCTTGAAAGCAGATCAATATCCGGCGTCCGGCAGTCATTGTCGGGCGCCATTACAGAGAAATAAACTGCAAGGAGACAAAACGTGAGAAATATTCTTAACATCAATGCCGGATGGGCATTCACCAAGAACGTTGCGGACATTCCCACCAGCATGCCTGCCGACTGGGAGTTTGTGGATCTCCCTCATTCATGGAACGCTGTGGACGGACAGGATGGCGGAAACGACTACCATCGCGGCACCTGCCACTATGCAAAGAATCTTGTGAAATCGGAACTTCCTACCGCTGACCGCTACTACCTTGAGATCAGGGGTGCCAACTCCTCTGCCGACGTTTACCTCAACGGCAAGAGCCTTGCCCACCACGACGGCGGTTACTCCACCTGGCGCGTGGACATCACAGATTCCCTTGAGGAAAACAGCCTGCTGGTGGTAGCGGTTGACAACACCGCCAACCAGACCGTCTATCCTCAGGTTGCCGACTTCACCTTCTACGGCGGCCTTTATCGTGACGTCAACATCATCTGCGTAAACGAATCGCATTTCGATCTTGACTACTTCGGAGGCCCCGGTATTCAGGTCACTCCCGAGATCAACGGCACCGACGCAAAGATCGCCGTCAGGACCTACATCACCAACCTCAGGGACGGTCAGTCCGTTCGCTATACCCTCAGAGATGCCGACGGTGCCGAAGTCGCCTCCGCAGAGGGCGGCACAG
>SVPO01000025.1 GCA_015065795.1 Oscillospiraceae bacterium | reverse complement strand
CAGGCAGCGTCGGAGCTCCACGACTGACCGGGCGTGGCGTCGCCGTCGTCCAGTTTGATGTACACGATGCGCATGGTGTCGCGCCGGCGCTGGTATTCCTTGAGGATGTCGGCGATGGTGCCGTCGGGCTGCTCGCCGGTGACAAAAACAACGTTGTTCCGAGCTTTTGATATGTCCTCTGCGGTTTCCACGATGGAAGCCGACCATTCGGCTTCCGTGCCCTCGAAGCCGTTTTTCACCGCGATGTCATACGCCGATTCGCCGGCGGCTCCGGGCTGACCGTCTCTGCCGTCCTGACCGGGCTGTCCCTGCGGTCCTGCAGGACCCACAAGGGACTGCAGCCACTCGGCTTCGGTACCGTCGAAGCCGTTGTCCGCGGCGACCTGATATGCCGATCTGCCATCGGCGCCGGGTCTGCCCTCCGAGGGTATCCTGACCGTCATCGATCTGCTTCCGTCATACTCGGCGGATACCGCGCCGGTGAATCGCAGAGGATGTGGGTTGGGCAGGGCATCGGGTACGGTTACGGGCAGTCTGACCTCGGCGCTGCCCGTGTCGGCAGTGATTTTTCCTGCTCCGGAAATTTCGGCGGATATCACGTCCATCAGAGCACCTCCCTGCTTACGCTGGCATTGACGCTGACGCAGCCGCAATTGGTTCCGGATATCTCACCGCCGACGAACTTTACCCTTACCTGCACGGGCTGCAGACCGGGCGTGAGACCGAAGGTCTCCTGCTGAGTGAGAGGGAACATCCAGTGATCGGAAAAGGCGATCTCTCCCGGGTATTTCTTGATGATGCTGCCTATGGCGATCTCCACAGTTTCCACTGCCCCGGGCAGGATCTCTGTGTCGCCGTTCCTGATGCACACGGGAATGCTGTATGCATCTCCTTGCATGATACTTTCCATGATCTTTCTCCTTTATAGTATAAAGGAGACCGGCAACGCCCATGCAGCGGCCTCCGCGGCTGATGATATCACAGGCGGCGGCACGTTTACTGTCAGAATACAGGCAGCACTGTCATTTCCCGGGCACTGCTGTCAGCCTCAGGCGCAAAAACACCCCGTCCTGCAGACTTTGCACGGTCTGCGGAACGGGGTGTGATTCGGTTATGTTTCCGGCGCGGAATTATGCCAGATGACCCTTGGCTTCGATCACGCTGATGACCTCGTCCACGTACTTCTGGCAGATCTCGTCGGTCTCCGCCTCCACCATCACGCGGATGAGGGGCTCGGTGCCGCTTTCGCGCACCAGAATTCTGCCGGTGTCACCCAGCGCGTCGGCGACCGCCTTGACCGCAGCCTGCACGTCGGGGTCGTTCTGCGCCTCGGGCTTGCTCTTTACGCGGACGTTCTTGAGCACCTGAGGATAGAACACCACGGGGGCAGCCAGCTCGCTCAGGGGCTTTTCCTTTGCCAGCATGACCTCCATGATCTTGAGGGAGGTGAGAATACCGTCGCCGGTGGTCTCGTATTTGGAGAAAATGGTGTGGCCGCTCTGCTCACCGCCCAGACGGTTGCCGGTCTGCACCATGTTTTCGTAGACGTACTTGTCTCCCACGGCGGTCTTGTCGTATTCGATGCCCACCTTGTCAAGCGCCTTGTAGAGGCCGAAGTTGGACATGACGGTGGTGACGACCTTGTTGTTGAGCAGCTTGCCGCGCTCTTTCATATACAGTCCGTAGATGTAAAGGACGTGATCGCCGGTGATGATGTTGCCCTTTTCGTCAACAGCCAGACAGCGGTCGGCGTCGCCGTCGTAGGCAAAGCCCACGTCCAGACCGTTTTCAATCACGAACTTCTGCAGGTGCTCGATGTGGGTGCAGCCGCAGTCGTTGTTGATGTTGAAGCCGTCGGGACGGTCGTTGATGACGTACACCTTCGCGCCCAGGGCATCGAAAACAGCTCTGGCGATCTGCCACGCCGAACCGTTTGCAACATCCAGTCCCACCTTGATATCCTTGAAGCTGTATTTGCTCATGGAGATCATGTGGCCGATGTAGCGGTTGCGGCCGGCAACGTAGTCGACGGTGCGTCCGATATCGTCTCTCTCGGCAACAGGCAGCTCCAGCTTGCCGTCGAGGTAATCCTCCACCTTGAGGATGGTCTCCTCGTCCATCTTCTCGCCGCTGCCGTTGAGAAGCTTGATGCCGTTGTCGTAATAGGGATTGTGGGACGCGGAGATCATGATACCGCAGTCAAAATCATCCACACGGGTGATGTAAGCCACGCTGGGCGTTGTGGTAACGTGCATGATGTAGGCATCCGCGCCGCTTGCCATCAGTCCGGTACACAGAGCGTACTCGTACATATAGGAGCTGCGTCTGGTGTCCTTGCCGATGACTACCTTGGCTTTCTTTCCCTGATTGACTCCGTAATACCATCCGAGAAAGCGCCCGATCTGTATGGCATGTTCAAAGGTCAGATTTTTGTTGGCTTCACCGCGGAAGCCGTCGGTTCCGAAATATTTTCCCATTTACCTGTCCTCCTTCTGGATGATCTCTCCGTTGTCCTTCCAGATGCTGTTCTCGGGAACAACACCGCGCACGCAGGAGGTAGGATAGATATTGCTGTGTCTGCCCACGACCGTGCCGGGATTGCACACGGCGTTGCAGCCCACCTCAACATAGTCACCCAGCATGGCACCGAATTTCTTGATGCCGGTCTCCATCTTCTCCGTGCCGTTATGGACAACCACAAGCTTTTTGTCGCTCTTTACGTTGCTGGTGATGCTTCCGGCGCCCATGTGGGAATAATATCCCAGAATGGAATCACCGACGTAGTTGTAGTGAGGGGTCTGGACGTGATCAAACAGGATGACGTTCTTCAGCTCCACGGAGTTGCCCACGACGCAGTCGGCGCCCACAAGGGCAGAACCGCGGATAAAGGCGCAGTGGCGCACCTCGGTATTGGGTCCGATGATGCAGGGAGCGCCCAGATACGCCGAGGGGAACACCTTTGCCGTCTTATGCACCCAGACATGCTCGGAGACTTCCTCGTAATCCTCACCCAGCGCCGGACCCAGCTGCAGGATAAGCTCCTTGATGCCCTTGAGCGCCTCCCAGGGATAGGTGAACTGCTCAAGATAGTCCTTTGCCAGAGTGTGATCGAGATCGTAGAGATCCTTGATGGTATACATTAAAGTCTTTCCCCTCTCTCGATGTCAAGGAAGTATTTGTATGCGCCCACGGTCAGCTCGTCGCAGGCAGCCTCGTCGCAGGCGATGATGGCAGCGTTGTGATGCTGCAGGGCGGAGCAGGTCCACTTCTGGCTCACGGCGCCCTCCACGGTGGCGGCAAGGGCTCTTGCCTTGTTGTGACCGTTGATGAGAACGAGAACCTCACGGGAATCGAACACGGTGCCCACGCCCACGGACAGCGCCTGTGCAGGCACCGCCTCGGGGTCGTTGCCGAAGAAACGGGAGTTGACGATGCGGGTGTCGGTGGTGAGATCGCGCACGCCGGTACGGGAATTGAGAGAGGTGAAGGGCTCGTTGAAGGCGATGTGGCCATCAACGCCGATGCCGCCCATGAACAGGTCGATGCCGCCGCAGGCAGCGATCTTTGCTTCGTAATCGGCACATTCCTTTTCGGGATCATCGGTCATGCCGTTGAGGATGTTGATGTTTTCCGGCTTCATATCCACGAGGTGATCGAAGAAATTGTCGTGCATGAAGTACCAGTAGGACTGGTCGTGCTCGTGAGGCAGACCGAGGTATTCGTCCATATTGAAGGTGATGACGTTGGCAAAGGACAGTTCTCCTGCCTTGTTTTTCTTTACCAGCTCCCTGTATACACCGATGGGGGAGCTTCCGGTGGGCAGACCGAGGACGAAGGGACGGTCTTCCTTGTGGCTGTTGATCTTCGCGGCGATATAGTCCGCTGCCCACTTGCACATCTTGTCGTAGTTATCCTGAATAACAACGCGCATAAATATCTGCTCTCTTTCTGCGGAATGTTCCGCGGTGTCATATCTGAAACCGGACGCGCTCCCGGAACGGGATGGCTCTGTCCGACTGTCCGACCTGTGGATCACGGCAGCCGCAAAACCGCATGACTCTGCTCTTTTGCGGCGGTTTGCACAGCTGTGATTTACGGCATAATTTTAAAGGATGCGCGGATGAATGTCAATAAAATTGTGGTGCTGTACACAGTTTTTTTACATCGTCGTACCAGAGGTTTTCTCTGCCTGCCGTCATCGGCTCTCCATAATAAATATTCAGTCCTTCAGCGAATATTCTCCCTGCACTTGTCTGTGGGCACAGAATGTGATAAAATCCGGATCAGATACACCGGTGATACGGAGGGTTTGCCATGCGCATAGAGCACATCGCGATGTACGTCAGCGACCTTGAGGCGGCACGGGATTTCTTTGTGAGGTATTTCGGCGCCGCAGCAGGAGAGGGCTATCACAACCGCGCCACCGGTTTCCGCTCGTATTTCCTGAGCTTTGAGGACGGTGCACGGCTGGAGCTGATGAACAAGCCAACGATGGTTGACAGCGAAAAAGCCCCCGACCGCACAGGCTACGCCCACATCGCCTTCAGCGTGGGCAGCCGCGCGGCGGTGGACGAGCTGACCCTGCGGCTGCGGCAGGACGGGTACGAGATCGTCAGCGGTCCGAGGGTCACCGGCGACGGCTATTACGAAAGCTGCGTTGTCGCCGTGGAGGGCAATCGGGTGGAAGTGACGGTTTAGCCGCTCGCCAACTGTCTGTCGCTGTCCGCGTGCAAAACAGAATCACATATCGGAGGTCTTACTCTGATAAGAATCGAAACCGGCGCATTTGATATCGAAACCGTGAAGCAGGGCTTTCTGCTTGAGTTCACGAAAATGATCCTCTGCGGCATGGCGATGCCGCGCAGCAGCGAGAACATCGTGCAGGCGCTGCCCGTTGTTGCGGGCGATCTGGAAATCTTCGACACGGAAACGGGATTTTTCGTTGGCAGTGAGGATCCTGACTGCGATTTCAGCGTGCAGGACTGTGCCTTTTCCGTCGCCTCTGAGGTGTTCGGCAGGAACAGCTATACCGATGAGTTCGGCGGCGGAAACGCCGGTCTGACCTATGTGGCACAGCAGCTGCTGGAGCAGTACCCGGACATCGTGATCGAGGCGCGGCATTTTCTTGACAGCGAATGGTCCAACACCGTGGAGATCGTAAAAACCGCAGACGGCGTTGTCACCACGGAAATCGAAGAACTCTGATAAGGAAGGTACACGTACACATGAAACGAGCTTATTATTTTTTCCTGATGTTTTTCCTGTGCGATCTGGGCAGCTGTATTGGCCGGATCCTTCACGTTCTATGGGACAAAAAGCAGCACCCCGAGATGTATTCTCCGCCCTATCCCTCGTGGTTTGAGCGAGTGGACGTCTCGGTAATCATTTCCGCCGTAGTTGCTGTCGTCTGTATCGCCGCGATGATTATACTTAAAATACTGATGCGAAGAAAAGAGAAAAAGAACGGGCTGCAGGAAGCTGCCGGGGAATAATTATCGACAGCACTGCTGCATAAGGCCGAAGTGCGCCTGCCGCACCCCGGCGTTGTGTTCGCCCGCGTGTCCGAACAGCATTACAGGCGCGTATGGTGTGTGATAAAATGAGACATCGGGAACCAGCGAAAACCGCGAAATCAAGCCGCTCGGAGCGCTGTGAAAGATCGGAGGAGCAATGAATATAATTGACGTGCTGGATAACGAAATCGTTGTCAACGGAATGACCATAACGTTCCCTGCATCCCTGCAGGAGCTGACCGAAGCCCTGGGCACGCCGAGAGTGGTGGGCGAGGGCGAAAAGGCGAGCTATATTTTCGACGAGATGGGGCTTGCGTTTCAGAACGGCAGCTCGGTTTTCCTCCGAAAGAACAAAGCCTTTACGGACATGGATCACCTTGTCATGTACTGCTCGATTCATGTATGCGATGATGGTCTGCTGTCAGGGGAGCACGCCGCCCGACACTATCGGGGAAGCGTTACGTTTTTCGGGAACGCATGGGAACGCTTCAATCCCTTTCTGGGGCAGCAGCAGGCGGTGTGGAGAGATGGAGAGGAACTGAAATTTTCTCATATCGGTGTCATCATGCGCGGCAAGGATGACGAGCCTGATTACATCGATGGCTTTATCAATAAGAATGTATATCTGTCCTTCAAGCCGACGCGCCCCAGAAGCACGGAGGATTATAACATCGTCCAGCCTGCCGGGGAATGTCTGGAGTTTGATAACTTCAATTTCAAGCTGGCGGTCATTCAGGAGCTTATGTACGAGCAGGAGGTGCTGAAGCCTCACTTTGACCTCTACGATTATCTGAAATTCAAAAAGAGCAGGGCAAACACGGAAAGTCCGCGGAACATAAAGCCTGCTGTGGACTTCTTCACAACCCTGAGGATCCCTGTGTCCCTTGCTGAGAGTGTCCGGAGCATCGACATGGACGGCGGCAACGAGATCTACATGAACATCTGTCCGATGTGGGACGGCGAAGACGAGCGCTTTGACCTGACGGCGGTCTCTGCGCGTGAACTGAAGCAGTTCCCCAACCTGAAGCACATGACTGTCATGGCAGCCGAGACCTTCGACGCGGTCAGAGCGGCAGGCGAGGAACTGGGCATCGAGGTCGAACAGATTTAGCGGTTCTGATATCGCAAGCGCAAAACGCGTCGCAGAGCGGCTATGCTCTGCCATACACATCACAACAGCAAAAGCCGGGGTGTTTTTCGCGGACAAACGCGGTCTTTTTCTTTAGTTTCGGCGGCCCCCCTCCGTCAGGAAAGAGGATCACCCGCCGCCGGTCACCCGGATAAATACATCACATTAAATTGCTGAAAAAGGGTTTGAAAACCGCATACCATGTGTTATAATAACAAGCAATATAATAGGAATGATCCGGCAGTCGGATCAAAAGAAGATGAAAGGGAGACCAAAATGAAAAAGTTTTTTGCAGAATTCAAAGCCTTTGCCCTCAAGGGCAACGTACTTGACCTGTCGGTAGCCGTCATCATCGGTGCCGCTTTCCAGGCAATCATCAACTCCGTGGTCAAGGATCTGATCAACCCCCTGCTCAGCCTGATACTCAAGGCTGACTTCTCCGGCCTGTTCATTCCCCTTCAGAAAACCGTCGATGTTGCCAACGAGGCAGGCGAGATGGTGCCCGTTTCCACCGATACCATGACCCTTGCCGAACTGGAAGCTGCCGGCGCCGGCGTGTTCAAGTACGGCGCCTTCATCAACGCCGTCATCAATTTCGTCATCATGGCTCTGGTCATCTTCCTGCTGGTCAAGGGCATCAACAAGCTCACCAACCTGGGCAAGAAGGAAGAAGAACCCGCCGCTCCCACCACCAAGAAGTGCCCCTTCTGCATGAGCGAGGTCGACATCAACGCCACCCGCTGCGCTCACTGCACCAGCCAGCTTGAGGTTCCCGAGATCGAAGAAAAGAAGTCCGCTTCTCCCAACGAAAAGAAGGGTGTGTTCAGCGGCTTCCGCAAGAATAAGTAATTCCCCCCGTGCCTGCCGCGCAGGCTCCAAAGCAGTACATTATGCGCCGGTCGCAAGGCGCATCAACAATACTAAATCTATAACAGTCCCCGGGAAATTCCCACGGGACGGAAAGGCTGATGACTCCCCATGAGCAATTCTAAGAAAAAGAACTACAAGAAGCGTAAGCCCGGTGCCCACACCCAGCCCAAGAAGGTGCACGTCAATGTCCAGGAGGAAACCAAGTTCCAGAGAATAATGAACGAGTGGATGTGGCTGTTCACCCTCATCGCCATCGTCATCATCATTGCTGCGTTCATCATCGGTATCCCCATGTGCAACGAAGGTGGTGCCTGCTACGAGTGCGCACAGAGCTGCTCTCAGGAAGAAGTTGTTTCCCAGACCGACGTTGAGGATCCCAACGCTCCTGCTGACTTCACCGACCAGCTGGCTCTCCCCGAAAACGGCGAGCAGATCGCTGTCTTTGAGACCACCAAGGGTACCTTCAAGATCCGTCTGTTCCCCAACAACGCACCCGAGACCGTTACCAACTTCACCAACCTGATCCGTTCCGGTTACTATGACGGTATCTCCTTCCATCGCGTCATCGACGGCTTTATGGTTCAGACCGGTGATCCCACCGGCACCGGCACCGGCGGCAGTACCTTCACCGGCGCCGAACTGCCCGACGAGAACGACAACGGCCTCTATCACTTCAAATATGCTGTCTCCATGGCCAACACAGGTATGCCCAACAGCGGCTCCAGCCAGTTCTTCGTTGTCCAGTCCGACAAGGTCTTTGCCGGTCAGGACGAGAGCGGCAAGGTCAACGAGTTCACTGTTGACCAGCTCATCACCCAGCTGAACTACGATGAGGGCGTTGCTCACTTCTACAATATGTTCGGCGGCACTCCCACTCTGGATGCCGAGGCAAGAAAGGGCAGCGGCGTTCCTGCTCACACCGTATTCGGTCAGGTCTTTGACGGCGTAGAGGTCATCGATGCCATCGCTGCTGTTGAGACCGACGAGAACGACAAGCCTGTTGAGGATGTCATCATCACCAAGGCCTATGTCAAGGACTTTGTCAAGGTAGTCGTATCCCACGGCGATGTCTCCGGCGGCGATGTTTCCGCTGCCGACGCTCAGTAATCACGGGCGTTTTTCATCAGAAATTACAACAGGAGACGTCGGGCTTCCCGGCGTCTCCTTGCACATAATCAAACAGATATAACCACAGGAGGACACGATAATGGCAGAATTCAAGAGAGCCGAAGATTACGATCAGACCAGGCGTCCCCATTCGGGCGACACAGTAGTCATTCTGGAAACCACCATGGGCGACATCAAGATCCGCCTGTTCCCCGAGCAGTGCCCCATCGCCTGCGAGAACTTCATCGGTCTTGTCCAGAAGCATTTCTATGACGGCATCACCTTCCACCGCGTCATCAACGGCTTTATGATCCAGGGCGGCGACCCCGAGGGCGACGGCACCGGCGGTCACAGCATCTGGGGCGGCGCTTTTGAGGATGAGTTCGAGCGCAACCTGTTCAACTTCCGCGGCGCGCTGTCCATGGCAAACACCGGGCAGCCCACCACCAACGGCTCCCAGTTCTTCATCGTTCAGGCAAAGTCTGCCCAGAACAGCCCCACCTCCCTCATCGCCAAGGGCTGGCCCCGCTGGGCTGCCGACACCTACGGCAGAGAAGGCGGCTGCCCCTCTCTGGACGGCGGATTCTCCAACGTGACCAACTATCTGGGTCACACCGTGTTCGGTCAGGTCTACAGCGGCATGGACGTTGTGGATAAGATCGCTGCCGTGGAGACCGGTCCCAGCGACAAGCCCATCGAGGATGTTGTCATCCGCAAGGCATGGGCGGCAAAGGTCCAGTAATCATCGCATAATCAAAGCCGCTGCGGATATTGCGTCCGCGGCGGCTTGCTCAATATCATGATAACGGAGGTAAGTATAATGAAAAAGACGGCGCTCTGTCCCAAGTGCGGCTCGGAGGATATCGTGTCAGTACCCTACCGCGAATATATTATGTTTGGCGTCAGGCCGCAGAGATATATCTGCCGCAGCTGCGGTTTTGTAGAGACATGGATACCCCAGTACGATCTGGAAACGATCAGAAAAAGCAAACGCGTTCGACCGGTCAGGCGCGCAAAGACCGACGGTGATCAGCGATGAGCAGGCGTATGTACCCCGGCAGAGGATCCGGCATGCGCGGCTCGAGGAAAGCTCCCTCGCTCAATGGAGCCGGGAGCATGACGGTCTGCCCGAGATGCCGCTCACGGGAAATCAGCGTGATCAGCACCCATGGCGAGCCGCTCTCCGTCGGATACAGTGAGACGGTGTACATCTGCGGCAGCTGCGGATATATGGACAGCCGCAGGCAGGAACCGTATCCGAGCCGGATGATCGATGAGCCGCCGAGGTTTACCATCAGACCGCGCGCGAGCCGAAAGGGCAGAAGAAATCGACCGCAATAGCAGGAGGAAACCATATGTATCCCGACAGACAGACCGCCCTGCGTGAGCTGGAGGCGGCAGGGCAGCTCAACCCCGGACCGTGGACGGCTCATTCCCTCAATGTTGCCGCCGCGGCGGAAGCCATCGCAGCCGCCTGCGGCATGGACGCTGAGAAGGCATACGTCTGCGGACTGCTCCACGACATCGGTCGTCGGGAGGGCATCCACGGCATGCGCCACATCATCGACGGCTGCAACTTCGCCCTGTCCAACGGCTGGGACGAGGTGGCGAGGATATGCCTGACCCACTCCTATCCCGTGCCCGATGCCCATAAGGACATAAGCAAACGAGACTGCACCGACGAGGAGTTCGCGTTCGTGTGTGACTATCTTGCGAAGGCGCAGTACGACGACTACGACCGCCTGATCATCCTCTGCGACGCGCTGGGAGATGCGGCAGGCTTCTGCCTTCTGGAGAAACGCTTCGTGGACGTGACCAGACGATACGGCGTTTTCCCCTTCACGGTGGAGCGCTGGAACAGGTCTATTGAATACAAAGAGTATTTCGAAAGCGTAATGCAACAATCGGTATACAGATTGCTGCCCGGAATAGAGGGCTGCATCTATAATTGAGGGGGAAATCAGGGATGGAAGTGCTTGTGATGAACTGCAGTCCGGTGCGCAGCGGAGCCACCGCCTGCATCGCGGATATCGTTGCGGAACAGCTGGGCAGCCGCGCAGAGGTGAAGAACGTGTGCATCGACGACTTCGCCATAGCCCTGTGCAGGGGCTGCCGCAGCTGCCACCGCACCGCACGGTGCGTCATGGACGATGACGTGCGTAAAGTCATGGAGCTTTATGAGTGGGCGGACGTAATAATCTCCGTTGCACCCTCCTACTGGGCGGATGTGCCCGGTCAGTTCAAGGTGTTCATCGACCGCTGCACCCCGTGGTGCGATACCCATGAGCCTTATGCGAGGCTGTCCGAGGGCAAGCGTGGTTACACCATTGCCCTGCGCACCGGTCCCACCATGAGGGAATGTGAGCAGATCGTCCGAACGGTGGAGCATTTCTACGGACACCTGCACATCGCCTGCAGCGGCAGTCTGGGACTGTGCTCGGTGGAGAACCGTCAGGACGCCCTCGGGCGCAGGGATGAGATCGTCGCTTTCTGTGAGGGCATCCGATAATACCATACAAAGAAAAGGTCTGTCGCCCATCATCGGCGGCAGACCTTTTTGCGTAAATCAGATATCACACCAGCCGCTCACACGCCGCCATCGCCCGATCAACGGGCAGTTTTATGCAGCGCGGTGAGCTGTCCGCGCTCCCCCCACGGGGAACGACGCGCACGCTGCACCGCCCCTCAGCCCGACCGATGGGCGATTGGGTGACGCGGATCATCCCCACCGACGGACGGAATATCCGCAGGGTATGGATGGTCAGCCGCCTCACTGCGGTGACCTCCACGCAGTCGGTGTACAGCGATAGCCCCGACCGCCGCGCGCTGACGGTGGTGATCAGTGCGCGCCACATCAGTACCGCTGCTGCCCACATTCCTGCGGCGAGGACGGTTGCCGTCCACGAGGGGAACATCCGCTGCAGCAGCGAGGTCAGGGGCAGTACGCCCAGACAGACCGCCCACCGTCCCCAGGCAAAGGCGATGGGCGAAAGCATGGCGGACACCGCACACACCCGTCTGCCTCGAGGCATGATGACCGCCGTCTCTATCCGCGACCGCCGCCTGTCCACAGGTGGGAGCAGGTGACAGCTATGTCCCGACCTCATCAGCAAAGTGCTGCTCTGCCGCCCCGTGAGCAGGGCAGGCATGGACTGCCGACGGTCAATGGCGCATACCCCCTCCGCCCTCAGCCGAAAGGAGCGGCGGCTGATCACGCCGCGGCTGATCACCAGCAGACCGCCGCAGAGTGTGCAGGTCATGCCTGCGTGGGTGAGCAGAGTGTGCGCCGCCTTGAGCAGCCAGATCACCCCAAGGGATACAGTGCCAATCACCCCCACGGGCAGATGTTCGCCGTCGGGAGGGAGCAGCAGCGGCAGCTGATCGCCCAGCACCGTCCGCACACTGTCCCGAAGCAGGGAGAATCCCGATGCATACGCCGCCACGAAAGCCGCCAGCCCCTCGCCGCCCACCGCCGCCAGCAGCAGAGACCTGCGGTCGGCACGGTAGGTGTGGACGCTGCGCGGACCGTCGGTGAGCCGGTCGGCATCTTCTGTCAGCGACTGTTCGGGCATCAGCTGACCGGAGAGCATCACCCCGTCCCGTGTGCTCATCAGCAGCCGCAGCGGACGGCGTTCCCCTCGCTGTGCGGTGCGGATGTACAGCCGCGAGCAGCGGAACAGGGCGGTGAATGGCGTGGTTTCCAGCTCAGCGGAAAGTATCGCGGCGCGGTGGATGGTGGTCGCCCGTCGGGTCAGCACTCCGGAGATGACGGTCAGCCGCCGGTCGTTGAGCTGCCAGCGATTGAGCCACCACGACACCGCTGCCGAACCCACAGCGAAGGCAAGCGTCATCAGTCCAGCCGACCACGCGCCCACCGTCCAGCGGATGTGCCGTGGCAGCAGCTGAACAGCCAGCGACACCACACCGGCAGCCGCTGCCGAGCAGAAGGGCAGCCGCCGCGCGGCGGTGTACAGCACCGCAAGTCCGCTCTGACGCTGTCCGCGGTTGGTTTTTGTGCGGCGTTCGGCAGACGGACGCGCACCAAGCCGCAGACCTCCGTCAGCGGCGGAAGCAAATTCCCATTGTGAAGCCTGCATGGCTATACCTCCTCCGGGGCGGATGTCTCCCCCGTTTTGTCCACCAGCTCGCGCAGGCGTGCCGATTCCTCGCGGGTCAGCCCGGGCAGTGTGACGCGACCGGCGGTGGTCACCAGAATGACCGTCGCCAGCCCCAGCATACGCTCCAGCGGACCGCGCCGCAGTCGGGTGCAGATGATCTGCCCACGGGGCACGAGGATTATCGTGCGCAGGAACAGCCCACGCTCCAGCTTGAGCCACCCGGGATAACGGGTGTAGTACAGCCGCTCATAGTACATCCCCGGCAGAAACGCCGCGCCAACGATCAGCGCAGCGGTGACCCCACCGGATATCAGCCTGTCCAGCGGCGAAAGATACGCCAGCGCCAGCACCAGCCAGACGATGCTCGCCAGCAACGGCACGCACAGATACAGCCGCAGCAGAGTACGGAATCGGGGAGCGCATTTCTGAGGTATCGCGCAGGCCATGTCTATCCCTCCTTGTAACGGGGAGATTATGGGCGGCAAGCAGCAGCATTATGCAGTTGGTTTTTGGAATGATGTTGACCGCAAGCACCTGATATGGTATATTGAGGTCAAAGACACCATTTTGGATAAGGAGGGGCGTATGATTTACGAACTTGACAGCATGATGGGATTTGACCGGCTTGGTCTGGGCTACGAGGTGCACATGGCAGGCATCGACGGTGAATGTTTTTTCTACAGTGTGTATTTTCAGGATGGTATGAGCGAGCATAACCTTCAGGATATCCGCGATGCCATTGATGGATTTGTTGAGCCGTACAACGCCAAAGATATCTTCCTTGGCTACATTGATGTGACGGACGCAGGAGAAAAGGCAAGTATTTATCTTGATGTGGGCGGAGCTGACCCCGATGCCGCGAATGAAGCCATCTACGGTATCCTCAAAGCGCTCAACAATGTGCCCGGTGTCAGACTGGTTATGATCAACGAGGATTGATAAGCTCCAACAGAAAAAGGACTGCTGCAAGTGCAAGCCGCATTTGCTTCAGTCCTTTTTGCGCTTTAAAAAGCCTTGCGCCCCCGACATTCATCGGGGGCGCGGAAAAAATTATTAAGTTTCTGGGAGGTAACTTAATATAGGGAACAAATTAGCAGGCTTTTGAAAGCCGGCGCAGGAAAGATTACTCGATCTCGCCGCGCTCCTTGGCTTCCTCGATGACCTTCTGAGCAACCTGAGAGGGGCAATCCTCGTAACGGGCGAACTCGAAGGTGAAGGTGCCTCTGCCCTGTGCGCACTGACGCATAAAGGTAGCGAAGTCGCCCATTTCAGCCATGGGAACCTCAGCGGACAGAATCTGCATACCATCCTCGGCGGGATCCATGCCCAGCACGCGGCCGCGGCGGACGCTGACCTCACCCATGACATCACCCATGTTGTCGTTGGGGATGATGGCCTTCAGGGTGCCGATGGGCTCGAGCAGAGTGGGAGCTGCCTTGGGAATACCTTCCTTGTAGGCGATGGAGGCTGCCATCTGGAAAGCCATATCGGAGGAGTCAACGGGGTGGGAGGAACCGAAGTACAGAGCGGCTCTCAGACCGACCATGGGATAGCCGGCAAGAACGCCCTTCTTGATGCAGTTGAGCAGACCCTTTTCAACAGAGGGGATGAACTGACGGGGAACAGTACCGCCGACGACCTCGTCAACGAACTCCAGACCCTCGGCCTCAGAGGGACCGAAGCGGATGTAAACGTCACCGAACTGACCGTGACCGCCGGACTGCTTCTTATGGCGACCCTGCTGCTCGACCGTCTTGCGGATGGTCTCACGATAGGGAACGCGGGGAGTCTCAAGGATGACGTCCACGTTGAAGCGGGACTTCAGCTTGGAGACGATAACGTCGATGTGCTGGTCACCCTGACCGGAGAGGACCATCTGATGGGTCTCGGCGTTGGTGACGAACTTGATGGAGGGATCCTCGTCGATGAGCTTGGAGATACCGGAAGCGATCTTGTCTTCCTCGCCCTTCTTCACAGGCAGGATAGCCTTGGACAGCAGGGGGTTGGGATACTCAACGCCCTTCAGGGTGACCTGACGGCCGGGATCGCAGAAGGTGTCGCCGGTGTTGGCGTTGCCCAGCTTGGTGACTGCGCCGATGTCGCCGGCAGGGATGCAGTTGGTGTCTTCCTGCTTCTTGCCGCGGACGGTGATCAGCTTGCCGAACTTCTCGTTGGTGCCGGTGCGCATATTGACCAGCGGAGAATCGGAGGAGATCTTACCGGCAAGAACCTTGAAGAAGCTCATCTTGCCGACGAAGGCGTCAGCAACGGTCTTGAACAGGATGGCAGCGGTGGGCTCGCTTTCGGAGACCTTGATCTCGGTGCCTTCCTCGGAAACTTCGGGAGCCACGTCGCAGGGAGTGGGAGCGTACTTCTCGATACCGGCGAGCAGCAGCTCAACAGCCTCGGCGTTGAGAGCGGCACCGCAGTATACGGGAGCGATGGAACCGCTGGCGATACCCATGGACAGACCCTTGACGATCTCGTCGTGGGTGAAAGCCTCGCCGTCGAAGAACTTCATCATCAGTTCCTCGTCGGTCTCGGCGATAGCCTCGTTGAGCTGATCCTTCAGCTCGTCGAGGTTGTCAAGAGCGGGCATATCACAGGCAGCAGCCTTGCCGTTTGCGAAGGTGAAAGCCTTGCCTTCGATGATGTCCACATAGCACTTCAGAGCGTCGCCCTCATAGTAGGGAACGACGACGGGGCAGACGCTGGGGCCGAAAGCCTCGCGCAGAGCCTCGTATGCCTTATAGAAGTTGGCACCCTCGGTGTCAAGCTTGTTGATGAAGAAAATGCGGGAACGACCGGTGGTCAGAGCCAGCTTGTTGGCCTTTTCGGAACCGACAGCCACGCCGTCCTTTGCAGCGACGACGATCAGAGCGGTTTCAGCGGCACGATAGCCTTCGTTGACGCCGCCGACATAGTCGAACAGACCGGGTGCGTCCAGCAGATTGATTTTCAGACCGTTCCTCTCCAGCGGTGCGACAGCAGTGGAAACTGAAGTCTTACGCTTGATCTCCTCGGGATCGAAGTCACAGACGGTGTTGCCGTCGGCGGTCTTTCCCATTCTGTCAGCGGCACCGGAGAGCCAGAGCATAGCCTCAGCCAGAGAGGTCTTGCCCGAACCACCGTGACCGGCGAGAACGACGTTTTTGATCTTATTTGCCGGATACTGTTTCAAGTTATGTTGCCCCTTTCGGTCGAATCCCGTCAATAACAGGAAACGACTTCATATATGATTTCTGCATAGTACCGATAATTAACGGCCTACTCAACTAATTATATCTCAGCTCAGGGGAAATTTCAACAGATATATCACGAGCGCCGTAGAAATTATTGGCACAAATTTGGCTAATATGACTGCTTAAAGTGATAAATCGGTGAATAACCGCGTCATCCAAGGTGCATACGGACGGTGGAAGCCAGTGCCTGGAAGGCGTGAGCCATGTTGTCGGCGGCCTCCTTGGGCTCCTGACCGCGGCGCCAAACGAGGAAGCACACGGCGCAGGCGCACAGACCGATCTGCACGATGAGGAAGCGGAAAACGGTCTGGGTGTCCGACCAGTTGCGGTTCTTGCGGAAGTGGTCGTGGAGAGGAGTGCGGATGTTCTTGAGGATGCGGATCTTCAGGAAACGACCCAGGAACAGCTTTACCAGACCCAGTCCGCCGTCCAGAATGATGACCAGAGCCACGGGGATATACATCAGCGGAGAGCCCGACTTGAGGATGGCGATGGCGATGAGCACGCCTGTGGCACGGGAGCCGGCGTCGCCCATCATCAGGGTGCTGGGGGAGGCGTTGAACCACAGATAGGCAAGCAGACCCACAGCGTACAGCAGGCTCAGATAGGAGGTGGGATCCTGAGCGTCATTGTAAACGCCGATGAGGAAGATGGTGGACAGGGTGACGATGCTCAGGGAGCCGGAAAGACCGTCCACGCCGTCGGTGCAGTTGGTGACGTTGATGCTCATCCACACCAGAATGACGATCAGCACGGCAAAGACATAGCGGTTGATGGTGATGTCCATGCCCAGGGTGACGATGTAGATACTGCCGGAGTTGTTGATAAGATAGGTGACGGCAACACCCAGCGCAATGACGAAATCAAGGAAGCCCTTGAGATATTCGCCCCAGGGGCTGTCCGAACGGTCGTCAAGATAACCGGTGATCATGCCCAGCATGATGAGCAGCAGATAGATCAGCGTTTCCCAGCTGAAGGGCACGCCGTTCCACTGGAAACGGGAGAACAGCAGGGACATTACAAAGAACACGGTGACGAAAATGAGACCTGCGCCTCTGGGCTTGCCCTGAGACTTCTTGCCGTTGAAGGCAAAGTCGCGTCCCAGATCTCTGGGCAGATACTTGGCGAAGATGATTATGGAGACAAAGGTCACCACAAACATGGCAATGAGGCCGATAATTGAGACCAGCTCGGTGTGTTCGGGAAACAGGTACTTTAACATAAGTTTAACCCCCGTATAATATTGAAATGATATTACGAACAGTATTGCGCTATAAAGCCTTCTTCAGTGTGGTCAGCGCCGCCGCCGCAAGGCACAGCAGCTGCAGCAGCATGATCTGCGCAGGAGAAATGCCGGTGGAGCCGGAAAGGCAGCACAGCAGTGTGGTGAGCATGAGCATCAGCCCGTAGGCGACCAGCTGAATGACAGTGGAGAAATGAAGCTGAACGTGCAGCCTGCGTGAGACGGTCAGCGCGTCGGCAAGGGCGCGCATGGAGCCGTCGGAGGCGAGCACGGCAGGGGAGCTGTCGCGGATGACGTGGGTCAGCCGGTCGTATTCCGAGCCGGCACGGGTGCTCAGCATGGTGATGTAGCGCTGGGGCACGTTGTATATCCGCGAGAGCATCTTGGCGGTGACGTTGGCGTCGCAGGTGTACACCACCAGACTCACGCCGCTTTCCACCATGCGCTGCACCGAGTTGACGGTGTCGGCGTCGGCGGAATATTTTACCAGCAGCACCGCGCAGGGCACGCCGGAAATGGCGATATAAACAAGGCTGCGGTTGTCGCCGCCGGTGAGCAGATGCTCATAATCCCTGGAGGGCATGGCGCAGCCGTGGGTCTTGAGCATCATGCGGTTGCCCACCAGCACCGGCAGGCTTTCCACAAAGCCGGACACGCCCATCTCGTTTTCGTAGTCGATGCCTTCCGCCGGCAGAGCACGGGAGCGGTCGCCCTCCAGCAGCTGCTCAAAGACCTGAGCCAGCGGACCGCCGGCGGCAAGCACCACCGACGCGGCGTACTGCACCGAGCGGGACAGCGATTCCTCGCCGAAGGCCTTCAGGGACAGCAGACGTACCGAGCCTTCGGGGAACAGCACGTCGGAGGACACCGCAAGGGTGTCGGTGCGTCCGAATTCATCCACACACGCCCAGCCGTTGACCAGAGCGCCCCGTCGGAGCAGCCTTCCCGTCACACGGCTCAGGGGAAGATTCAGACAGAACATACGGCTGGCAGGGATCCCCACCACCAGCACGGCAACGAAGCAGTATATCGCGCTCCATATGCCCGATTCGGAGGCTCCGGTGATGCCGCCCACAACGGCGGCAAGCAGAGCCGGGAAGATGATATAAGGCGTCAGCCGGCGGAACATCTGCTCGCAGAAGTCCTCCTCGTAGGCGTGACGCAGATAGCCGGAAAGGAACTTTGCCTTGACGCAGTAGGTCACGTGGGAGTGCAGATGATGATCCGCGTGGCGCAGCTTTTCCAGATGGGTGTCCTCGCCAAGCATACGCGCCGCGCTCTTGACGCCGCGCACTGCCACGAAGCGGAAGTTGCGTGCCACACGCCGCGCCATCAGCAGCAGACCCGCGTCGTTGAGCAGCAGCGCCAGCGTGACCGGCGCGCCGAAAACGCGGCCCACAGGCTGCCGCACGGAAAGGCACACTATCAGCTCGGCTGCCATGTGCAGCAGTGCCGCCGTGGTCGCCACGGCAAGGGCACTGTCGCTGTCCGGGCGTTTGATCAGCGAGACAAATCCGCCGATTATCACCCTGTAGCACAGCATGGCGCAGAAGCCGCACAGTCCCAGATTGAGTGCCAGATACATGATGGGCGCCTTGTCGGGCAGGAACATATCGGGCAGCGTCACGCCCAGCATGGGCAGCAGCTCCAGCAGTCCGAGGAACAGCGTGACGATCACTCCGGCAAGCACCCGGAAGCTCAGGGATCGGATCTGCTCCAGCAGTTCGCCGTAGATGACGTCGCTGTCGCCGGGATTGGTGTAATCATCGATGCCGGAAGGGTCGGCGTCCGGTCGGGGGCGTATCCTCGGGTTGAGCCCGGGGCTTTCCTCCTCCGGCGGGAGAACAGGGCGCCGGGTGTCTTTGTCCAGCCGCCCGATGACCCTGTCCTCCACCGGCTTGCGGTAGATGGGACGCTCGGGAAAAATGCGGGCGTGGATCACCTCGAAGCATATCTCGCCCTTTTCCAGCCGGAAATGCCCTTTCCGGCTGGCAGGACGGGTGGTGCCGCCCCATGCCACCGGCACGGGCATGGACAGCATGGATGTGTATTCACGGTCAGGCGATTTTTCTCTGCGCCTGAAGCCGATGGAAACCGTATGCCTGACGTGGATCACCTCCTTGCCGAAGTGTACCGGCAGCTATATAGCTATCAATATTATATATGTGCGCGATGCGGTTATTGTCAGGAACGGGAACGACGGGAGAATCGCGAGGAACGTCCGCCGGAGGGGGCTTCGTCATCGCCCCAGCTGAAGGAGGAGCTGTCCGACGTGGAATCGTCAAACCATCCGCCCGTGTCTCCGGAGGGAGCGGCGCTCTCGGCAGGGGACGCAGGCTCGGCTGCCTGTGCAGGAGCGGAATCACCGCTGCTTCCTCTGGAGCGGCGGCTGAATCGTCCTGTGCCGCCTGCAGGTGCGCTCTCGGAAGCGCTGTCGGCAGGGGGTTCCGATGCGGTCTGCGGAGCTTCCGCGACGGGCGCGCTTTCGGGAGCACTCACCGCGGGATCGGCTGCGCTGTCATTGGCAGCACCGCGGGATCGGCGGTTGAAGCGTGAGCTGCCGCCTGCGGACGAAGGAGCCGCCACGGGAGCCGGCTCGGGCTGAGGCTCGGGTTCGGGCTCAACCACAGGCTCGGGCTCAACCACAGGCTCGGGTTCGGGCTGGGGGGCAGGTTCAGGCTCGGGCTGAGCCACGGGAACCGCCACAGGGCTGAGGTGTGGGAAGGAGAATTCCTCCTCCGCGGAATATCTGTCCGCCTCGGTGAAGTCCACCTGAGGTGCTGCAGGCTCGGCAGGAGCGGCAGGGGCAGGCTCGGCTTCGGGAGCGGCAGGCGCGGCGACGGGCGCAGTGCCCACGGGGACCGCACCGGGGGCTACGGGATAGCCGTAGGGAGGGTACGCAGGATAGGCAGGATATCCGGGATAGGCCGGATATGCAGGGTAGGCAGGGTATCCGTAGGGATAGGGCGGATACGCAGGATACTGACCGTAGGGAGGATAGGCAGGCTCGCCGTAATCGCCGTATCTCGGGTCGCGGCGGTAGTCGTAGCCGTAATCGTCCTCATAGCGATAGTCGCGCTCGTAGCGGCGGTCGTCATAGCGATCGTCGTATCGGTCGTCGTATCGATCATCGTAACGGTCGGCATAGCGGCGATCGTCATAGCGATCATTGTAACGGTCATCGTAGCGGCGGTCATCCTGATATCTGCCTGCAGGCGCTGCCTCAGACTGAACGGGACGCTGGGGAGCCGCCGCGGCAGGCTTGGAAACAGGCTCCGCGGCAGGTTCGGGAACAGGCTCCTGCACAGGCTCCGGCTGTCGGGCTGCGGAAGTATCTCTGTTCCGACGGGCAAAACGCCGTCCCGAAGGAGGGAGAGGCTCGCGGGCGGCCTCCTCCTGACGGGCGGCAAGGGCATCCGAGGCGCTTATGCGGTTCTCGGGGCGGCGGACCATGGAGGACTGCTCGCCATCCAGAATGTCGGAATAATCGCCTTCGCTCTGCTTGCGGCCGTCGTAGGCAAGGGCGTCCAGACGGTGAGAATACTGGGCGTCCATGTGGTTGTCCACAGGCTCGGTGTCGCTGAACAGATAGCCGAACTCCGAGTTGGAGCGCATGATGGGCTTGCGCACGGGGGGAGGATTGCTGCCCTCCTGACGGCGCGCGGCTCCGGGGGCGCGCTCACCGCTCAGGGGAACGGAGCTGCTCTCCTGCTGCTGTGTGCCGCGGGGGCGCACGTTGCGGATGGAGCGACGGGGAGCGGTGACGGGGGAGGCGTCGGAAAGATCGTTGGCGTCTATATCTGCGCCGCCGCCCTCGAATTGTTTATCAAAGGAGTTGTTGTCCTTCTTGATGTCTTCAGGTTCGAATCCCATAGGCTTTTCGGCGCCGCACAGCGGAACGCCGCCTCCTTTCCGGGTGAGTATAGGGGATGTATATCAGATCAGTCGTCGTAGCGACGGGAACGCCTGCGGTCGTCATAGCGGTCGCGGCGGTCGTATCCGCGGCCCTCGCCCTGACGGTCGTACCGGTCGTCATAGCGATCATCGTACAGGTCATCGAAGTATCCGTCGTCGTAATAGCGGTCGTCATAGCGACGGTCATATCGCTCGTCGTATCGCTCACGGGGCGGAGCGTCTCTGCGTCCGCGGTCCTCGAACAGATCGGGGTACATTCCGTGGTATTCGCCGTCCCGTCGGGAATGACGGTCACGGTCGGCAAGCTCACGTCCCTGACGGTAGCCCATTTCCAGCGCACGCTCGTAACGGGCGCGGTTGTCCTGACGGCGGTCGGCACGGGAACGTGGGGCGGCACGGTTGTTTCGCGCGCGCTGAGCCTCACGGCTGCGGCGGCGATGCTCTTCGGCGGCACGGCGTGCTTCGGCGGCCTCCATGCGGCGGCGGTATGCCCAGTCGAGGAAATCCTCGCCCTCCAGCACGCCGCGGTTCAGATCGTTGAACCATGCGTTGACCAGACGGTCGTCGGAGTAGTATTCCGGCGGTATCCAGCGTCCGCGGTATTCCTTTTCCATGATCTCGCGGATGCGGTCGGCGGAAATGCCGTTCTGCCTGTTATATTCGTTTTCGTACTGTCCCACTTCCTCGGAATACAGACGCTCACGGGGAGCGATGCCGAATACGGGACGGAAGGGCTGTTCCGGATCATACTCCACGTCGTCGACATAGTGGGCGCGGCGGGTCTCCGGCTCCTCCTCCAGATCGGAGGGGCTGATATGTTCGGTGTGCTGCTGAACCTCCGACCAGCTGGGGCTTTCGGATGTTATCCGGCTCCAGTGACGGGTCTCCGATTCGAATTCGGGCAGCTCGGCACGCTCAGCATCCAGACCGTACTGTCTGGGCATACGGGAGGAGCGCAGCACCGAAAGATCGCGCAGCTCGGGCAGCGGTTCTTCGCCGCGTGCCAGAGGTACGGCGTATATTTTTCGTTTCTTTTTCTTTTCTTTCTCTTTCTTTTCCTGATCGGGATCCTTGGGCAGACGACCGATCTCGGCGTCCATGCGCTGCTTGGCGCGCTGGCTTTCCCGGACGATCTGCCGCGCCTCGGCGGTGTCGGCGTCGGGCAGCATACCGATCAGAGCGGCTCTGCGCTCATCAAGGGATTTTTCCAGACGACGGGTGTCCCTGCGCAGGGAGCCGTCTTTCTTATTGCCGCTCTTTTCCAGCTCACGGCGCAGACGGCTGTCGGCATCGGTAAGGAAAGAAAGATCCTCGGGAGGGCTTTCCAGATCGCCTGCCAGCACGTCGTAGCGCTGCATGGTGCTCATGGGAGTGACAAGGTGCTCGTCGAGGTTGCCCTGAGGGCGATAGGACGCGGAATAATCCAGCTCGCTGAGCTTTTTAAGGGAGATGGTCTCGCCCATCAGATCCTTGCGGATGTCCAGACGGAAACGGGCGGAGGAGGGCTTGCTGCCGCCGGATTTCTTTCCGGCGATCTCCTTGCGGCTCAGATGGAAGGATTCCCTCTTGGCGCGCCAGTTGCCCGTGCGCCACCGCTCACGTGCCTCGTCCATTATGACCGCGGCGCTGTATCGGTTTTCGCCTTCCTCGGCGTCAAGATAGGGATTGTCAAAGGAATATACGGTATACTTGCCCAATACAGTCACCACTCTTTCGCTGTATGATACGGCTCCCCTCAGAGGGAGCGGTCAGCAGGGCTGACAGAGGAAAATCTCTTATTTCGGGTTCTTTGCCCTGATGCCGTTGCGCTGACGGGCGGCTTCGTAGAGCACCACCGCGCAGGCGCAGGAGGCGTTGAGAGAGTTGATCCTGCCGTACATGGGCAGGGAGACGATGAAGTCGCACTTTTCGCGCACCAGACGGCTCACGCCGCCGTCCTCACCGCCGATGACCACAGCCAGCGGTCCGGTCATGTCGGCACCGCACCAGCTGTCGCCGTCCATGTCGGCGGCGCACACCCACATACCCTTCTTCTTCAGCTCCTCGATGCAGGAGGCGAGATTGGCGACACGGGCGACGGGAACGTATTCCAGCGCGCCTGCGGAAGCCTTGCCCACCGTCCATGTCAGACCGGAGGCCCTGCGCTTGGGAATGACAACGCCGTGAGCGCCCACCGCCTCGGCGGTGCGCAGGATGGCTCCCAGATTGTGGGGGTCGGACATTCCGTCGGCAAGGATGATAAAGGGCGGCTCACCGCGCTGCTCGGCAAGAGCGAACAGGTCGGAAAGCTCGGCGTATTCGTGGGCTGCGGTGCCGGCGCACACGCCCTGATGGCGTCCGCCGGGGCAGAGGGAGTCCAGCTTGACGGGAGAGACCTCGCGCACGGGAATCCCGCGCTCACGGGCAAGCTCCACGATGACGCGCAGGCTGCCCTGACGCTCACCCTTGGCTATCATTACGCTGTCGATGGCACGGTCGCTGCGCAGTGCCTCCAGCACGGCGTTGCGTCCGGCGATTATATCATTGCGCTGCTCGGCAGGCTCGCTGCCGCCGGCGCCGAAACGGTTATCGTTGCTCAAAAGAAGTATCCTCCGAATATATTGCCATATCCCACATCAGCGGTACTATGGCGATTTTTCATTATAGCATATCAGTCTGCCGGAATATTTAACACATTGTTAATAATGTTGTGCGGCAGATGGTAAAAAGTGCAGACGGGTCAGCTTTCCTCAGCCTGCTGCTTCCGCGCGGCGTATTCCATATCCGCCAGCTCGTCCACCATGGCGGATATCTCTATGCCCGAGGGACACACCGCGCTGCAGGCACCGCAGCCGTCGCAGCGTGACACGCCGTAACGTATCGCCTGCTTTTTTGTGCCCCGTTCGCACAGGCGCACGATCTCCGAAACAAAGATCTGACGGGGACAGACCTCCACGCACCGTCCGCAGGAGATGCAGCCCTGCGTCTTTTGGGGAATGTCCAGAGAGGACATGGCGCAGATGCCCCGTATGCCGGGCATCACAGGGATGTCGGCGCTTGTGCAGGTCACGCCGCGCATGGTGTCGCCCAGAATGATATATTCCGGCATACGCCGCAGTCCCACCTCGCGCAGGATGTATTCCACCGTCACGCCGGTGGGCACCACGATGTTGGCGGCACCGTCCACGCAGTCGCCGCATACGGTGATGACCGATTCGGTCTGGGGCAGACCGTCGCGCACCGCCAGAGAAAGGGCACGCAGAGCCTGCACGCCGATGCGCAGCACCTTGCGTCCGCGCAGACGTTCCTCCTCAAAGCGTGACCACGCAGGATAGCCGCCGCCCACCAGACACACGTCGGTGAAGCCGAAGTTGCCCACCACCGAATCAAGGCTGATCTCGCCGCTGTCGTACACCGCCAGCAGAGCCTTGCCGCCGTCCAGTGCCTTGAGAGCCATGCCCACGCCGTCCAGCGCTTCGTCGCCGAATTCCGACACGGTCTTGAGGGCGCTGGAGATATAGGGAGTGTCATCCAGCGCGTCGGCAACGATGAGCTGAGCGTCCTCCTTCATGCCCTTCATGAGCTTGTAATAGAGGGGCAGGCCGTCCACCTCGTCGATGATGCACGCCATGCGCGCCGCCTGAACGATACCCATGGGGGTCATGGAGTGGGGGTTGTGCCCCTTGACGTCCAGTGCCGGCAGACTGTCGCGCACGGCGATGACCGCGCACAGCACGTTGCCCATCATGGGATGATCCCTGCGCTCGATGCGCAGCAGCTTGCCCGATACGGGACAGACCACCCAGCTCTGGCTGTTGCGGGTGCGCGCCAGCATGGAATTTTTGGCGACGCTTTCGCCCACCCGGGGGATGGGCAGCATGGAACCGGCACCGAAGGCAAAGAGCGGAACGGTCACCGTTTCGGGGGAGCGCAGCCGGAACAGCGGACGGGTAAGAGACTGCTCCTTGAACTGGGCAAATCGTACACCGTCGGCAGGATTTAGCTTCAGTGGCATAACATACCTCTTGAATGAAAGGATTGTGAGGGGTTATTGTAATGGCACCGGCGAGCGGCTTTGCTGCCGCGCCGGCGCCATTTTTCCCGAAACATGATCGGGTCACGAAACGGGGGCAATCGGAATGATTATCGAATATCTCACGGACGAGAGCGCGCATCGGGTACTGGTCACCATGGACGCCGCCGAGCTGGACGGCTACGGGGTGTCCTTCGGGGACATGAGCCTGAACGACACGCCCACCAGAGCGCTGCTGCGCGACCTTGTGTCCATGGTCACGCGCATGGGACTGCGCGGCGAGGGGGAGCAGGTTCAGGTGGACTGCGCGCCCACCGGGGAGGGCGGATGCACCCTGCTTATCTCCGCCGTGAACGTGAGGGAATATGTATTTGTGTCAAGCGATGACATCATATCGGCGTACAAGGCAGGTGTGCTGCCCGAGGGCAGACCGCGGCGCAGCGGCAGCGGATGGACATTACGGGGGAAAGCTCCCGTACATCCGTGGCAGCGGCGCATCCTCAGCGAATACTGCACGCCCGAAAGTCAGTAAAGGCTCAGTTGTTGAAGGGAGCCACCTTGTCCGAAAGGCTGCGGAAGGCGGCGGTCATGTCCTGCTGGCCGAACACGGCGCTGCCGGCGACCAGAATGTTGGCTCCGGCGGCGGCTACATCGGCGCAGTTCTCCTCGTTGACGCCGCCGTCAACGGAGATGAGCAGGCTCTGTCTGCCCTGACGCTCCGCTTCGGCGCGCAGCAGGGGGATCTTGTCCACGCAGCTCTGCATGAGCACCTGTCCGCCGAAACCCGGCTCCACGGTCATCACCAGCACAAGGCTGACCCAGGGCAGCCAGCGGTAGACGGATTCCACGGGAGTGCCCGGCTTGATGGAGATGCCGGCGCGCACGCCGCGGCGCTCGATGGCATCGAGACACTCGCTGATGTCGCTGTCGCTCTCGGCGTGGATGGTGATCATATCCGCGCCTGCGTCGCAGAAGGGGTCGATCATGACCAGCGGATCCTTTACCATCAGGTGCACGTCAAAGGTGACACCGGGGAGCAGCGGACGGATGTCGCTGACCAGATTCCAGCCGAAGGTCATGTTGGGCACAAACTGACCGTCCATGATATCAAGATGGAGGGTTTTGGCTCCGCAGTCGGCAAAGCGCTTTGCCTCGCCGCCGATATTGAGGAAATCAGCCGCCAGAAGTGACGGTGCGATGATAGACATATACAGTCCTCCCGATTATAATTCTTTACATTACATATTATAGCATGAGCCGACAGCCATTTCAACAGACAAAGATAGGATAGACACGCCGCAGCGCTGTTTTTCTGCATGGCACATTCCGCGGAGGCACAATTATCCGCGGCGGTTGACGTAATCGGTCGAAAGGGGTATAATGTCTGTAAATATCAGGCAGCCGCGCAGACGGCGCCGGACCAGGGAGCTTAAATGAATAATTCCAGCAATAACCGCCGTCCCCGTGGCAGCGGACAGTATTACAGACCCACGAACGGCAGACAGGACATGAACGCCCACCGCGGGGCGTCCCGTCAGCCTCAGTATGCCCCTTCGCAGAACGGCGGACGCAATGACAACGGAATAAAGATCCTCGCGCTGCTGTGCGCGCTGGTGGCTGTGGCCGCCGTGTTCTACATTTCCTGCGTAGCCTGCGGCGGATGCTTCTCCTGCGGAAGCGAGGAGCCGCCCGTGGTTGAAGAACCTGTGGTGGAGGAATATCAGGGACCGGCGACGGTGCGCGTGACCTTTCCCGAGGGCAACAACATCCGTCAGTACGGTCAGCGGCTGGAGGAGAACGGCGTGTGCTCCGCCTCCGACTTCTACGACACCATGAACACCGTGGATTTCTCCGCGGAGTATGATTTCCTGCCCTCCGCCGAGAAGCTCGCCGACCGCGATTACCGTCTA
>SVPO01000149.1 GCA_015065795.1 Oscillospiraceae bacterium | reverse complement strand
CCTTGCTTCCGACGCTGCCGACCTGAAGGCCCGTCTGGGACGCATCCTTGTGGCTTACACCTACGACGGCAAGCCCGTTTTCGCCTCCGATCTGCAGGCGGACGGCGCCATGACCGCTCTGCTCCGCGACGCCATCAAGCCCAATCTGGTGCAGACCCTCGAGGGTACCCCTGCCCTGATGCACGGCGGCCCATTCGCCAACATCGCCCACGGCTGCAACTCCGTGCGCGCTACCAAGGCAGCCATGAAGCTTGCCGACTACTGCATCACCGAAGCCGGCTTCGGCTCCGATCTGGGTGCGGAGAAATTCTTTGACATCAAGTGCCGCAAGGCAGGTCTCAGGCCCTCGGCTGTAGTGCTTGTCGCCACCGTGCGTGCCCTCAAGTATAACGGCGGCGTTGCCAGGACCGACCTCGTTCCCGAAAACCTTGAGGCTCTGGCAAAGGGCATCGTCAATCTGGAAGCCCACATCGAGAATCTGAGCAAGTACGGTCTGCCGGTCGTGGTCGCGGTCAACCGCTTCCCCACCGACACCGATGCCGAGCTCAACTACATCATCGACTTCTGCCGCTCCAAGGGTGCCCAGTGCGCTCTGTCCGACGTGTTCTCCAGCGGCGGCGACGGCGGCATTGAGCTTGCCGAAATGGTGTGCAAGGCTGTGGAGCAGCCCTCCGAATTCAAGCTCATCTACGACAGCAGCCTCTCTCTCAAGGAGAAGATCGAGGCGGTCGCAAAGAATATCTACGGCGCTGACAGCGTGGTGTTCACCGCCGCTGCCAACAAGTCCATCGCCGCTCTGGGCGACATGACCGACGGTCTGCCCGTCTGCATCGCCAAGACCCAGTATTCCCTGTCTGACGATCCTGCCAAGCTGGGTCGTCCCACCGGCTTTGATATCACCGTCCGCGACGTCAGGCTGTCCAACGGTGCCGGCTTTGTGGTGGTGCTCACCGGCGACATCATGACCATGCCCGGTCTGCCCAAGAAGCCTGCCGCCAACAGCATCGATGTCGACGCCGACGGCACCATCACCGGTCTGTTCTAAACCATGACCGGAACGCACATCACCGCATCCCCCGAGCAGACCGAGCAGCTTGCCGCCCGTTTCGGCGCGACGCTCACCGGCTGCGAGACCGTCGCCATGTTCGGCGGCATGGGCATGGGCAAAACCGCCTTTGTGCGCGGTCTTGCCAGAGGGCTTGAGGTGCCTCCCGAAGAGATATCCAGCCCCACCTTTGCCATCGTCCACGAGCATCGCGGCAGAGTAAAGCTGTGCCACTACGATATGTACCGTGTGGAAAGCTGGGAGGATCTTGATTCCACCGGATTCTTTGAATCCGCCGGACGCTGCGTCAATGTGGTGGAGTGGAGCGAGAATATCGAAAACGCTCTGCCTGCCCCCCGTTGGGAGATCACCATATCCAGACCCGACGATCCTCAGCGCGAGGACGAGCGGAGCATAAACATCGAGTATATTCCTGATTGATTACTTATCGGGCATAATCCGGAGGAGACATGACCATTCTGGGAATAGACAGCTCGGCGGTTTCTGCCGGCTGCGCCATTGTTAAGGACGGCAGAGTGCTGTCCGAGGGCTTTGTCAATATCGGTCTGACCCACAGCCAGACCCTCATGCCCCTTATAGACGACACGCTGAATCGGGCTGGGCTGACGCTGGAACAGATCGACAGAATCGCCGTGTCCCACGGTCCCGGTTCCTTCACCGGCGTGCGCATCGGCATCGCCACCGTCAAGGGTCTTGCCTTTGCCGGGGATATTCCCTGCACCGGCGTATCCACGCTGGCCGCCATCGCGCACGGTGCTGCCTGCGCCGACGGCGTGCTGTGCCCCGTAATGGATGCCCGACGGGATCAGGTGTACAACGCCCTGTTCGCCTGCGAAAAGGGTGAGCTGACCCGACTGTGCGACGACCGCGCCATATCGCTGGACGACCTTGCCGCCGACATCGCGGCGAGGGAGGAAACGGTGTGGCTGTGCGGCGACGGCGCGCAGCTGTGCATGGATAAGCTGGGGGAGAGATGCCCCAACCTGCGCATGGTTCCCGAGTGCATCCGCTGGCAGCGCGGCTATGGTGCGGCTATGGCGGCACAGGATCTGCCCACGGTGGATGCCGCGTCACTGCTGCCCGTGTATCTGCGCCTGCCCCAGGCGGAGCGCGAGCTGCGAGCACGAAAGGGTACAGAGTAAAATATTGAAGTTTGGATCAAGCCTTTTCAAAGGCTTGCAGATTCCAAAGACAGCGTCTTGGTCGAACTCCGAGTTGTGAAACAACTCGCGATGAACGAAGTGAATGTGCGCAGAGTTCGAAACGCCTGTCGATAACAAACCGTCACGACCGCGCGACGACCGCAGGAGGGTAGACAAAACAGTCCGGTGGACTGTTTTATCGTAGGGAACCCTCGGCGGGGGTTCCCTGATCGTCCGAGAGGACGATAACAGCTATGAGGCCAGAATAAGGTTATAGATTTTATAAGTGCTGATAGCGGGGAGCCATCTATGAAACAACCCACCCTCGCGTAATGCGATTTACTAACGTATATTTAACATTTTTGATATGAGGTGATAGTATGGTAGCAATAGGCTGCGACCGTGCAGGCTATGTCCTGAAGAATACTGTGCTGGAGTTTTTGAAGGCACGCGGAATTGAATATCAGGATTTCGGCGTATACGACGATCAGGAAGCCTCCGATTATCCCGAGATGGCTGCCCTTGTGGCTCACAAGGTTGCCTCCGGCGAATTCGAAAAGGGCATCCTCCTCTGCGGCACCGGAATCGGTATGTCCATCTGTGCCAACAAGGTCAACGGCGTGCGCGCCGCTGTGTGCTCCGATGCCTACAGCTGCGAATACACCCGTCTGCATAACGATGCCAACATTCTCTGCCTGGGCGGTCGTGTCATTGACAACCAGAGATGCCTCGAGCTGATCACTCTGTTCTTTGATACCGCTTTTGAGGGTGGACGTCACGCCCGTCGTGTGGAGATGTACACTAAGATTGAAAACGGAGAAATCTAATTCCTCCGTGAAAGGAACAGAAAAAGCATGAAAAGAACTGAAATCAGTGCAATATATGCCGATCCGCAGGCTTTTGCGGACAAAGAAATAACCGTCGCCGGCTGGGCGCGAACCATCCGCGATTCCAAGGCTCTGGGCTTCATCGACCTCAACGACGGCAGCTGCTTCAAGGGCGTGCAGATCGTTTTCGAGGCAGAGAAGGTCGCCAACTACAAGGAGATCGCCGCCCAGAACGTGGGTGTCGCCCTGAGCGTCACCGGCACTCTGCTGCTCACCCCCGAGTCCAAGCAGCCCTTTGAGATCAACGCCACCGCCATCAACGTGGAGGGTGCCTCCGCTCCGGAGTATCCCCTGCAGAAGAAGCGCCACTCCCTTGAGTACCTGCGCACCGTGGCTCACCTGCGCCCCAGAACCAACACCTTCAGCGCGGCTTTCCGCGTCCGTTCCGCCGCGGCATACGCCATCCACAGCTTCTTCAACTCCAGAGGCTTTGTCTATGCCCACACTCCCCTGATCACCGGCAGCGACTGC
>SVPO01000024.1 GCA_015065795.1 Oscillospiraceae bacterium | reverse complement strand
GTTTTCCACAAGACCGATGGTTGTGTTGGCAGCGGCAGAGCTGATGTTGGCAAGGTCGCTCTGCTCGGCGATGGTGTTCGCCTGGATCGAAGGCACAAGACGAATCTTGCCCTGAAATACGTACTGCGTGGGCGTGGTCACTATCATGTATATAAACACAAAGATAAACAGACCGCCCATCAGTCCAAAGAGTATCGGCGAGCGCCGCGAACAGACGCGTATGTATTCGCCAAAGGTGGTTCCGGAATGCATTCCCTATCAAACCCTTCCATTCATCTGAAAGCGGCATAATCACCGCTCATATAAAGATTATTATAATGATTATTCAGCAGGTAGTCAATGACTAAAATATGAATATCCTTTCAGTCAGGGATATCAAATAACAATTTCTGATTGCTTTTTATCGGTTCAAATGATATGATTATTATTTAGATTTGGACTTCTCCATTTTCTGCCGACTTCCTAACCATGTCATCACATTTTCTCGGTTCCGCTGTGGTATAATTCAAAGAAAGGTCGTGCTCATTTGTTCGGATACATAACCGCCAATCAGAATGCAATGAGCGCTGAACAGCAGGCTCGCTACCGCGCATGGTACTGCGGACTGTGCAAAGCCCTTTCCATGCAGCACGGCGGCAAGAGCCGCTTTACCCTAAATTACGACATGACCTTTCTGGTGATGCTGCTGTCGTCGGTATATGATTGTGCCCCCGATTCGGGATGCGAACGCTGCGCCGCCCATCCCATAAAGCGTCACGACTACCTTTTCAACGATATTTCGCTGTACGCTGCTGATATGAACGTGCTGCTGGTCTATCACAATCTGCGTGACGACTGGCAGGACGACCGCAGCCTGAAAGCCCTCGCCGCATCTGGATTGTTCCGCAAGGCAGCGCGGCGTGCCGCAGAAGCGTATCCCCGTCAGTCGCAGGCAATACTGGACGGTCTGGAGGCTCTCGCCGCTTGCGAAACCTCGGGCGAAACCAATCCGGACATCCCTGCAGAAGCATTCGGCGGCATCATGGCGGAGCTTTTCGCTCTGCGTGACGATGATCACGCAGATGATCTTCGCCGTTTCGGTCGCGCACTGGGGCGATTCATCTACATAATGGACGCCTGCGCAGATTTCGATTCCGATCTGCGTCACGCACGCTATAACCCACTCGTGACCATGACCCGTTCAGATTTTATTCCGATTCTGACCATGCTTGCCGCGGAGTGCACTCAGGCGTTTGACCGTCTGCCGGTGACCACCGACCGCGAGATCATGGAAAACATCCTGTATTCCGGTATGTGGTCCGGATATCCCACCGAAAAACCGCATGACAATAAGAAAACCCGAAAGAAAAAGGAGGTGCTGTCAGAGCAATGAAGGATCCCTACAGCGTTCTCGGCGTCTCAAGGACAGCTACCGAAAAAGAAATAACCGCAGCCTACCGTAAGCTGGCAAAGAAATACCACCCCGACCTGCACCCGGGCGATGAGGAAGCTGCCAAAAAGATGAGCGAGATCAACGCCGCTTACGACAGCATCAAGAACGGCACTGCCGAAAGCTACAGTTCTTCCTCCTCCGGATCCGGCGCCTCGGGAGGCTACGGCAACACAGGCGGATCCTACGGCGACCCATTCGGTGGGTTCGGAGGATTCGGAGGCTTTGGCGGTTTCGGGGGTTACGGCGGATACGGTGGCAGCTACGGCGGAAATCGTCAGCAGCAGGTCGACCCCATGCGCGCCGCAGCCACGCTCATCCATACAGGAAGATACCGCGAGGCGCTGCTCATTCTCAACGGCATTGAGAACAAGACGTCCAAGTGGTACTACTACAGCGCCATGGCGAATTCCGCAACGGGAAACAGCATCACCGCCCTGAACCATGCGCGCATCGCCGTCAACATGGAGCCCACCAACGAGGACTACAGCGAGCTGCTCGCCAAACTGGAAAGCGGCGGTCGGATTTACAGCCAGCGCAGTACCACACAGTACGGCGGCATGGGCTCCGTCTGTATGCGCAATCCCTGTCTTTGGTGCATGGCATTCAACTGTCTTACCACCACCTGCTGCCGCAGCGGTCCGGCTCCCGGATACTACAATCCATACTACTGCTGATTATTTCATCAACATCATTACCAACGGAGGGATAAATCTTGAAATTCCGCGATAAACTTGCTTCATTCTTCTACGGACGCAACGGCGTCGACCAGCTTTACATCTTCCTGATGATCATCTGGTTCGTCCTCATGCTGATCAATCTTGTTCTGGGCTTCTTTGAAGGAACCGGCATCGCCTCTGCCATCATAATGGTTCTTTCCTCGGCACTTTTCATCTACATGATGTTCCGCGTATTCTCCAAGAACATTCCTGCGCGCCGCAAGGAAAATCAGAGCTACCTTAACATCAAGAACAGAATCACCGGCTGGTTCAGGCTGCAGAAGCGCAAGTTCAAGGAGCGCAAGACCCACAGCTTCAAAAAGTGCCCTAACTGCAAAAAGACCGTCCGTCTCAAGAAAATCAAGGGCGAACACACCGTGCGCTGCCCCCTGTGCAGCGGCACCTTCAAGGTAAAATTCTGATACTCAGTCATACAGCTGAAGTGATACAGCACAATTGTTGAAAAGGAGATTCTTATGAGAAAGAAAGCATTCAAGGCGGAATCCAAACGCCTGCTGGAGCTTATGATAAACTCCATCTACACCCACAAGGAGATTTTCCTGCGCGAGCTTATCTCCAACGCCAGTGACGCCATCGACAAGCTCTATTATCGATCCCTCAAGGACGGCATCTCCGGCCTTGCCCGTGAGGATTTTGCCATCGACATCGCCTTTGACGAGGACGCTCGCACCCTGACCATCTCCGACAACGGCATCGGCATGACCGCCGAGGAGCTGGAAACCAACCTCGGCACCATCGCCAAGAGCGGCACCCTGGGCTTCCGCGGCGAGACCGAGGGTGAGGAAAACGAGGATATCGACGTTATCGGTCAGTTCGGCGTGGGCTTCTATTCCGCCTTTATGGTCAGCGACCACATCACCGTCGTTTCCAGAGCCTACGGAGCCGACACCGCCAACCTCTGGGAATCCGACGGCGTGGACGGCTACACCATCCAGCCCTGCGAAAAAGACGGTCACGGCTCGGTCATCACTCTGCACATCAAGCCCTCCGGTGATGAGGAAGATTACGACCGCTTCCTCGATCAGTATCAGCTCCAGCAGCTGGTGCGCAAGTATTCCGATTACATCCGCTACCCCATCCGCATGGATATCAAAAAGAACCGTCCCATCGAGGGCAGCGACGGCGAATACGAGGATTACATCGAGAACGAGACCCTCAACAGCATGATCCCCATCTGGAAGCGCAGCAAGAGCGAGGTCTCCGACGAGGATTATGCGCGTTTCTACCGCGACAAATTCGCCGATTTCAAGGATCCCCTCAAGGTCATCCGCATGAGCACCGAAGGCTCCGCAACCTTCAACGCCCTGCTGTTCGTCCCCTCTCAGACTCCCTTCAATTACTACTCCAAGGAGTACGAAAAGGGTCTGAAGCTCTATGCCAGCGGCGTGCTCATCACCGAATGCTGCGCCGAGCTGCTGCCCGACTGCTTCAGCTTTGTCAAGGGTCTGGTGGACTCTCAGGATCTTTCCCTGAACATCTCCCGTGAACTGCTGCAGCACGACCGTCAGCTCCGTCTCATCGCCGGTCAGATCGAAAAGAAGATCAAGAATGAGCTTAAATCCATGCTCAATAACGATCGCGAAAAGTACACCGAGCTGTTCAGAAACTTCGGTCTGCAGATGAAGTACGGCATCTATTCCAGCTTCGGTCAGAAGAAGGATCTGCTGGGCGATCTGCTGCTCTACCGTTCCTCCGCAGGTGACGATATGACCACCCTGAGCGAATACTGCGGACGTATGCGCGAGAACCAGAAATACATCTACTTTGCCAGCGGCGATTCTGCCGAGCGCATTGCCGCTCTGCCCCAGTGCGAACGTCTGATCGATCTGGGCTACGAGATCATTTATCTCACCGACGACATCGACGAATTCGTCCTGCGTTCCATCGGAACATGGGAGGAAAAGGAATTCCGCTCCGTCTCCGGTGACGACCTCGGCATCGACGAGGACGAGACCGGCAAAAAAGAGGCCGCCGAGGCTCAGGAGCAGAACAAGGATATGCTGGAGAGTGTATGCAGCGCACTGGACGGCAAGGTGACCAAGGTCATCGCTTCTCACCGCCTCAAGAGCCACCCCGTCTGTCTGTCCACCGAGGGCGCCATCTCCCTTGAGATGGAAAAGGTGCTCAACGCTGTCCCCGGCGCAGGCGAGACCATCAAGGCAAGCCGAGTGCTGGAGATCAACACATCCCACCCCATCTTTGCAAAGCTGAGTGCCCTGCACGAAGCCGGCAGCACCGACAAGCTGAACACCTGCGCCCGTCTGCTCTACGGTCAGGCACTGCTCATCGAGGGACTTCCCCTTGAGGATCCCGTTGAGTTTGCCCGCCTCATGAGCGAAATGATGGCTGAGAGCTGAACAATCCCACAAACATAAAAAAAGCACTTTCGCAGCGATTCAAAGCGGCGAAAGTGCTTTTTGGTTTGTTCCCAAGGATATATTATTCATCCAAGTCTGCGTGAAAGCTCGGCAAGCTGCTCCATGGTCAGCTGCTCGATGCGCGCGTTCTGTTCAAGCCCCATTGCTTCCAGCGCGGCGCACACCGCATCCTTTCCAAAGCGTCGGTCGGAGCAGACAGAATTGACCAGTGTCTTGCGTCTCTGGGAGAATCCTGCTTTCACAAGGGCGCGGAAACGCCCCTCATCCCCCACATCATATTCCGGCTGCTGCCGTACCATCAGGCGCATGACCGCCGAATCCACCTTGGGCGGCGGCAGAAAGCTGCCTGCAGACACCTTGAACAGGATCTCCGGCTCGGAGTAATGCCACACGGCCACAGTGACCGCGCCGGAGGCTCTGCTGCCCACCTTTGCGCACATACGGTCGGCGGCTTCCTTCTGCACCATGACGGTGATACTCTCGATGGGCAGACGGCTCTCCAGCAGCATCATGATTATGGGCGAGGTGATATAGTACGGCAGATTGGCGCACACGACGATGCGCTCGCAGTCAGCGAATTTCTCACTGAGCAGCGCAGGCACGTCCAGCTCCATCACGTCTCCCCACACCACCTCGGCGTTGGGATAGGGTGAGAGGTTTTCGGCAAGCAGACCCTCAAGACGTGTGTCCAGCTCCACGGCTACGACCTTTCGAGCCAGCTTTGCCAGCTCCACGGTGAGCACGCCGATGCCCGGACCGATCTCCAGAACGCCCGTAGTGTCGTCCGCGCCGCACATCTCCGCCATGCGAGGACACACCGACGGGTTGATAAGGAAATTCTGTCCCATGCCCTTGGACAGGCGTATGCCGTTCTTTTCCAGCGCGGCACGCACCTGACTGATATCGGTCAGATTCTTCATATATCTACTCCTCTGTATATTCATCCATCATCAGCCGCGCCTGAGCCGCAAGCGCGGCCTTTTCGTTGGGCAGGCTGTCGTTCACTACCATTTCCAGCAGATCACCCAGCAGCCTCCCCATTGCCTTGCCCGGCTTCATACCCATGGCGATGAGATCACTGCCTCCCAGAGCCATATCCCCCACCGTCAGGCAGGGCGATTGCCTGTGCAGCTCGGTGAGCAGCTCCTTCATGGCGATTATCTCGCTGATGTCGCGGTAAGGCTCTGCGTGAGCCATTCGGTCGCCCAGCTTGATCTCCATGAGCAGCATGGCTTCCTCGTAGGACAGCTGCCGCAGCAGCCGCTTTGCACGGCGCGTATCGGGAACAACGGCGCAGTCGTGCAGCTCGATCAGGCGCACCACCGTCTCACGGGTGCGGTTGTCAGCTCGCAGCCTGCGCAGGATATCGTCCGCCATCTGTGCTCCCAGCTCGGGATGCCCGAGGTAGTGGTCGCAGCCGTCCGCGCCGCGTTTGCACACACGCGGCTTTGCGATATCGTGAAGCAGCAGCGCAAGGCGGACTGTCAGATCGCCGGCGGAATTGTCCATCGCCCTGCAGGTGTGCTCCAGAACGTCACAGCAGTGATATTTGCTGTGCTGCTCAAAGCCGATGATCTCACTCAGCTCAGGTATGACCTCAGCCAGCACACGGGCGTATTCACGCACGATGGTGCCTGCGTGCTTCCCCACGATGATACCGCACAGCTCGCTGTACACACGCTCGGCGGATATCCCACCCAGCAGATGAGCGCGGCTGAGCACGGCGGCGTGGGTTTCTTCCTCTAACCGGAACCCCAGACGGGAAGCAAAGCGCAGCGCGCGCAGTATGCGCAGACCGTCCTCGTCAAAACGCGCGGCGGCATCGCCCACGCAGCGTATCACGCCGTCAGAAATGTCCTGCTGACCTCCGTAGAGATCGAGCAGCCCGTGGTCGGGTCGGTATGCCATAGCGTTCATGGTGAAATCCCGACGCAGCAGATCATCCTCGATGCGGCGTGCAAAGGATACACCCGAGGGATGACGGTTGTCAAGGTATTCGCTCTCCACGCGGAATGTGGTTATCTCCACCGGTTCGCCGTCTATCATAACAGTGACCGTGCCGTGCCTGATGCCGGTTTCGATCACACGGAAGCCCTCAAAGGCGGCGATGGTCTCCTCAGGAGTGGAGGATGCAGTGATGTCGTAGTCGTGGGGCTGGACACCCATGACCGCGTCACGCACGCATCCGCCCACCAGCCAGCCCTTGTGACCGGCTGCCTCCAGACGCTCCAGCGCGGTGACGATATATCCGGGCAGCTTCATTGCAAATCCGCTCATTTGCCGCCCTCCGTATCCCTGATGTATCTTGCGATGACCGGAGCGAAGTCGTCCCAGTATTTTTCCGCCTTCTTTTCACCAACGCCGGAAACCTCAAGGAACTCCTCTCTGGTGGTCGGCTTTCTCCTGCACATATCCTGCAGGGAAGCGTTGGAGAATATAATATAGGCAGGCGTGTGCTCACGGGCGGCGATCTGAGTGCGCACGTCACGCAGCGCTCCCAGCATCTGCTTGCCCTGTTCGTCCATGGGCGAGACAGCCGACGGCGCTTTCTTTTCTCTGATGAGCGGCAGACGCATGGACACCTGCACCCTGTCGCGCACAATCTGCGTTGAGCGCTCGCTCAGACCAACCGTACGGTGCAGCACATCGGAATCGCGCAGATATCCGCACTCGATGAGATAGTCGATCATCATCTGGATGCGCGGCAGCGGAGTGTCGGCCATAATGCCGTAGGTACTCAGCTTGTCAAATCCCAGTTCGCGTATGCGCTTCGTGTTGTTGCCGTGCAGCACCTCGCTGATCATGGCTCTGCCGAAATCAATGCCGTTGGTCAGCTGGGTCATGCGCCAGACGCAGGAAACGATCTTCTGCGCATCCACGGTAATGTCGGTGAGAACATAGTCGCTGTTGCACCGTCCGCAGTTGCCGCAGTCGTCATCGGTCCTTTCGCCGAAATAGCGCAGTATGAACGCGCGCAGGCAGCCTGTCTGCGTACAGTAACGGATCATATCCTGCAGTCGGTCGCGGTCACGCGCTTTGACCTTTTCCAGCATGACCGGATCCAGCGCCTCGTTGTCGTTCTGGTCGATGAGAAAGAGATTGGTGCGCACATCCTGCGCGCTGTAGAGCAGGATGCACTCCGCAGGCTCACCGTCACGACCGGCGCGCCCTGCCTCCTGGTAGTACGCCTCAATGCTCCGCGGCATACTGTAGTGCACCACATAGGACACGTTGGATTTGTCTATGCCCATGCCGAAAGCGTTGGTGGCAACCATGATGTCACGACGCTCGTAGATGAAATCCTCCTGATTGGCGTGACGCTCGCTCTGCTCAAGACCGGCGTGATAGCGCGTTGCGGCAAAGCCCTCGGCACACAGCTTTTCGCACACCTCCTCCACCTGCTTGCGTGTGGCGCAGTAGATGATACCCGAACGTCCGCGGTTGCGCGTCACTGCGCGGAGGAGATAATTATACTTGTCCGCGCCTGCGGTGATCACATCGAAATGCAGGTTAGGGCGGTCAAAGCCCGTGACCGTTTCATAGGGATCATTCAGCGCCAGCAGCTTGCGGATATCACGGCGCACCTCGCCCGTTGCCGTGGCGGTAAAGGCGCACATAACAGGCCGCCTCGGCAGTCTGCTGCAGAAATCCGCTATTTTCAGATAATGAGGACGGAAATCCTGCCCCCACTGAGAGACGCAGTGCGCCTCGTCCACCGCTATGAGGGACAGCTGCGCCTGGGCGGCAAAATCAAAAAAGCTGTCCATCTCAAGGCGCTCGGGCGCAACATAGATTATCTTGTATTCGCCCCTTGCCGCTCTTTCCAGCACATCCTCCTGCTGACGCACGGAAAGTGAGCTGTTGAGGTACGCCGCGCGCACCCCCGAATGAACAAGAGCCGCCACCTGATCCTTCATCAGGGAAATAAGCGGAGAGATGACCAGCGCGATGCCCTCCATCATCAGAGCAGGTATCTGATAGCATATCGACTTGCCTGCGCCTGTGGGCATGATGCCCAGCGCGTCCCTGCCGCTCACAACGGCATCGATAAGGTCAGCCTGTCCGCTGCGGAACTCGCTGTGCCCGTAGTATTTTTTCAGCAGCTCGTGTTTGTCCATTCCAAAGATATCCTTTTCGTCGGCGACTGTCCGCCGTGTTATTCTTCAAGCATCGATGCCACCGCCGCTTCGTCGGGCATGGCAGGCATCGCGCCGCGCTTCATCACGCAGCAGGCAGCCACAGCACAGCCGAAGCGTGTGTGCTTCACCGCGCTTTCCAGCGTGATGCTTTCGATATCCGCGCCATCTCTGATAAACGATGTCAGGAATCCGCCCCAGAAGGCGTCGCCTGCACCCGTAGTGTCAACAGCATCTCTGCGGAAGCTCTCCACAAGGGCAGTCTCGCCGCCCGCACCAACATACGCGCCATCGGCACCTACGGTGACCACGGCGCACTTTATGCCCATGTCCGTCAGTACCCCAAGCGCCTCCACGGGAGATTCTTTCCCCGTGAGCAGAACGGCTTCGTTATCGGAGATCTTTACCATATCCGCAAGGGGCAGCAGCGAACGCATCTGCTTCACAGCTTCCTCCTCGCCGCTCCAGAGCAGCTCGCGGTAATTGGGATCGTAGGTGATCAGCGCACCTGCGGCTTTCGCGCGGCGTATAGCTTCCAGCGTTGCCGAACGGGACGGCTCGGCGGTCATGGAAAGAGAACCGACGTGCAGTACGCGCGCGCGGCTCAGCACCTCATCGGACAGCTCATCGGCTCTGAGGAGAGTATCGGCTCCCGGGTCGCGGATAAAGGAAAAACTGCGCTCACCGTTGTCGTCTATATCAACGAAAGCAAGGGTGGTGGGAGCTTCCTCAGACGCAATCAGCCCCACAGGCTCAACGCCGTATTCGCAGAGCTTGGCGCGCAGATATCTGCCGTGGGCGTCCTCCCCCACCTTGCCGATAAATCCCGTGGACAGTCCCAGACGGGATGCGGCGCACAGCACATTTGCCACCGCTCCGCCGGGATTCATCTCCACCATCTTCATTCCGGTCTCGGATACACCGCAGGGGGTGAAATCGATCAGCAGCTCACCCAGAGCCACAATGTCGTATACGCGATTATTCATGGATGCAGCCTCCTGAGTCACTCGGCAGAGGGGTACTCGTTGCACAGCAGTCGATAGGGCGGCTCATCCTCGTCAATGGCAGGGAATCTTCCCATAGGGGGATTGAATCGGTTGTCGCAGGCATCGTCGTTACACATGGACACCTCGCCCAGCAGAATGTCACCCGTACCCGGCTTTACCTGAAAATCATGATAAAGGCGCTGGTAGATGTTGATGCTTTCGCCCGGCTTGAGTTCCACCTGAGTGCCTGCAGGCACGGTGAAGCTCCTGCCGTCTATGATGACCGTCACGTCGGTATCGGCAAAGCCCTCGTCGGGCAGCGAGTTGTACACTCGTATCAATGCCGTTCCGCCGCCGCGATTGATGATATCCTCCATCTTGTTCCAGTGGAAGTGCATGGGCGAATATTGCCCCTCCTTGAGCATGAGCAGCTTTTCGGCGTAGGGCTTTTTATACTGCGGCAGCTTTGCGTTGCCGTTGCGGATGGTGATGAGGGTAAATCCGATGCGGTCAAAGTCTCCCCTGCCGTAATCGGTCACATCCCAGCCCAGCATACAGTCACGGATCTCGTCGTATTCGTGCCCCTTGGTCAGCCACTCCTCCGGCGTCCAGCCGCAGAAGGGCGGCAGCTCAAAACCATGAGCGGACGCCAGAGCCTCCAGTCTCTTTATTTCACGATTGATCTGAGAACGCTTCACAATACCACCTCAACACAGTTCGATACAAACATAATGACATTAACAGAGCCCTGCCCGGTCGTCTGCGATGACCTGACAAGGCTCATGTTTTTGTTGGAAATATCACTCGCAGCCCATTATGCAGCCTGCGCATTTGGTGCAGCCCACGCAGCCGTCAAGGGCACAGCTGATGGGACTGCAGCCGGCTGCGGACACGTTGCAGGTGGAGCAGCCCATACCGAATATACCCAGAAAATAACCGATAAAAACAATGGCGATCAGAACAATGACGCCGGCAAGAACCAGATTTTTCTTTGCGGAAAAGAATTCATTCATTACCAAATACCCTCCTGATGGATTTATGTTCAATCACATTATAGACAATTATACATATTATAGCAAGCTTTTTTTCCGATCATAACACTCCATCTTGATCACTGCTGAGCAAAACCCTTACAATTTTCACATACATTTTTACTAATACTGAAAAAAGTTGTGTTGATTTGAAAAAAGAAATATGATAACATATCAATAATTATCATGCTGAAATTATTAACATTTTATTTCGGCGTGAACAGGAGGAAAGAATATGAAGAAAAAGAGTACCCATTCCTTCCTTTGCCGCGCTGCCGCAGTTCTGCTGGCAGTCTGCTGCATCGGAACCTCGCTCGTCGGCTGCGGCGAGGATGCCACCGTTGACGAGCCCGTCGTCAGCATTACCGACACCGAGCCCAGCGCATCCGACGTTGTTGCTTCCGGAGTTCAGTTTGACGAGAACAATGTTCCTTTCGTCAGCGAGGACTTTGAGGGCGCAGCTCACTGCGGTCAGGCTCGCGGCGAAGGCCTCATCCTTGAGGTCATCGACGACAACGGAAGCAAGGCACTGTCCGTCAAGGGTCGTAACCAGAACTGGAACGGCGTAAACTTCGCTGCCGAGGAATTCCGCGGCAACACCATTTCCGTTTCCGCCAGCGTCAAGGCTACCAGCCCCACCGTCAACCTTTCCCTCCAGTATGATCTGGCAGGCACCACCAGCTATCAGTGGATCACCACCGGCGTAGGCGCCGGCAGCAGCTACACCTCCCTCAACGGTCAGATGGCCATCCCCGCCGAGGCTCTCAACGTATTCGTTTATGTCGAGAGCAACGACGTTGCCGATCTGGTCATCGACAATGTCAAGATCAATGTCGTGGGCGACTATGTAGTTCCCACCGGCGACGGCTCCATCGATTATGCCGATTTCGCTGACTACGAGTCTCTCCACAAGCTTTATTCCGATTACTTCACCATCGGCTGCGCCATCCCCGCAACCTTTGTCACCAACGAGAATCAGGATTACATCAAGCTGGTCACTCAGCAGTTCAACTCCATCACCTTTGAAAACGAGTGCAAGCCCGAGGGTCTGCTCAATCAGTATGATTCCCAGAAGGCTCTCAAGGCAGGCGAAGCCAACCCTGTCATCAACACCAGCGTGATCAAGGGCACCCTCGATTACTGCAAGGAGCACAACATCAAGGTTCGCGGTCACGTTCTTCTCTGGCATCAGCAGACTCCCGAGTGGCTGTTCCACGAGGATTACAACAACGCCAAGCCTCTCGCCAGCCGCGAAGTCATGCTTGAGCGTATGGAAAACTACATCAAGGCTGTCATGACCTGGTGCAACGAGAATTATCCTGATCAGTTCTATGCATGGGATATCGTCAACGAAGCTATCGCCGACGCCAACAACTGCCTGCGCGGCGATGCCATGTGGACCAGAACCGTCGGCAACGACTGGATCCAGTACGCTTTCGAGTATGCCCGCAAGTATGCCGGTGAAGGCGTCAAGCTGTACTACAACGACTACAACGCTTCCGTTGCCACCAAGTGCAACGGCATCATCAAGGAGCTGCGTCCCGTTGCTGAGGCCGGAAATATCGACGGCGTCGGTATGCAGGGTCACATCAGCACCTCCACCAACATTGAGCAGTTCGTCAAGGCTGCATGGAAGTACCACGAGGAGCTGGGTGTTGAGATCAGCATCACCGAGCTTGACATCGAAATGCCCGGTTCCCCCAACGCTCTGTACGATCAGGGTGTTTACTTCCAGAAGTTCTTCACCGCTCTCATGCAGGCAAAGAAGGATGGTCTGCCCCTCGATAACGTAACCATCTGGGGTCTTTGCGACAACATCTCCTGGAAATCCGAAAAGAAGCCTCTGGTCTTCAACGGTGACCTTTCCAGAAAGCCCGCCTTCGACGGTATGGTCTGTGCCGCCAAGGGCACTGAGCTTGCTCCTCCCGAAGATTACGTTGTTCCCGGTTCCAACACCGAGCCCATCTACGAGGATTACGAGGGCACCACTTTCGTCGGCCGTCCCCGTTTCGGCAGCACTCAGGACCTCGTCACCGACAACCCCTACGAGGGCAACCAGTGTCTGCGCAGCATCGGCAGCGAAGCATATGACGGTTACTCCATCGACGTCACCAACTTCATCGGCCACACCATCAAGTACTCCTTCGCAGTCAGAAGCGATTGTGCTGAGATGAGACTGTCCGGTGAGATCGACGGCGTATGGCCCAACATCGAGACCATCGACACCAGCTCCGGTGAGTGGGTATTCGTCGAAGGCACCTACGAGGTTCCTGCCGACCAGACTGCTTACTCCATCTACTTCGAGGCTTCTGAGGTCGGTTACATCTACGTTGACAACCTCAGCATCGAACTGGCTGAGTAATCTCCTAAACAAATCTGCCCCTGCCTGTGTCAGCTCTGACCCAGGCAGGGGCTTTTCCTGCGGCACAAAAATATCGACCGTACACACCCTCAGGCAGTGTACGGTCGATTACCGTTCGGTCAGATTTCTTCCTCGTCGCCGACGATCATTGTCTCCAGCTTCTCAACGCTTTCGTCAAACATATCCTCATCGGTGACAGGGTCGTAGCTGATGGCTCTGAGCTTCAGGACCTTGTCGTAGAAAATATAAGCCAGAGCAGCCGCCGCAGTGACGACCGCGACCGTCGCAACAATGGTCACCGTAACGATCGTTGATATAGCTTCGTTCTTCTTTTTCACTACGGAACATCTCCTTTCGGGAAGGCTGATTTATCAGTCTATGGTTTTGTCGATATTGAAACGGGTGATTTTTCTGGAAGTATTCTTCATAAACTCGGTCTTTCTGATCTTCACAAGTCCGACAGCCTTGTAGGAAACCATGTTGGCGTTTGCCTTTTTGACCTCGTCGCTGAAGTATTTTTCGTAGTCGGTAATACCGCGCAGCTGCAGAGTTTCCTCGTCGGGGAAAATCTCGGCAACGATGACCTCGCGGTCGGGACGGCTCTTGCTCTCGCCTGCATAGACAACGACCTCGCACACACCGGGGATCTTGGAGATCTCAGCCTCGATCTCCTCGGGATAGACGTTCTTGCCGTTGCTGAAAATGATGAGGTTTTTCAGTCTGCCGGTAATATAGAGCCAGCCGTTTTCATCAATGCGTCCGTAGTCGCCGGTCTTGAAGAAGCAGTCATCGTCAAACACCTCTGCGGTAGCCTCGGGATCCTTGTAGTAGCCCAGCATTACGTTGGTGCCCTTGACGCAGATCTCGCCCTCGCCGTTTTCGTCCTGATGGATGATCTTGACCTGCTCGCCGACGATGGGCAGACCGACGCTGCCGTTGACCTGCAGCTTGTTGCGGTTGCAGGAAATCAGAGGAGCGCACTCGGTGATGCCGTAGCCGTTGAGAATGGTGATGCCCAGAGCGTCAAAGGTGTCAATGATATCCTGACTCAGCGCTGCGCCTCCGCAGATTATCATTTCCAGCTTGCCGCCGAACATACCGAGAATACTGGAAAACATCTTTCTGCGCAGATCGATGCCGATCTTTCTCATGCCGTTGCTCAGACCGATCATCTGTCTGAGGGTCTTGTCCTGACCCTTCTTGGCGGCGGTCGACCAGATCTTCTTGTGGAGATTCTCAACAAACAGCGGCACCAGAATCAGATGGGAGGGCTGCTGCTCCTGCATCTCCTTGGCAAGATACTTCAGACCGGAGGAGATATACACCTCGGAGCCGAGGGCATAATGTCCCACCAGATTGATGGAGGAACCGAAGGTATGATGCGGCGGAAGCACCATCAGCGTCTTGGGAGTGACGCAGAAATAATAGGTCGCCTGAGTGATATCGGTCACGATATTGGTCTGGGAGAGCATAACACCCTTTCCCTTGCCGGTGGTGCCGGAGGTAAAAACGATGCTTGCCATCCTGTCAGGATCGATATCGTAATCGTAATAGGAACGGTCGCCTGCCTTGTACATTTCAATTCCGCGCACGATAAGCTCGGGAACAAATCTGTCGCCCTCGGCAGCCAGACCGGTCATGCAGATAAACTCCTTGATATTGGGGCACTCTTTTCGCAGAACTGCAATTTTCCCGGCACTTTCCGCACCGTAGAAAACATATTCACAGTCGGCGCGGCTGACGGTTGCAGCGAGATCCTCCGCAGGCCATTCCTTATCCAGCGGTACCGAAACGGCGCCGATAGCCATAAGGGTAAAATAGGTGTAAACCCAGCCGAGACTGGCTCCGCCGATGACTGCGCAGTGCTTTTCTCTGCAGCCCAGCGAAATCAGAGCAGTGCCCAGTCCGCGCATCTCTTTTCTCGCCTGTCTGTACGAAACCTTGACCGTCTCGTCTCCGCGTGGGTCATCCTTATAGGACAAAGCGGTCTGATCCCGGAACTTCTCCGCGGAATTCTCGATCAGTGTGCGGAAATCCTTGAAGAATGTCGCATCATAAAGGGGGTAATTCTTTACTTTTTTGGTTTTCATCCCTGTTCTCTCCTGTAATAGATATCACAGGCGGGCTGGTTCTGTCCCGTACCTGCTCTTTTCAACATAAACACCCTGACCCAAAGGGACTGACCGCATCGGACAGAGATATTTATTATAGTATATCATGTTCCATGCCAATGCACAAGTATACTGCAAAATAATTAACAGTTATTCAATAACCGAACATCAAATACTTCTCACCAGTGACCGCGGATGAGCCTTTCGGTTATGCAGAGCATATCACGCATCCAGAACTGCACGGAGAAATACCACGCCGTGCCGCAGCTCACGGGAAAAGAATCCATCCGAGCCGTACGCGCTATGCGTCCGGAGCGGAACTGATGGAAGCGGTCGGTCACCACACCGGCACGAACAGGCAGTCCCTTTTCCTCAATGATCTTTCTGCTGAAAAGGAAGTTTTCGTAGGTGGTGCTGGACAGGTTCTCAACGATCACGCGTTCGGCGTCCACACCTTTCTCCAGCAGATACTCGCGCATGGCGTCCGCCTCGGCGCAGGGCTGATCGGGAGCGCGTCCGCCTGTGACCACGCACATCAGCCCGGGATGCTTTTTCAATTCGGAAGCAGCTTTATCAAGACGGCGGCGCAGCATCCTCCCGGGCTTTCCGTTCTTAAGCTTGCTGCCCAGAACCAGCAGGGTATATTCACCTCTCGCGCGCGGTGCGATCGAGCCGAAAAGCATCACCGCCAGCACTGAAAAGATATACAGCACAATGACCCCTGCCGCCCCGAAAACAATACCTGCGGCGATCTTCAGCCACAGCGGACCGTACTGCGCAACGGGCGGCAGAAGCGCCGCGGCACAGAAGAAATACGCCCCGATACCTGCCTGAGGGATCATACCGATGGTCCACGTGCTGACGAGGGACGAGCAGGACAGCAGATAGAACGCTGCCGAAGCGATCATAACCGCCAGCCGCCAGCCCGAAACAGGTATCATGCAGCAGCCAGTTACCGCAGACACAGCCATGATCACTCCCAGCAGCGGAACGGCGATTTTTGTGATGCGCTTCTGTCCGTCCTCACGGCGCTTGATAGCCTGCGCAGCCTCAGTCACACGGGATTCTGCCGATTTCATTGCGAACACCTCCGCTCAAGTGTATTACACCTCCAAGTATAGTTTAGCTATGCTCAAAAGTCAACGAACGCCCAATAATACCACAAATATTGACAATCCTTCTGCCTAGCTGTATAATTATGCAAAATGCACCTAAATCAGACATTCGGAAATCATCCATGAAAGGAAATCGAAATGATCACGGAAATCAAAAACACCATCCTCGAATCCTATCAGGTTCGCAAGGGCAAAAAGAAAAAGACCGCTTTCATCAATTACATCGAAGATCTCTGCAATGAAAAGGACATCCCCTGCACCGTGGAGAAAAAGGGCATCAACCGCAACATCGTCATGGGTGCCTCTCCCGAAGAATGTGAGATGATCGTGGGCGGTCACTACGACACCTGCGCGCGTATGCTTGTCCCCAACTTCATCACCCCCAGAAACGGGTTTATGTTCATCCTCTACCAGATCCTGCTGACGCTGCTGATGCTGATTCCCGGCCTTCTGGTCAGTTTCCCCGTGGCTTATGTAACCGACCTCATCGCACCCGACAAGGATCTCGCCGTCCCTGCGGGTATGCTTTCCTACGGCGTGACGACCATGATCCTCTGCGCCATGATGATGGTCGGTCCGGCAAACAAGCACACCGCCAACGACAACACCTCCGGCGTGATCACCGTACTCAACACCATGCTGACCATGACTCCCGAACAGCGCTCAAAGGTCTGCTTTGTGCTCTTTGACAACGAGGAGGTTGGTCTGCTCGGTTCTTCGGCATTTATCAGCATGCACAAGGATGCAAAAAAGAACATCCCCATGGTCAACCTCGACTGTGTCTCCGACGGCGATTATCTTTTCGCACGTCTCCCCTCCTGCCATAAGAAGCACGATTTCTTTGCGAAATTCACCGCTGCCATGGAGGGCAGCGCTGAGCGTCACGGCATGAATCCCAGGATCGCCGCCAAGGGAATCTACCCTTCCGATCAGATGCATTTCAAACAGGGCATCGGCGTTGCCTGTCTCAACCGCTCAAAGCTGGTGGGTATGTATATGAACCGCATCCACACCAGACGCGACACCGTTTTCACCGACCGCAACATTGACTGCCTTACCGAAGGTCTGATCGAACTTGTCGGCGAAGATAACGCCTGATAACCACACAGCAGACAAAATCCCCGGAGCACACCACAGCGTGCCCCGGGGATTTCTTCATTATTGATAAATCACAGCTTCTGAGCCGCCTTCAGATCTTCATCGGTACATTCCAGCGTGTAGCGCGCCTTCTTGTACAGGCGGGTCAGTTCTGTAACGTCCTCGCCCTTTTTCGTGCACAGGCGCGCGATCTCATCGGGAGCAAGGCTGTTGCGCAGATTCTTGTCCTTGCCAAGGATCGAAGTGATGCGCTTGCGGTAGATGCGGCGCACCTTCGCGGCGTTTGTCCTGGCAGCGTACTTGTTTTCTTCTTTCTTATCCTCGACAGGGCGCTCGATTTTTTCAACAGTATCGTACTTGGCAACAGCTTCCTCCCTGACGACACTGTCCTTATTGAGCATATCCAGAACCACACGGCGAACGAGGCGGACCAGGCCGAGAATGACAGCTATGGCAAGTCCGACGAGAATGATCACCGCCACGCCTGCCATCAGATACTGCGACAGGAGCGACTCCTCCGCGGGCGGAGGGGCGGTACCGATGTCGCTCACGACTTCGTCTTCGCCGATCTCCACGGGGGTTGCGCAGGCGGACATAAGCTTTGAGAATAAGCCGACGCCAATCAGAGCACCGTCCCTGAACAGACCGCCCAGCAGCGAAGCTCCGGTATCCTGAGGAATGACCAGCAGCACAATCGCCAGCAGTACGGCGGTGCCGGATATCACCCTGACCATCCGCTTTCTGATGGGATTGACCGGCTGCTCGGAGCGTCCTCTGAAAATGCTCAGCGCATCCTGAAGATTATTCAGGAACAGCGTTGCAAGGCAGAGAGGAATATAAACCGCGGAGATCACCGCTACCCATGTTACAGCCGCATTGCTCGCTTCCGCCGACATCGGCAGCTTTCTCGCCACCAGAGCAATAACGATCAGGATCACTGAGCAGAATGTCATGCCGAGATAGCCCTGACTGCCGCGCTCCAACCTGAAGAATATCACAAGTCCGATGATTGCCGCCATCATTCCCACAGCGGCGAGAACTATACGCTCAACAAGGGAGTGTCCGATCAATATGCATCCCAGCACGGCGAGGATCGGAACTACAATTCGCAGGAACGGGAGCTTTTCCGCCCGCATCGCCAGAGCCACCACAACATACGCGATGCCGCAGAGCATAATCTTCGAGCAGAGAGGAAGCGGATCTTCCATTCCCAGATAGAGGAACGGAATAATGCAGCCCGACACAAGCAGGAACCATTCGATGCTGAAAAGCACATCGACCATAACAGTGGCACGTTTTTCCGGGGCACGGCTATCTTTCATAAACGAACCCTCCAGACACAGTTATTTCTGATGGTTTCCAGACCGTTGAGTTCCGGCTCCTCATCATCGGCGTTGACCGGCACGATCCACAGCAGATCGCGTCCCACGGTAAGCTCGTTCACACGCTCACAGCGCCTGGGCTCAACCTCGGGTGAGATCATGATCACCAGCTCATCCTCGCTGACAGAGCGGGGTATGGTCTCGAGGAAATCATCCAGCGGCTCGGCGCTCTTGTTCATGTCAAGACGCGCAAGAGCGGTCAGACAGGAATCCTTGTGCTCCTGCGAGCATCCGTGACCGATAATGGCAGCACCGCCCGCGACATAGTCCCTTGCGTTGCAGCACAGCGCCACGGGAATACCGTCGTCAATGAAGTTGCCGATCAGAGTGGCGGCAATGCGGATGCACTCCTCACTCAGCTCGTAATCACGCCAGTCGGCATTTTCCTCAAAGCACAGCCAGATGCTCACGCACAGATCGGAGGTATGGTCAAACTGATTGACCGTCATCTTTCCCGTGCGCGCCGTGGCACGCCAGTTGATGTGAGACATCTGATCGCCGGGCATATACTCGCGCACGCCGCGGAACATAAAGGGATCCTCCATGCGCGATGTGTTGGTGATATGCTCGCCCATCATCTGACGGGCGGCCTGCTCGATATCAGGAACCGCGGTGCGGCAGGGATAAACGGTAATGCCATGATTGCCCTGAAAGCTGGTGATAGTCTTGCAGGTCATGAACATATCGCTGCTGACTGCGTCAACACCGACGATGCGGTGCTGTCCGCGCTTGCCGCAGACGGCAGGCAGCCGTCTGGTGATCTTCTGCATACGCCTGATGGAAAAGACATCCTCGCGGCTGTAGTTGTCGGTAACGATAGTGCCCTTGCCTCCGGGCAGACTGATATCACGGGAGATCTGGAACTTTACACGCAGCCAAGGAAGGGGCAGTCTGCCGGTGTATTCCACCGTTTCGATGAGCTCAACCTCATCGCCCTCAACGGCACGGTCCTGACTGAAGCGCACCGAAGCGTTTACCCCCTTGGGCCAGTATCGTTTATATATCCATCGCTCGATTGCCAGCAGAACCAGCACACCGAGAATAACATACAGAATATTCATAACTAACGCTTCCAGTCCTCGGTGGGAACGTCCACAGAAGACACGATGGACGCAATGGCGTTGGCGGCGGACAGTCCCTCTCGACGCTCACCGGCGCGAAGGATGATGCGGTGAGCAAGCACAGGCTCGGCAAGAGCCTTGATGTCGTCGGGAGAAACGTAATCTCTGCCGGACAGCGCGGCGACAGCCTGCGCGGCGTGCAGCAGCACGAGACCGGCACGGGTGCTGGCTCCCAGAGCGATGTTGTCTCTGGTTCTGGTAGCTTCGATGATGCGCTGGGCATAGTCGATGATGCACTCGTGGACAAACACGCCGCGGCAGGCTTTCTGCGCCTCGGTGATGTCATCGATGGTGCACACGGGAGAAATCTCCTCCAGACGGTCACCGGCAAGGTGGCTGGCGAAAACCTTCTTGCTGTCCTCAGCGGAAGGATAACCAAGGGTCAGCTTCATCATAAAGCGGTCCAGCTGAGCCTCGGGCAGAGGGAAAGTGCCGTAGGTCTCGATAGGATTCTGAGTGGCTACGGTAAAGAAGAAGCCTTCCAGCGCACGGCTCACGCCGTCAACGGTGATCTGCTTTTCCTCCATTGCCTCCAGCAGAGCCGACTGAGTACGGGGAGTGGCACGGTTGATCTCGTCGGCGAGAAGAATATTCGTAAACAGCGGTCCTTTATGGAACGTGAAAGTATTGCTGTTTTTGTCAAAGATGCTCACACCGGTGATGTCGCCGGGCAGCAGGTCGGGGGTGAACTGCACACGGGAGAACTTTGCGTCAACGCTGCGAGCCAGAGACTTTGCCAGCATGGTCTTGCCGGTACCGGGCACGTCCTCCAGCAGAATATTGCCCTGAGCCAGCATGGCAGCGATCGTGAGACTGAGCACGCGGGGCTTGCCGATGACCACCTTGCTCATATTATTGAGCAGCTTGCTGCCCAGTTCCTGAACCTGATTGATTGTCATGATCCGATACCTCCGAAAGCTGATATAATTCTCTGTAATATTACTACAATATTGTGAAACCGTCAACGAAATTTACACAATAACAAATAATTATCACCGTCAGATTGGTTTGAAATTTCTGCGCCGATATGGTATTATCATTCAAAACGAACCGCAGGTGACTCAATGTACTATCCCAACGCACATCCAGCAGCCTTCATCAGCCGCCCCAACCGCTTCATCGCCCGTGTTTCCATGGACGAAACGGAGCATACGGTGCACGTCAAGAACACCGGTCGCTGCCGCGAGCTGCTCCTGCCGGGAAGCAGGGTTTGGCTCTGCGAATCCGCCAATCCTGAGCGCAAGACAAAATACGACCTCGTCGCCGTTGAAAAGACGGTCAACGGCATTGTTCATACGGTCAACATCGACTCGCAGGCACCCAATCGCGCCGTGGGAGAATGGCTGCGCGGCGGTGCTCTGTTTCCGTCGGAGGCGACCGTCCGACCCGAAGCAGCCTTCGGTGATTCGCGCTTTGATTTCTGCATCGACTGCCCGGACAGGATCTCCTTTCTGGAGGTCAAGGGCGTCACTCTCGAGCAGGACGGCGTCGCCCTCTTTCCCGACGCTCCCACAGCGCGCGGCGTGAAGCACATCAGAGAGCTGACGCGCTGCGCACGCGAAGGCATGGGCGCGTATATTCTGTTTGTGATACAGATGAAAGGCGTTCACCTGCTGCGCCCCAACGACGCCACCCACGCCGAATTCGGCAGCGCTCTGCGTCAGGCAGCCGCTGAAGGCGTGAAAGTCCTTGCCGTGGACTGCATCGTCACCCCCGATTCCATGGTCATCGACCGATTCATACCCGTTGATCTTTCCGCGCCCTGAACCCGTTATCATCCGCAGGCAAAGCGGAAAAAATATACATTGGAGGAAATAGAAATCATGAGCAGTTTTGAAAATCTGAGGATCGTGGATAACTTCTATCAGACTTCGCTGTTCTTCCCCATGCCCACCGTGCTCATCAGCACCCTGTGCGAGGACGGCAGCACCAACCTCGGCCCCTATTCCCTTGTGCAGCCCTATTATGTGGCAGGCAAGGACTATTACGCAATGCTGCTGGAGTGCCGCAACTCGTCCAACACCGCCCAGAACATCCTGCGCAACGGCAAGTGCGCCCTCAACTTCATCACCGACGAGCCCAAGTATTTCAAGGAAGCCGTCAAGCTCTCCTGGCCGGGTGACAAGCCTGCCGAGAAAATGCCCAAGTGCAGATTCAAGCTGGAAAAGAGCATGATCGAGGAGGAGAACCCCGAGGATATCCGTCCTCAGGTCATGACCGAAGCCATTCAGGTCATCGAGTGCACATGGATGCGCGAGCTGGACGGAGCTTCCGCCGACCTGCCCGGCTGCCTCAACGGCTACGAGCCGCCCTACCATGACTTCAACGGCATCACCAGCCAGTTCGGCGCACACTTCATTCTCCGCGTGGACAAAATACTGATGAAGAAGCCGTACCGCGACGCCATTATCAACGGTGTAAAGGCTAAAGACTTCCCACACCTCCCCGTGGATTACGGCTACCGCGACAGCAAGAACTTCTGGTTCCATCGTCATCGCCGTATGCGCACCGAGCTGCTGAAGATGCGCAAGGCGAGCATCGAGTCGGTGCGCTATGCCGCCGACCGCGCCGACGATAAGGTCAAGTTCACCGACGACGCGCTGCAGACCGTTCTGGCAGTGCCCAGAGTATTCCTGCCCCTCGTCCTGCGCGGCTGCGTTGACTGGGCAAAGGAGAACGGCGTCGAGCTTATCACCGCCGAGCATATGCAGATAATCAACGACAAGCGATCCAAGGAAAAGGGCAAGAACAAGAAGAAGTAACACGCAAACGAGCCTGCGGCATATCCTCGCCGCAGGCTCGTTTTTCGTTACCTTATTCAGTTTCGTAGGGCCAGTCGTTGATGCCGCCGAATTCCATCACATTGGTGTACCCCAGCTCCGCCAGAGCCTCCGCCGCCAGCTTGCTGCGTCTGCCGCTGCGGCAGTACACAAGGATCAGCTGCTCCTTGTCCGGCAGCTCCGATTCCGCGCGACGCACAATATCATAATCGGGAATGAGCACCGCGCCGGGAATGTGCCCGTCCATGTACTCGTCGTGGGTGCGCACGTCAAGGATCACATAACCGCTTTCGGTGTCCATGATCTGCTTTGCCTCCTGAGGCGTGATCTGTGTGTATCCCTTCCCCGAATCGTCCGAACAGGCGCAGATCATCACGCATCCAAGCAGCGCAAGAGCTATTGTCAGCAGTATTCTTTTCATTTTGTGACCTCCTTATCCCAGCAGAACGTCGGACACCAGCATCAGGCAGAAGCCTACCAGCAGGGCGTATGTCGCGCCGCGCTGACTGCCGTGTGCGTGAGTCTCGGGGATCATCTCGTCGCTGATGACGTACAGCATCGTACCGCCTGCGAATGCCAGCGCAAAGGGAAGTATCGCCGAAGCAGCGCTGACGGCAAAGTAGCCCAGCAGCGTGCCCACGACCTCCACCAGTCCCGTAGCCATGGCGCACAGGAAGGTGCGGTGCGGAGTGATGCCTGCGGCGAGCATGGGGCCGATGATTACCATGCCCTCAGGGATATTCTGCAGGGCGATACCGCCGGCGATGAGCAAGGCCTCGGAGGTATTTCCCGAGCCGAAGCCCACGCCTGCCGCGATGCCCTCGGGCAGGTTGTGTATGGCGATGGCGGTGACAAACAGCAGCACCTTGCTCAGGTCGGCACTGCCGCTGTGGCTTTCGTTGTCGGCACCCACCATTCTGTGTAGATGGGGCACCAGCTTATCGATCAGATTCAGGCACAGCGCGCCGGTGAATATTCCCGCGACGGTGATTATCAGCCCGAATTTTCCGCCGTATTCCACCGACGGCAGTATCAGTCCCAGCACCGCCGCGGCGAGCATCACCCCTGCGGCAAAGGCAAGCACGATGTCACTGAAGCGGTGGGAGATCTTTTTGAATATGAAGCCGATCACCGAACCGATGACCGTCGCGCCGCCCACGCCGAGCGCTGTCAGAAGTACCATTTCCATAAACGCACCTCCTGCGTATTTCTTTCTCTGCATTATAGCACATCAGGCGCGTTTTGTACACCTTTCGGTGCTGAAAAACGCAGGTCGGTCGCTCCACGGTGCAGGTTGGTCAAAAACACTTGCACTTTTGTTTTGCCATAGGCTATACTGTGGCTGCAAGGAACGAAAGGAGATCGCCATGAAGATACTCATCGAAACCGACCCTGCGCTGAGCGAGACCGAAGTGGTCATCCGCTGCGCATCCCCCGACGAGGACGTTTCCCGTCTCCTCGCCGCCATTCAGGCAACCGACCGCAAGCTCACCGGCATCCGTGACGACGCCACTTTCATCATCGAGCGCCGCGACGTGCTGTACGTCGAATCGGTTGACAAAAAAGCGTTCATCTACACAAAGGACGGCTGCTACGAATCGCCCCTGCGGCTCTTTGAGCTGGAGGAACGGCTTGGTTCATCCGGCTTTGTGCGCACGGGGAAATCCTCGCTGGTCAACCTGCGTCATGTGCGCTCCATCAAGCCGGACATGAACGGTCGGCTCATCCTCACGCTTTCCAATGCCGAAAAGCAGATAGTCTCCCGTCAGTACGCCGTCAACATCAAAGAAAGGCTTGGTGTGAAATAAATGAAAAAAATCATTCCTCATATCCTGAATACATTCTGTTATGTGACCATTCTTGTGCTGCTGGTTGTCGTGTCCATCTACTCCGATGTCATGAGCAATATGTTTCCGCTGAGCTTTCTGTGGTATGCCATGGCAACCGGCGCTTCCTCGGCACTGATCACACTGCTGTTCCTCACCGATGTCATCATCAAGGAATTTCCCGGACGGCTGCGCATGGTGCTGTTTCTGGTGTCGCTGTACATCTCGGTCACCTCGCTGTCCATCCTGTTCGACATCGTAAACCCTGCACATATCTACGAGATCATCACCATGTTCGTTGCGATCGCGATCATCTTCCTTGTCGTCTGGGCTGTCAACTCCTTCTCTTTCAGACAGCAGGAAAAGGAACTGACCGACAAGCTCAGGGAGTTCAACGAATCCTTTGAGGATTGAGAAAAGGAGAGAACACCATGAAGAAGCTGTACGAAAAAAGCGAGCTGGGCTTTGCTCTGCTGTGGATAGGCCTTTACGTTGCAGGCGCCAGCCTTGCCGACGAAGCATCCCGTGCCCTCGGGCTGGAAAAGAGCGTAACGCTGGCATACACTGCGCTGCTGACGATAATTCTCCTCGCGTGGACGGTGAAGAACCGTCTTACAAAAAAGTACGGTCTTTGCCGCAGCAAATTCAGCGCCGGCAGATTTCTTTTCTATATCCCTCTCCTTGCGCTCGCCTCCTGCAATCTCTGGCATGGCGCGGCAATGAATTATTCTCCCCTTGAGACCGCGCTGTATGTGGGCAGTATGCTTTGCGTCGGTTTCCTTGAGGAAATGATCTTCCGCGGACTGCTGTTCAGGGCGATGAGCAAAAGCAGCATCCTTTCGGCAACAATCGTATCCAGCCTTACCTTCGGCATCGGTCATATCGTCAATCTCATCAACGGCAGCGGTGCCGATCTTGTCTCCAATCTCTGTCAGGTCTGCTATGCCACGGCGGCAGGTTTCCTGTTCGTTATCATTTTCCACCGCGGCGGCTCGCTGCTGCCCTGCATCCTTACCCACAGCTGCATCAACGCGCTGAGCGCCTTCGCGCCGGAGACAGACCGCAGCTGGGATATCACCCTATCGATCATCATCACGGTCATCGAAATAGCTTATGCACTGGTACTGCTGCGCACTCTGCCCGGACAGTCACAGGCATCGGAGGAATAGATCAATGGAAAAAATCATCAGCGTTGAACATCTGAGCAAGTCCTACGGCGACGTAAAAGCCGTGGACGACATCAGCTTCTATGCGGAAAAAGGCAAGCTCTTTGCCTTCCTTGGCACCAACGGTGCCGGCAAATCCACCACCATCGACATTCTCTGCACCCTGCTGCAGCCGGACAGCGGCACGGTGACCATCGACGGTCACATCCTCGGTAAGGACGACGACTCCATACGCGGCTCCATCGGCGTTGTGTTCCAGAAAAGCCTGCTGGATGATATGCTGACCGTGCGCGAGAATCTGACCATGCGCGGCAGATTCTACGGTCTTTCGGGCAGACAGCTGAAGGAAGCGGTGGAGAAAGCCGCCCGGACCGTAGGCGCAGATGAATTCATCGACCGCAGATACGGCAAGCTCTCCGGCGGTCAGCGCCGCCGCGCCGACATCGCCCGTGCCCTGCTCAACACCCCGAAGATCCTGTTCCTTGACGAGCCCACCACAGGCCTTGACCCCAAAACGCGCCGCGAGGTCTGGGAAACGGTCAGCCGCCTGCAGCAGTCCTCGGACATGACCGTGTTCCTCACCACCCACTATCTCGAGGAAGCCGCCGAGGCTGATTATGTCATCATCATCGACAAGGGCAGCATCGTGGCTAAGGGCACTCCCGACGCCCTGCGCGAGGAGCACAGCTCCGACCTGCTGCGCATCCTTCCTGCCCGCCGTGACGAACTGCTCAGCGCCCTCGACGCCGCAGGTCACACCTACGAAGAAAAATCCGGCGTCATTCTGCTGCGCATAAACAGCGCCATGGACGCTCTGCCCATCCTCAATTCGCTGGGCGATCGCGTGGAGACCTTCGAGGTCATCCACGGCACTCTCGACGACGTATTCCTCAACATCACCGGAAAGGAGCTTCAGGATGCTTAACTTTGCACAGCGCAATCTCCGAATATATTTCCGCCAGAAGGCAGCGGTTTTCGCTTCCCTGCTGGGCGTGTTCATCATAGTGGTGCTTTACGCCCTTTTCCTCGGCGACGCCTACTCCTTCGAAGGCGCGGTCAATCCAAAGCACCTGATGGACACCTGGATGATCGCCGGCATCATCGCCATCACTCCCTTTACCACCTCCATCGGCGCTCTGGGCGCTATGGTTGACGACAAGGTGGACGGCAATCTGGGCGACTTCTATTCCTCTCCCGTCAGACGCGTGAAGATCGTGGGCGGCTATGTGCTCAGCGGTCTTTCCGTGGGCTTCATTCTCAGCGTTGCCGCCTTTGTGCTGGGCGAGGCGTACATCGTCATGCGCGGCGGTGAGCTGCTCTCCCTCTTCAATATGCTCTGTATGCTGGGAGCCATACTGCTGTCGGTGCTGCTCTCCTGCACCATGGGCTTTCTCATCGTCTGCTTCATAAACAGCAAGAACGCCTACATGATCGTCTGCACCGTCATCGGCAGCGTCACCGGCTTTCTCACCGGTGTTTATGTCCCCGTGGGGCAGATGGGCGAAAACGTGCAGTGGCTGGTCAAGCTGTTCCCCGTCACCCACACCTCGGTCATCATCCGCCGCGTCATGTGCTCGCAGGCCATCGAGGAGAACTTTGCCGGCATGGACGAATACGCCGCCGAATACAGCCGCATGATGGGCATCAGCCTCGAGTTCGGCGACTGGGTCATGCCCATCTGGGTGCATTGCGTGATCGTCACCGTTCTGGCTGTGATATTCTTCGCCCTTGCCACCCTCAGGGTATCAAAGGAAAAACGCAGATAAAGCGCACAACCGCCGCGTACTCACCGCGGCGGTTTTCTGTATATTCCATTAATTGACATAACCCTGCGCTGTGATATAATTAAACTGCAAATTTCTGAAAGGCAGGTAAAACATGAAAAGATTTTTGTCGTTTTTGATTGCAATCCTGATGCTGTTCACTCTCGCGGGCTGCGACAACCTGTTCGACCGTGACGCCTACGAGCAGTGGCTTGAACAGATCGAGGACGCCAAGGAACAGCTCCCCGACCTGAGCTTCCAGCCCGACGAAGCCGAACCGGGCGAGGATGACGATGCCGAAAACGTGACCACCACCGAGCCGTCAGCGCAGACCACCACTACCACGGCATCGACGACAACCACGACAACCACCACTACAACAACTACTACAACTACAACCACCACTACT
>SVPO01000148.1 GCA_015065795.1 Oscillospiraceae bacterium | reverse complement strand
CCTCCGACGAGGGGGAGGTTTTCTGGATAAACAAAGCCGACCTGCACAGCTATCCCCTCGCCAAGGATTTCGGGGAAATGTTCAGGGTGTTCGACGACGACTCCCTCAGCGAGAATTACTACACCTATGAAAACGGACAGTGGACGGTCAGAAACCGGTGACCTCACAGAAAAAGAAAAGCAGATGCTTCACATCCGACGGACGGGAAGCATCTGCTGATTTTTTATCTGTGGGGTACTACAGTTCGCCGCCCGGACCGATCAGAGTTTCAAGAGGGACATCACCCGGCTGAGGCTCGGGCGTGGGAATGGGTTCGGGATCAAGATCGGGATCGTACAACACGATGACGGGTTCCTCGTCTTCATCGTCGGAGGGCAGAGCAGGAGCTGCAGGCGCGGCAGAGGGGAGAGGTTCCTGAGCTGTGTTCTGCTGCGTTGAGCTCTGCTGATTGGCGTTTCGGCTGCTCTGCTGAGCGGATACCTGTCGGGGTCTCTGTGATGAGGTCTGTCCTACCTGACGGACGGGAACCTTGACGGAAGCAGGTTCAGCTTCAGAATCTCTATCGTCCTTTGCGTCGGGGGCATCCTTAGCGGCGGCAGCAGGCTCGTCATTTGCTTCGGACTTATCCTCAGACTCATCTTCCGTGCTTTCGGCAGCCTGTGCCTGAACAGCCAGTCTGACGGCATCGGGGATGCCTGCGGCGACGGCGGCAACGCTTTCCGTGATGATGGGGGCAAGCATCTCCGCGAGGCGCTGGGGAAGCTGCTCAAGAGCCTGAGTGCAGGCGTTGATATCTCCGGAGGCGTTGATGGAAGCGATCTCCTTGCGAAGAATTTCGCTCATGGCGTTCTGGCCGGCGGAAACACTGCTGAGCAGACCGGACTGTTCCTTGAGATCATTGCCCTGCTGCTGAAGGACATAGTAGAGCGCTTCGGTATTGCGTCCGGTGAGAGCGCCGTTGCGGTATGTACAGGCGTTCAGATCAATTAAGAAGAAGGTGACCAGACCGGAGATACAGAAAATAATCAGAGACAGCAGTGCGAGGGCAAAATCTTCTCCCATGCTAAGGATGAAGGAAATCAGGCCGAGAGCTCCGTATATCGAAGCGAGGACGATGGCAACGACATGGAGAATGTCAGCGTATTTTGTTTTATAGGGGTCGCCATAATAAAATTTTGAGCAAACAACATACGGGGGCTGAATATATGATGGGGTGGAGGCAGAGTAGAAGGACGGCGGTGAGCCGGCAGAGGAATTGGTATAGGCAGCGCGTGGAGGGGAGTGCGGATAAGAGACTGATGTGTGCTCAGGAACCGCGGAACCGGCACCTACGTTAAGACGGGCAGCACAGGACTGGCAGTATAAAGAGCTGTCACCGTTGGCTTCGCCGCAAACCGGACAGATAATCATAGTTATTTCCTCCTGAAAAAGATTTGTGATATATTAACGGAAGTGCCGATCCACGGCAATGGGCACAAGGACCGGCACAGTTGATTGACGGAGTCGGGAATTACAGATCGCCGCCGGGTCCGATAAGCATGGATAGGGGCACATCTCCTGCCGGAGCCTTGGTGGCAGGCTCGGGTTCAGGGGTCGGCTCATCTTCAACCTCAGGCTCAGGTTCGGGCACGGCTTCGGGTTCAGGCTCAGGGATCGGTTCGACCTCGATTTCGGGCTCGGGCTCGGGAATTACCTCGACCTCGATCTCAGGCTCGGGCTCGGGGATTGCCTCGGCTTCGAGTTCGGCTGCAGGCTCGTCTTCGATCTCGGGCTCGGGCTCAGGCTCGGAAGCGGCACGGGCAACGATTCTGGGCGCGGTTTTGACCACAGCCTTGGGAACGACCTTGTACTTGCTTTCGCTCTCGATCTCGGAGTCATCTTCATCATCGCCGAAGTCAAAGACGGCGGCAGGGGCTGCAGCAGGGGCGGCAGGAATCGCAGCTACGGCAGCCGCGATACGGTCGGCAAAGGGCTCAAAGACCCCGCTCATGCGCTCGGGCAGAGCGTCGATAGCCTGAGCACAGGCGGCAACAGTGCTTTCGGTGCGGATTCTCCAATCCTCACTGCTTCTGTATTCATTCTCGGCATCGGCTATCATGCGGTCGGCGGCATCATTGCCGGCGGCGGTGCTTTCGCGGACAGCGGCAGTGTTTTCACGGATGAGATCGGACAGCAGTGCCTGCTGACGTACAAGGTTTTCCAGCAGCTGCAGCTGAACCTCAAGACCTTCGCTGCCGCCTATGCCCTGCATACGGTCCACCGACAGAGCGATGGCGTCCACCTTCTGCGCGAGCATTTCAATGGATTCGGTCTGGGCGCGGGTGGCGTGGAACTGCGCCTCGGTGTTGCGGCCGGTCAGCGAGATGTTGCGGTACTTGATAAGGGCGATGTTGAGCAGGAAGTAGTAAAGGAAGCCTGCGGCGGCGCCGCCGAGGATCAGAGCCAGACCGAGGAGGATTCCTTCGGTATCACCCCAGTCGATCATGACCATAACACCCATGAAAACGCCGGCAGCGGCGATCAGGCTGCACAGAACGATCATCAGGACGCGCAGTGCGGTTATGGTGGCGCTGCCGTAGTAGTCATAGAACACCATGCCGTTGCTGCTGGTTCTGAGGGTGGCGTTGGGTGCAGGAGCGCCTACGGGTGAGGCAGAGGGGGCGAATACCTCCTGAGGCGGAATGAACCCGGGGGCAGGGGGAGGTGTCGGAGCCGCGGGGAAAGGCATCATGTCGGCGCCGCAGAACTGACAGAACTTTGAACCGGCGGCGTTTTCTACGCCGCAGACGGGACATTTACTCATAGCAATAATCCTCCAGATATATATAGTATAATATTATTATAAAACCCTCACGCGCTACTGTCAACAGTAACAGTTTTTCTGCCGCGTTTTTTTTACATTTGGCTCTTTCGACAGAGTGTTGCCGGAATCTGCAACTCATTGTGTTAAAGCATTGACAAAGCGGTGGTACCCGTGTATTATTGTATACAATCATACACGAGCACAAAACGGAAGTCCATGTGCACGTCATCAAACCAACGAAAAGAGGGAAAGTCATGTCCAACATCAACATCAGCCGCCGCACAAATCTTCTGGAGCAGGATCCTTACGATTATATGCTGCAGGATGTGGAAAAGCCCGAGCTGTTCCACGAGATGTTTCCCTACACGGAAGTACCCAAGATAGCCTTCAACTACCGCCGCGTGCCGGAGAATATGTGCGAGGATATCTACATCACCGACACCACCTTCCGTGACGGACAGCAGTCCCGTTCTCCCTACTCCACCGAGCAGATGGTGGAGATATACAAGCTGCTGCACAAGCTGAGCGGCCCCAACGGCATCGTGCGCCAGACCGAGTTCTTTGTCTATTCCAAAAAGGACCGCGACGCCATCCAGCGCTGCATGGATCTGGGCTTTGAGTTCCCGGAGATCACCACATGGATCCGCGCCTCCAAGCAGGATTTCGAGCTGGTGCGCAACATCGGCATCAAGGAGACGGGCATCCTCGTGTCCTGCTCCGACTACCACATCTTCAACAAGATGGGTCTGACCCGAGGTCAGGCGATGGATAAATATCTGGGCATCGTCAAGGAGGCCATCGACGCCGGTCTGCGTCCCCGCTGCCACTTTGAGGATATCACCCGTGCCGACTTC
>SVPO01000147.1 GCA_015065795.1 Oscillospiraceae bacterium | reverse complement strand
GGGCGCGTGGAGCGACACCGAAAGGGTGAACTGCGGCCTCAGCTCGATGAGCTGCTCGATGCGGTCCACAAGACCGCAGGTGGACACAGAAATGTGCCGCTGACCGATGCACACGCCCTCGGTATCCGACACCAGCTCAAGGAATCTGAGCACGTTGTCGTAGTTATCCAGCGGCTCGCCCATGCCCATGAGCACCACGTTGGATATCCTCACCTGCTCGCGGTCGCGGATGGCAGTGATCTGCCCCAGCATCTCCGACGGAGTGAGGTTCCGTGAATAGCCGCTGCGTCCCGTGGCGCAGAACACGCAGCCCATGCGGCAGCCCACCTGAGTGGAGATGCACACGCTGTAGCCGTGATTGTACTTCATCAGCACCGCTTCCACAAGGTCGCCGTCGTGCATTTCTATGAGATATTTCTTTGTCTCGTCAATGGATGAACACAGCCGTTCGACGATCCGCGGCGCGGATATGTAACACTCCGCCGCCAGCTTTTCGCGCAGGCTCTTGGGCAGGTCGGTCATCTGCTCGTAGGAGGCAACCCCCTGCTGCAGCCATTTATACAGCTGCTTTGCCCTGTACTTAGGCTGTCCCATCTGCTCCAGCAGAGCAGCCAGCTCTCCGGCAGTCATGGACCGGATATCGTGCAGTGCTATGCCTATCATTCCTTTCTGACAGCCGCGGCCATAAAGAAGCCGTCCCAGCCGTCCCGTTCCGGAAAGAGCGTCAGCTCATGCTCCGGCTCGTCGATCTTCCGCCTGACTCCCCCGGGCAGCGAAAGCGCCGCAGGCTCAAAATTGCCGTTCTCCGCAAGGAAACGGTCAAACACCCCGGCATTTTCTGCGGAATTGAGGGTACAGGTGGAATAAACTATCCTTCCGCCCGGCTTTACGCAGGCGGCATTGGTGGTAAGTATTTTATACTGCAGCTCCGGCAGGGCTTCCAGCTCGGAGCGGCTCTTGTTTTTGATGTCGGGCTTGCGGCGGATGACCCCCAGACCGGAGCAGGGCACGTCACACAGCACCCGGTCGGCGATGATCTTCGAGCCTTCGGCGGCAGCGTCTCTGCGCCTCGCCTTGACCGAGTCAAGACCCAGCCGCTTTGCTCCCTCGGCAATGAGATCCACACGGGAGGAATGTATATCGCAGGCGATGACCGTGCAGCCGTCGGCGGCGGTCTGAGCCATGGTGAAGCTCTTGCCTCCCGGCGCGGCGCAGGCGTCGAGAATGACCTCTCTCCTTTGGGCGCCCACCGCTGCGGCACAGAGCTGCGAAGCGATGTCCTGCACATGGAACAGCCCGTCCCTGTACGCCTTGAGCTGCTCCACATCACCGGTCTCCTCAAGGATGACCGCGTCGGGCAGCAGCGGATATTCACGCGCCTCCACGCCCTCGGCGGCAAGCTTTCCGATAAGCTCCTGCCGCGTGCAGCGCGTGGTGTTCACACGGGCAAACATTGGCGGTCTGCCCGAGAAGGTGGACATTATCTCCTCGCACAGCTCCTCGCCGTAGCTGTTTACCCACAGCTCGGTGATCCACATGGGGCAGGAATACTTCAGCGAAAGCCACAGCAGCGGATCCTTTGAGCGGTCGGGCAGCGGCGTGCGCTTGCCAGCGCGGATATAGCTGCGCAGGATACCGTTGACGAAACCTGCGGCGGAGGGATGCCCCGTCTGACGGGTCAGCTTGACCGCCTCGTCCACGGCGGCGCTTTCGGGGATCCTGTCCATGTACCCCAGCTGGTAGATGCCCATGCGCAAGATGTGGCGCACGTCACTCTCCAGCTTCTGATTGGGCTTGCGCAGCAGGGAAGCTATCGCCGCATCCAGCAGCGTCTGGTTCTCCTGCACGCCGTAGAACAGCGCCGATGCAAGGGCGCGGTCCCGTTCGTCGATATCGTGTTTATCAAGAATATTATCCAGCGCGATGGTGGAATACGCGCCCTTTTCGGTGCGTCTGAGCGCTTCCAGCGCGGCTCTGCGTGCTGTCATCAGTCGTTGCGTCTGGAGCTGGAAACGATGGCGAGCATACGGAACAGCGACAGAACTGCCGAAGCAAGAGAAGCCACATAGGTCATGGCAGCGGCGTTGAGCACCTTCTTGACGCCCTTCATATCCTCGCCGCTCATGTAGAGAGTGTCGGAAAGGATATTCTTTGCTCTGCGGCTGGCGTTGAACTCAACGGGCAGCGTCACAAGGGTAAAGAGCACGGCAAAGAGAAACAGTCCCAGACCGGCAAGAGCCAGATAGAAGCCGATATTGGTCTGAGCGGTTCCGCTGATGATAAGACCGATGATCACGAGGATCATGGAGAAACGGGAGCCAAGGTTGGCAACGGGCACAAGGGCACCGCGCAGCTTGACGGGGACGTATTTTCTGCTGTGCTGAATGGCGTGACCTGCCTCATGGGCGGCGATGCCCACAGCGGCAACGGAGGTGCCGTTATAGACTTCGGGAGAAAGGGAAAGGATCTTCTTTTTGGGATGGTAATTGTCGGTGAGGTGACCGTTGATCATCTGCACCTGAACGTCGTAGATTCCGTTGGCTTCAAGGATCTGACGGGCGGCGTCGGCACCGGTCATACCCTTGCTGTTGCCGATCTGGCTGTACTTTTTGTAGGTGCTGTTCAGACGAGCCTGAATGATGCCCGTCAGCAGCGCAAGAGCCAGCGCGGCAATGAGATATTCAAAATATCCGAACTTGCCTACAGCATTCCAGAACTGATCCATGATGATCCTCCTTGGTTATTTTCCTAATACTGTTCCCATTTCAACGGGATGTCCGCGCAGGTAGTCGGCAGCAGCCATGCGCTTGCCGCCCTCTGCCTGCAGTTCGATTATCTGCACCGCGCCCTCGCCGCAGGCGACGGTCAGGGGATTTGCGCAGATGACCTCTCCGCACTCGCCTCTGCCCTCCACCACACGGGTCCTGTGCACCTTGAGGGCAGAGCCGCCCAGTCTGGTCTGAGCCACCGGCCAGGGCTGGATGCCGCGCACGAGATCGTGCACCTGCTGCGCGCTCTTTGTCCAGTCGATGAGCGACAGGGACTTGTCCAGCATGGGAGCGTAGCAGGACAGGCTGTCGTCCTGCTTTACGGGATCGAGCTGACCTTTTTCGGCAAGCTCGAGGGTCTTTATCAGCAGCTCGGCGCCCATCTGCGCCAGACGGTCGTGCAGCTCGCCTGCGGTCTCGTCGGGGTCGATGGGAGTCTCTGCCTGCAGCAGGATATCGCCGGTATCCACGCCCTCGTCCAGCCGCATGGTGGACACTCCGCTGACCTTTTCGCCGTTGATTACCGCCCAGTTGATGGGGGCGGCACCGCGGTACTTGGGCAGCAGCGAGGAATGGACATTGATGCAGCCCAGAGGAGTAGCCTCAAGGATATCCTTGCGCAGGATCTTTCCGTAGGCGGCAACGATTATGGCGTCGGCGTCAAGGCTGGCGATTTTTGCCCGGATGCTTTCGTCCCTCATGGACTCCGGCTGTTCTACCGGCAGACCCAGCTCCAGCGCTCTTTCCTTTACGGGGGGAGCCGTAAGGAGCAATTTTCGGCCTTTTGGTTTGTCCGGCTGGGTAATTACGAGCTTTACTGTATGCCCTGCCTCGCACACGGCGTTGAGGGACGGAACGGCGAAGTCGGGGGTCCCCATGAATATCAGATTCATTCACTGGTCC
>SVPO01000146.1 GCA_015065795.1 Oscillospiraceae bacterium | reverse complement strand
CGGCATGGAGTGCGTGAGGATGGAGCTGGGCGAGCCGGACGCTTCCGGTCGCCGCCGTCCCGTTCCCGTGGGAGGCTCGGAGCATACCATCGACGTTGACTGCGTGGTCATCGCCGTGGGCAACGCACCCAACCCTCTCATCCGCATGACCACCCCCGGCATCGAAGCCAACCGCAAGGGCTGTCTGGTCGTCCGTGAAGATACCCTTGAGACCACCAGAGAGAACGTCTTTGCAGGCGGCGACGCTGTCACCGGAGCGGCTACCGTTATCCTCGCCATGGGTGCCGGCAAGACCGCCGCACGGTCCATCTGCGAGAAGCTGGGCGTTGAATGACCGCCCCGCAATGAGATATCCCCGGGCGGCAGCTGCGCGGCTGTCGCCCGATGCTTGTAAATATACTTAAGATGATCCAAGGAGATGATAATGATGGCTCGGAAGAAATCCGAATTTGAGCGCGCGGCAGGAATCCTGCTGCCGGTCAGCAGTCTGCCATCGAATTACGGAATCGGCACCATGGGCAGGTGCGCCTATGAGTTTGTCGATTTCCTCAAGGCTGCAGGTCAGCACTACTGGCAGGTGCTCCCCGTGGGTCCCACCAGCTACGGCGATTCGCCCTACCAGAGCTTCTCGGCTTTTGCCGGCAATCCCTATTTCATCGACCTCGACACCCTGTGCGACGAGGGGCTGCTTAAAAAGAGCGAGCTGGACGCGGTGAAGTGGGGAGAGGACCCCTCCTGCGTTGACTACGCTCAGCTGTACGCCGTGCGCTTTGACGTGCTTCGCAAGGCTTTCTCCCGCAGCAGGCATCAGTCCGAGCCTGCCTACATCGAATTCTGCAAAGACAATGAGGACTGGCTGCCCGACTACTGCCTGTTCATGTCGGTGAAGAATTCCTTCGGCGGCGTGGAATGGCAGAAGTGGGACGACGACATCCGTATGCGCCGCCCCGATACCCTTGCCAAATACCGCAGGGAGCTTGCTGACGACATCGAATTCTGGAGCTTTATCCAGTATAAATTCTTCTGTCAGTGGTCGGCTCTGCGCGATTACGCCCACGAAAAGGGCATCCTCATCATCGGCGACATTCCCATCTATATTTCCATGGACAGCGCCGACGCGTGGGCAAACACCGACCAGTTCTGGATGGACGAGGAGCGCCGACCGGTGAAGGTGGCAGGAGTGCCCCCCGATTATTTTTCCAAAACCGGTCAGCTGTGGGGCAACCCCCTCTATCGCTGGGACGTGATGGAGGCAAGCGACTTTGCATGGTGGCGCAGGAGGATCTCCTTTGCGTCGCGGATATACGACGTGCTGCGCATCGACCACTTCATCGGCATCGTGCGCTACTACGCCATCGATGCCGATGCCGATAACGCCATCAACGGTGAATGGCTGCAGGGTCCCTCCATGAAGCTGCTCAAAGCCATCGACGAGGCGCGCGGTGCCACAAAGATCATCGCCGAGGATCTGGGCGAGGTCGTGCCCGAGGTGCGCAGGGTGCAGATAAGATCCGGATACCCCGGCATGAAGGTGCTGCAGTTTGCCTTTGACAGCGACGCGAGCAATGTGTTCCTGCCCCATCATCACGGCGAGAATTTCATCGTCTACACCGGTACCCACGACAACGACACCACCATCGGTCTGGTGGACAATGCCCGTCCTGCCGTGCGCCGCTTTGCCCGTGAATATCTGGGCGTAAAGCGCAGCGCGCAGCTGCCCGAAGCCATCATCCGCGCGGCGATGGCAAGCGTGTGCCACACCGCCATCATTCCCATGCAGGACTGGCTGGAGCTGGGCACCGAGGCACGCATCAACCGTCCGGCAATTCTCGGCGGCAACTGGGAGTGGCGAATGGGGCAGGGACTGCTCACCGACGGACTGTGCGATAAAATCAGAAAATATACTCTTACCTACGGGAGGTAAATATCTTGCTGAAGGAGACTTTCAAGAATAACGTATACGCCATTCTGCGCAATGAATTTGCGCGCAACGATCTTAAATCAGCCACGGTCAACGAGCTTTATCATGCCGTGAGCCGTGCCGCCATCAGCGCCTCATATGACACTGTTCAGCCGGCAAAGGACGGCAAGCGCGCCTGCTATTTCTCCGCCGAATTCCTCGTCGGCAGACTTATCTACGACAATCTCAACAATCTCGGGCTGAATGACGCCGCCCGTGAGCTGCTGGGCAGCGAGGGCATCGATTTCTCCGTCTTTGAGGAAATCGAGGACGCCGCGCTGGGCAACGGCGGTCTTGGCAGACTTGCCGCCTGCTTCCTTGATTCCGCTGCCACCCATTCCGTGCCGCTGGACGGCTACGGCATCCGTTACCGCTACGGTCTGTTCCGTCAGTTCATCGAAAACGGCTTCCAGCGCGAGCAGGCGGACGTGTGGCAGAACTTCGGCGATCCCTGGTCCTTCCGACGTGACGAGGATTCCGTCATCGTGGAATTCGCAGGCAGCAAGGTGAAAGCAGTGCCCTACGACACTCCCGTCATCGGCTTCGGCGGCAAGTGCGTCAACACCCTGCGCCTGTGGCAGAGCGAACCGGTGGAGGAGTTCAATTTCGACACCTTCAATCAGAACAAGAGGGAAGAAGCCTTCGCCCAGAGAAACGCCGCCGAGCAGATCTCTGCGGTGCTCTATCCCAACGACGGCACCTACGAGGGTCGTCAGCTGCGCCTCAAGCAGCAGTATTTCTTCTGCTCGGCATCCCTGCAGAGCATCCTGAAAAAGTACAAGGCAAAGCACGGCAGCGATTTTTCCCGTCTGCCCGAGGAGTTTGTCGTTCAGCTCAACGACACCCATCCCGTGTGCTCCATCCCCGAGCTGCTGCGTCTGCTGGTGGATGGGGAAGGGCTGAGCTTTGACGAGGCATTCGCCATCGCCCGGAGCACCTTTGCCTACACCAACCACACCGTCATGCCCGAGGCTCTGGAGAAGTGGGAAGCCCGTCTGATCTTTGACACCATTCCCCAGATCTACGACTTTATCATCCTCATCGACCGCCGTCTGCGCGACGACCTGCGCAGGCTGGGCATCAGCGGCGAGGAGGCAAAGAAGTATCACATCGTTGATAACGGACTTGTGCACATGGCTCGCCTTGCCGTCTACGCCACCTTCTCCACCAACGGCGTTGCGTGGCTGCACACCGAGATCCTCAAGGACAGCTGCCTCGGCGAGTGGTACAGGATCTACCCCGAGCGCTTTAACAACAAGACCAACGGCATCACCCAGCGCCGCTGGCTGTCGCTGTGCAACCCCGGACTTTCGGCATATATCACCGAGCTTATCGGAGACGGCTGGATCACCAGCCTCGATGAGCTGAAGAAGCTTGAGAAATTTGCTGATGACGAAGACGTCCTGCGCAGGATCGCCGACATCAAGCTGGGCAACAAGCAGCGCCTTGCCGATCACGTTCTTGCCCACGACGGCGCTCAGCTGGACAGCAGCTTCATCTTTGACATACAGGTCAAGCGCCTGCACGAATACAAGCGCCAGTTCCTCAATGCCCTTTCCATCCTCGATATCTATTACGGCATCAAGGACGGACGCATAAAGAATTTTGCGCCCACCGCATACATCTTCGGCGCTAAGGCTTTCCCGACCTATCGCCGCGCCAAGGGCATCGTCAAGCTCATCGGCGAGATCGCCCGTCTGGTGGACAGCGACCCCGAGGTCAGCAAGTACCTCAAGGTGCTGTTTGTGTCCAACTAC